>CAISPT010000062.1 GCA_903887455.1 uncultured Opitutaceae bacterium | reverse complement strand
GATGCTCCTTTTAGCCGCGGCGCTGCTCCTTTGCGCGCCTGCGTTCTCCCAGAATCTCCCCGAGACGAAGCCCGAGGCCGTCGGGATGTCGTCGGAGCGCCTCGGGCGCATAGGGGCGGTCGTCCAGAAGGCGATCGACGACAAGCGGATCGCAGGCGCTGTGACGCTCGTCGTCCGCCACGGCGAGGTGGCGTGGTTCGACGCGCGGGGAATGGCCGACCGCGAGGCAGGAAAGCCCATGACCAAGGACGCGATCTTCCGGATCTGCTCCATGACTAAGCCGATCACGAGCACCGCGGTCATGATGCTCTACGAGGAGGGCAAGTTCCTCCTCGAGGACCCGATTTCCAAATACCTTCCCGAGTTCAAGAACCCGCGGGTCCTTGTAAAGCCAGCGACCGGCCAGCCCTACACGATTCCCGCGACCCAGGAGATCACGATCCGTGACCTTCTCCGCCACACCTCCGGCCTCACCTACCAGTGGAACACCGACGTAGGGCAGGCCTATGCGGATGCCAATGTCGCGAGCGGCCTCCTGGCCTACGACGGGACGATCGCCGACAGCGTGAAGCGCCTGGCGCCGCTCCCGCTCCTCTTTAACCCCGGCGAGCGCTGGGAATACAGCCTCTCGGTGGACGTCCTGGGGCGCTTGGTGGAGGTGGTCTCCGGGATGCCGCTAGACCAGTTCTTTAAGACCCGGATTCTGGATCCGCTTGGCATGAAGGACACCGCCTTCTTCCTGAACGACGACAAGGTGCCGAGGCTCGCGGCCGCCTACACCTACTATGACGACAAGGGTCTCCAGCGCTTCCCGGACAAGCCGATTGTCGAGGGACCGTTCGTCTACTCGGCCGACTATCCGTACCGCGGGCCGAAGAAGCTCTTCTCCGGCGGGGCGGGGCTCACGTCGACGGCGGGCGACTACGCCCGATTCTGCCAGATGATGCTCGGCGGCGGGAAGCTGGGCGACGTGCGGATCCTTAGCCGCAAGTCGGTCGAGCTCATGACGCATGACCAGGCGGGCAAGGCCTGGCCGGACCAGGGCTTCGGCCTCGGCTTCGGGGTGAACGGGGTCAAGTCGCCCATGGCCGAGGTCGGCTCCCCGGGCTCCTATAACTGGGGCGGCTTCTTCTTCACCCAGTTCGTCGTGGACCCCAAGGAGGACATGGTCGTGATCACCATGGCCCAGCTCCACCCGACCGGGGGCCTCACGCTCCTATTGACCGTTCAGAACCTCGCCTACCAGGCGCTCGTCGACTGACGGGCGGGGCCTACTGCTCGGACCACCACTGGCGGACCGCGTCCACGGCGCGGTTCGTCGCGTGGGCGAAGTGATGGAGCGCCTCGTGGAACGTGAGCGAGTGGTGGTCGAAGATCCAGATGAAGAGCGCCAGGAGCAGGAGCCAGCCGAACGAGCTCCACATGCAGCAGAACCCGCCGGGCGCGCCCGGCCCCGGGCTTCCCCCGTAGTAGAGGTTGTACTTCATGATTCGGATCGGCCACTTGATGAGCTTGAAAAGGAGGATGACCAGGATGATCCCAAGCCACAGCGGCATCCCCGCGGGCAGTGAGAAGGTGCCGAACACCGCCCCGGTCACGATGAGCGAGATGATCGCGTAGAGGCAGAGCATGGAGATCGCGAAACTGGCGATCCCGAGGAGCGAGCCGAAGGCGTAGTGGGTGGGGTGGGGCGGCGGGGTCTGCGACCAGCCCAAGTTCCAGTCGTGGCGCCATTTCCACGCGTGATCCCTCATGTTCCGGCGCGCCTGCTTCATGTCGCGCTTGAACTGCCATTTCCATTCCTTGAACGCCTGGCGGTCGCCGAAAGCCTTCACCCCGCCGTAGTAGCCTTCCTTGGCCCTGCGGATGAACTCCTCGGCGGTCGCCGGGACGCCGTGCGCGGCCGCGACCTCCTCGGGCGTGTTCGCGGGCGGGATGACGAAC
Organism: uncultured Opitutaceae bacterium; assembly: GCA_903887455.1. Taxonomy (GTDB): domain Bacteria; phylum Verrucomicrobiota; class Verrucomicrobiia; order Opitutales; family Opitutaceae; genus Palsa-1447. Next base: position 26,852 of record CAISPT010000062.1, on the reverse strand, counting down.
ATCATGACGATGTAGACCAGGATGCCCGCGCCGAAGGTGAGGACGCAGACGGCGAAGATGATCCGGAGGATTGTGACATCGATCCCCAGGTAGGCGGCGAGCCCGTTGCAGACGCCGGCGACCTGGGCGCCCTCGCGGATCCGGTAGAGCTTGCGGGCGGTGCCGGGGCCAGGCGAGGCGGCGGCCGCGCCGGCCGAAGCGCCCGTGCTGCTCGAGGCCTTCCCCGGCTTTGGCTCCTCGCTGCCGCCCGAGTCGTCCTGGACGGGCCCCATCTGCTCGATCACGTCCTGGACCTCCTTCGAGACCACGACGGTCTTGTTGGCCCCGAGCACGGTGCGGAACTTGTCGGCGATCGATTGCTCGATGTCCGCCATGATCTCGTCCCGGTCGGGATTGCCCTGGAGGCGGCGGCCCGCGGCCTCCAGGTAGGCACGGAGCGCCTCGTAGCCGTCCTCCTCGAGCTGGTAGGCGTTTCCGTTGAGGTTGATCGTGATGACTTTGTTCATGGGATGAGGCTGGAGGGTTAGGGGGTGCTGTCCTGGCCGAGGCTCTTCACGGTTCCGCTGATCTTCTTCCAGTAGTCGGAAGTCTCGCGCAGCTGTTCGCGGCCCTTGGCCGTCAACTGGTAGTACTTGCGGGGCGGGCCCGCCTCGGACTCCTTCCACTCGTAGTCCACGAGCTCCTCGCGGCGCATCTTGGAGAGAAGCGGGTAGAGTGTCCCCTCCTGGGTCGCGAACTCGGTCGCCCCGAGCTGGCTCAGGATGTCGGCGGCGTAGACCTTGTCGGCCGCGATGATCTTCAGAACGAGGAACTCCAGGAGGCCCTTCCGGATGGCGGTGAATTTCTCGTTGATGCTCACAGGTGAGTGTTGATCCAAGCTACCTTTGTGTAACAAGGTAGTGGGGATAAGAAAGGCATTCGTCAAGCCGGCTCTGAAAAGGCGGGGCGCAAACCCCGGGAGAATAGGGGATTGGAAAATTCTTTGCAGGCGGCCAACCTCGACCCGCGTAAGCCATCCACCCGATGCCCCGGGACCATTCCTGGGAAAGCCCTGGCCAAGCCGCGCGCTCGAGCGCTTGGGAATGCACTGGCTACTGAAGATGCTCGGGAGTGTGGCGGCGATGTCCGTGTTCTTCGCTGCCTACTTCTGGATCCTGAACCACCCCTTCTTCCCGCTGACGACGATTCCGCGGACGCTGCCGGACACGTGGGTGCCGTTCGCCCCGGCCGCCCTCTGGTTGTACGTCTCTCTTTGGGTCTACGTCCCTCTGGCCCCGGCCCTGTTGGCCACCCGCCGCGAACTCCTGCGGCACCTGGCGGCCGCCGCGGCGCTGAGTGCAGTGGGCTTCGCGGTCTTCTTGCTGTGGCCGACCGCGGTCCCGACGCCCGACGTGGGCGCACCGGGCGCGCCCTCGCTCGCCTACCTGAAGGCGGTCGATGCCTCGGGCAACGCCTTCCCCTCGCTCCACGTGGCCTTCGCGGTGTTCACCGCCGCGGCCTTTGGACGCATCCTCCGTGGGCTCGGCGCCGGGGTCCTCGCCCGCGCGGCGAACGGGGCGTGGTGCCTCGGTATCGTCTACTCGACGGTCGCCATCCGCCAGCACGTGGCGCTCGACGCCCTCGCGGGCGCGGCGCTCGGGGCGCTGGTCGTCTTCGCCCAGCGCCGCCTTGAAAAGGCCTAGGCCGTCGCGGCCGCCTCAGCCCTGTCGGCGGCGCGGCGCTTCTTTAGCTCCGTCTCGATGACCGCCATGCGGCCCTCGTTCAGCGGGTAGAAGGCAAGGATCGCTAGCGAGACGACGCCCAGGGCCGCGGGCAGGACGCTCATCAGGAGCACCAGGCCGTGGAGCGACTCCGGCGTCTGTGCCACGTTCGCCTTGAAGCCGACGCTGTTCATGAGGGCGAGCGCCACCCAGGCGCCGATCGCCCAGCCCTGCTTCTGCGAGAAGATGGACGCCGAGAAGATGAGCCCGGTCGCGCGGCGCTGTTTCACGTATTCGCCGTAGTCGGCGGTGTCGGCGTACATCGACATCATGAGCGCAATGAGCGGCCCGCCGGTGATCGAGCCGATGCAGTTCATCGTGAACATGAGGATCAGCTGGTCGGGCTTTAGCAGGTAGAAGGACGAGGTGCAGAGGATCGCGATCACGAAGAGGACCACGAACGCCGTCTTCCTGCCGGCCATCTTGGCCGCGAAGGGGATCAGCATGACGCCGACAAGGGAGGCGAACTGGGTGCTCGTGTTGTACATCGAGACCAGGCTCTCCCAGCCCCACTGCTGCGTCCCTGCGATCGAGTTGGGGAGGAAGGACGGAAGGGTCAGCGTCTGGGTGCCCACGTAGTATTTGAAGTAGTGGGCGGTCACGCTGCCGCGGAGCGCGACGAATAGGATGAAGGTGATCGTGACGGCCACGAGCGTCAGCCAGGGGCCGTTCGTCAGCAGGTCGCCCAGGTCGCGGATGATCGAGCTCTCCTGCTTCTTCGGGGGGAGGACCCGCTCCTTCGTGAGCAGAAACATCGTCAGGAAGCACAGGCACGCCGCGATGCCGTAGACCACGAAGCACAGCTGCCAGCCGCGCTCGACCGTCGTCGCGCCGAGCCAGCCGCCGACCTTGGACATCGGCAGGAGGGTGGCCGCCACGATCATGCCGCCGCCGAAGGCGCCCACGTACTTGATCGAGGAGAGGGTCGTGCGGTCGTTCGGGTTCGGGGAGATGACGCCGAGGAGCGCGGTGTAGGGGATGTTGATCGCCGTGTAGACGAGCATCAGGGCGTTGTAGGTGATGTAGGCCCAGACGAGCTTCGCGTTACCGGCCAGGTTCGGGACGGTGAAGGTGAGGACGCCGAGGACCGCCATCGGAACGCACATCCACAGGAAGAAGGGCCGGAACTTGCCCCAGCGGGTGCGGGTGCGGTCGGCGAGCATCCCCATGATCGGGTCGAAGAAAGCGTCGGACATGCGGCTGATGCCGATCATCGTGCCGGCCGCCAGGGCGCTGATCCCGAACACGTCGGTGTAGAAGATCGTCAGGTACACCATGAAGGTCTGCCAGTAGAGGCAGGAGGCCAGGTCTCCCAGGCCGTACGAGAGCTTTTCTGGCATGCCGATCTTCTCATAGACGTGCTCGGCGGCGGGCGCGGATTCGGGAGTCGCGGTCATAAGGTGGGGCGGGTGCGGCTGGGGGGTTGCGGGGCTAGGGGCGGGGCCTATGCCATCCTGTTTGAGGCGGGAAGGCCAATTTTATTTCGGAGCTAGCGAAGGGAATACCAGAGGCTTCCAGCGACCATTAGCAGCACCGCGAGCCACAGGCGGTAGTCGGAGAGGCCGCGGCCTGCGCCGGGGGCCGCGAGCGCCCGCCAGTCGGTGACGGTCGTCATGGCGAGCTTCGACTCGGCCGTTCGGGCGGAGAGGAGGCTCCCCGCCACGAGGGCCACCATCGAGACCGCGAAGGCGAGCATCGCCGCGTGGAGCCAGGGCCTTAGGAGCGGCGCCTCCATGAACGGCAGGAAGTGCAGCTGGCCGTCGAGCATGAGGAGAGGGCAGGCGACGCCGGCCGTGCACAGGCACGCGACCACCCCCTGGGTGGTCGTCCGCCTCCAGAGGACCCCGGCGAAGAAGATGCCGGCGAAGGGCAGCATCAGGAAGACCTGCACCGTCTGCAGGTAAGTGAAGAGGTTGCCGAACCTTCCGATCATGGGCGCCCAGAGGGAGCCCAAGATGAAGACCGCGACCACGGCCCCGCGGCCGAAGCGGATCTGCTCGGCCTGGGTCGCCGCGGGCCGCCACCTCAGGTAGAAGTCGCGGGTGACCAGCGTCGAGACCGAGTTGTAGGTCGCGCTCACATGTCCCATGAGGGCGGCTCCGATCCCGCTGATCGTGAGCCCGAGGAGCCCGGCGGGCATCACGTCCTCGAGCAGCCTCCCGTAGGCCTGGTCGGGCTTCGCGAGGTTGGGATAGAGCGCGCGGGCGATCAGCCCCGGGAGCACGAGGAGGAAGGGTGTCGAGAGCTTCAGGAAGCCGCAGAGGATGGCGCCCTTCCTGCCCTCGTCCAGGTCGCGGGCCGCGAACGCCCGCTGGACCAGCACCTGGTCCATCGACCAGTAGAAGCTCCCGGCGAGGAAGACGCCGAAGAACATCCCGGGCCAGGGGTAGTCGGGGTCGGTCGCCGGGCGGACCATGGAGAACATCCCGGCGGGAAGGCGAGCGTGGAGGCCCTCCCAGCCGCCGACGTGCCGGAGCCCGACGGTCGTCAGGACGACGGCCGCCGTGAGCAGGATGGCCGTCTGCAGGGCGTCGGTGTAGACCACGATCCGGAGTCCGCCCTTCATCGTGTAGAGGGCGGTCCCGAGACCCACGACCCAGATCACGGCGAGCGGGTTCCAGCCGAGGAGGGTCGTGAACACGAGGGACGAGGCCCAGAGGGAGATCGAGATCTTGGTGAGGACGGAGAGGATCACCATGAAGCCCGAGAAGAAGAGCCGGATCCCCGGGCCGTAGCGCTGCTCGAGAAACTCGGGCACCGTGAAGATCCGGTTCCTGACGTAGAAGGGGAGGAAGAGCCCAATCAGCGGGACCAGGCAGAACACCGCCGACCATTCGTAGCCGCCGACCGCCATGCCGCCTGAGTAGCCGCTGCCGGCCAGCCCCACAAAGTGCTCGGCCGAGATGTTGGCCGCGAAGAGGGAGGCCCCGATCACCGGCCACCGGAGGGAGCGGCCCGCGAGGAAATAGTCCTCGGAGCTCTTCGGCTTCCTCGAGAGCAGGAAGCTCGCAGCCCCGATCAGGACCACGTAGCCGCCGATGGCTGCCCAGTCGATCGCCTGGAGGGTCATCGTCCGTCCCTAAGTCGCGCCACCGGGGGTCACTTGTAGTAGATTCCCAGCCGGTCGAGCAGCCTCGAGCGGAAGTCCTCGATGTCGAGCGCACCCGCGCAGCGGTAGACGACCTCGCCTCCCGGCGCGATCACGACCGTGTAGGGGTAGCCGCCCGGCCACTTGGGGTCCAGGGCCTGGGCCAGGGCGTCGCCCGTGGGGCCCGTGTAGAGGAAATTGTTGGTCGTCCTGCCCTGGGCCGCGACCGCCTTCGTGGCGCCGGGCGGCACGGCCGCGTGCTCCCGCTCCAGGAATTTCAGCGCCTTGTCCCGGTCCTTGGGGTCGTCGACGGAGATCGTGATCAGGTCGAAGTCGCGCGTCTCGAAGCGGCGCGAGATGGAGACAAGGCCCGGGAACTCCTCGACGCAGGGGACGCACCAGGTGGCCCAGAGGTTGATGACCCGCAGGCGCCCCGTGGGGTTTTTCGCGAGCGCAGCGACACCGGCCGCGTCGACCGTGCCCATCGAGACCGGCAGGTTCTTCCACGCCTCGTTTCCCTCGGCGACCGCATCCTTCTTGGTGAGCCACTTGGTGGAGCAGCCCATGGGGCGCGTCACCTCGACCGGCACTGGCCTGCCCGCAAGGAGCGCGTCCATCGCGTTGGCCCCGTCCCTCGAGTGCACCGTTGCGGGGTCCGGCGTCTCGGAGTCGTCGAAGCGGCCGACGTAGCGCAGCTTCCGTTCCCGGTCGAAGATGAACATGTAGGGCGTGCACAGGCAGCCGTAGGCGCGCGCGGTCGCCTGGGTCCCGCCGTCGTAGAGGTAGGGGAAGATGAAGCCGCGCTCCTTTGCGTAGAGCTTCATCTCCTCGTAGCTGTCGTTATATTTGCTATAGCCGAGCTCCTCGACCCTGAGCCCCTCCATGCTGTTCGGGTTGATGGCGACCACGGCGACCCCCTTGCCCTTGAGGCCCGCCACGTACGGGATGAACCGCGTCTCGGCGGCGTGCGACGTCGGGCAGTGGTTGGAGAGGAAGATGACGATCAGGTACGGGGAGTCCCTGAAGTCGGAGAGGCTGTACGTCTTCCCGTCGACCCCGAGGAGCGAGAAGTCCGGCGCGGACTCGCCGATCTGAAGGGCGTGGAAGCCGGGAGGAAGGCCATGGGTGTAGACGTCCTGGGCCGGGAGCGGGACGGAGCAGGCAAGCCCAAGCGCGGCTGCGCAGAGAAGGGGTAGTCTCATGGCCGGGGAGTCTGGGAGGAATCGCCCGTCGGGCAAGTCTGCCGGGAAAGAATTTCGGGCGTCGACCTCCAGCGGCCGATCTGCAAGGAACCTTGCCCCAAGGAAATGCGCGCCCGCCCGGCCCCCACCGCAGGCAATCCCCGTAAATCCGCTAAGGATTTCCGGCCCCGCGTGTCTTTATCCTATGATGGAGTCCTGCCTTTCCTTGCTCAGATCCCCGATGGAGCCGCTGATGTCCGATAAGCCGCAGGGCCGGGCGCCGGCCGCCCCCGAGGTCGCCTTCCCCTCGCCCGGCGGGGGCGAGCAGGTGCAGGGCTCGATCGCCGACCTCTTCCTCGCCGAGGAAAGCGCACTCCTTCACTTTGCGATCGGCATCGTGGGCCAGCGCGCGGTTGCCGAGGAGCTGGTCCAGGAGGCGTTCCTTCGCCTCCACAAGGTGTGGGATCAGGTGGAGAACCCCAGGGGCTGGCTCTACCGGAGCCTGCGCAACCTCGCTCTGAACCACCTGCGAGACCGGCCACGGGAGGACGAGCTCGACACGGAGCGCGCGAGCGCGGACCAGGAGCTCCCACGCGAGGAGCTCGGCCGCAGCGAGGCCGTGGGGACGGTCCGCATGCTCCTTGCGGAGATGCCCGAGGAGGACAGGACCCTGATCCAGCTCAAGTACCAGGAGGAGCTCAAGTACCAGGAAATCAGCAGGCGCACCGGCCTGAGCGTCGGCAACGTCGGCTTCCGCCTTCACCACGCCCTTAGGCAGCTGCTCGACGACCTAAGGAAGGCCGGCATCGAGGGAAGCCAGGGATAGGAGACCACCATGAACACGAACGACACCCCTTCCGGAGAGAACGCTCCCATCACCCCCGAGCTGGAGGCCCGAGTGGTCGCCTGGGTCGAGGGCGAGGCCTCGGAGGCCGAGGCGTCCCTGCTCGCCCAGGTCGCCGCGGAGCGGCCCGAGGTGGCCGCCCTCAAGAGGCGCCTCGAGGAGGCGCGCCTCCTCATTTCCCGGGCCGTGCGGCCCGACGGGACCCCGCTCAGGCTCTCCGAGGGCCGCCGGGAGGAGCTCATGAGGGCGCTCAGCGCGCCCGCGCCCCGTGCCGAGGGCCCGTCCCTCGCCGCCATAAGGCAGAAGCAGCGCCGCGAGCGCCAGGTGCTCCTGGCCGCCGCCGCATGCCTCACCTGCGGCGTCTTCCTCACGTTCCTCTTTCGGTCGGAGAACCTTTCGCTAAAGGACGGGGCCAAAATGGAGGCAAGGGCTGAGCTCCTTGAGGCCCGCCAGTCCGTGAGCCAGGAGAAGGAGCAGGTCATCACGTACAAGCGGGAGCGCCTGAGCGAGGAGGCGGCCAGCCCAGTCGCGGTCTCCCTTCCGGCGATGCCCGCGGACGAGGCCCCCGAGGCCGAGGCGCCGGCCCCAGGCTCGGTCGCGAAGAGCGCGCGCATTCTCAACACTGCCCGCAGTCTCGCTGCGGCCCCGGCCTTCGATTCGGGCAGCCTCGGCGTCACCGCGAGGGACCTTCCCGCTGCCGCGGTTTCGCTTAGCGTCGCGGCCCCCAAGGTGGTCTCTGCGGAGAGCTCCATCGCCTCCTTCGGGGAGGTCAGCAACCCGATCCCGCACACTTTCGGGGCCTACAGATCCGCCCCGGCCGCTGCTGATGCCATCGGGGGAGCGGTCCTCGACAAGAAGGCATCCGGCACCGGCGGCCCCGCCCCGTTCTCGGCGATCGTGCCCGAGGGCGGCACCTATGCCGCCAACCCGACCCTCGCGGGGACCCGCCTCAGGAGCGACCTGAAGGACGCCGGATCTTCGGTCAACGTGGTGACGGCGCAGTTCCTCCAAGAGGCGCCGCCCGCCGCCGAGTCCAATGCCTCTAAAGACCCGTTCTCCACCTTCTCGCTCCACGTGGGCGACGTCTCGTTCAAGCTCGCACGTGAGGCGCTCGCCCGGGGTGAGCTTCCTGCCCCGTCCGCGGTGCGGCCCGAGGAGTTCTACAATGCCTTCGACTATGGGGACCCGACCCCTGCCATGGCGGAGAAGGTCTCCTGCCGCACGGAACAGGCGGCTGATCCCTTCGCGCAGCAGCGCAACCTGCTCCGGATCGCGATGAGGGTGCCGGCGACGGGCCGCGACGGCGCGCAGCCGCTGCGCCTGACGGTCCTCGTCGACACCTCGGGCTCCATGGAGCGCGAGGACCGCCGCGTGGCGTCCCGCCGGGCGATGGAGGTCCTCGTCTCCCTCCTGCGGAGCAGCGACCGGATCACGCTCATCGGCTTCGCCCGCACACCGCGGCTCCTCGCCGACCAGGTCCCCGGGGACAAGGCCGGTGCCGTCCTGGACACGCTTGCCCGGACGCCGTCGGAGGGCGGGACGAACCTGGAGGAGGCCATCCGGCTCGCTGGCGAGCTCGCCGGCCGCCAGTTCCTCGCCTCGGCGCAGAACCGGGTCGTCCTCCTCACGGACGGCGTCACGAATCTTGGCGACGCCGTGCCCGCGCACCTCTCCCTCATGGTGGAGGCCCTTCGCCAGAAGGGGATCGCCTTCGATGCCTGTGGGATCGGCGGGGACGGGATCGACGACCAGGTGCTCGAGGCTCTCACCCGCAAGGGCTCGGGCCGCTACTACGTTGTCAATTCTCCCGAGGATGCGGACTCGGGTTTCGCCGCGCAACTGGCCGGTGCCCTGCGCCCCGCCGCCGAGAACGTGAAGGTCCAGGTCCGGTTCAACCCGTCACGGGTGGGGAGCTACCGCCTCGTGGGCTTCGACCAGCACCGGCTCGCCACGGAGGACTTCCGGGACGACGCGGTGGCCGCCGCCGCGCTCGCGGCCGGCGAGAACGCCGTCGCGCTCTACGAGGTCGAGCCCCTCCCTCAGGGGGAGGGCGAGCTCGGCGAGGTCTTCGTGCGCTTCCGCGACGCCACGACGGGCGCCGTGGTCGAGCGCTCCTGGACGCTTCCCTACGAACCGGCGGCGCCCGCGCTCGACAGGGCCGCCCCCTCCATGCAGCTGGCCGGCGCCGCCGCGCTCCTGGCCGAGAAGCTCCAGGGGGGCCCCCGCTCCGAGTCCATCCGCCTGGGCGAGCTCGCCCCGGTCCTCGCCTCCCTTCGCAACCACTATTCCCACGCGCCCCGGGTCCAGGACCTGGCGGCGATGTACGAGCAGGTCCGGCGAATCCGCCGGGAATGAGCGCACCCCACACGGGAAACAACCCCCCTTAAAAAGGAACCGCCATGAAGACCCTAGCGTTAGCTATGCCCATTTCCCTCCGCCCGGCGCTCCTCGCGCTGGCGCTCCTCGCTCCCGCGCTCCGTGCGCAGGAGGCCCCCGCGGCCGCCGAGCCGCCCCCGGAACCGTCCGAGATCGGCAGGATCGTGGTCGAGTCGCGGCCGCCGCAGGTTCCCCCGCCGCTCGTCTTCACAGCCTCGGTCGAGGAGGCGGTCACCGCGGGCTCCGGCGAGGTCCGGGGCGAGATGCGGGTAAGGCTCCACGTCGTGCAGGGCTCCCCCGAGGTGCTGACGCTCGGGCTATCGGGTGAGGGCGACGTGACGGATGCCACCGGCGAGGGACTTAGGGACTGGGCCGTGCGCCAGGCGGCAGGCCCGGGCTCCGGCCCTCGGCTCCTGGACCTGCGGCTAACGGCCCCGTCTTCCGGGGCGAGGGACTTTGACGTCGTCGTCCACACGCTCCTCCGCAGGCCCGCAGTCCCTGGGACGGTGGCGGTGCTCCTTGCCGAACCGGCGGGTGCCGTCGGCTTCTCCTTGGCACTTGGCATCAGCGCCGACCCCGATGTCGACCTTGCGGTGCGCGAGTCGGCGGGGCTTTCGCCCGTGGGCGCCGCCGCTGCAGGTCCCGGTCCGTACCGCTTCCTCGCCACCGGCGAGGGCCGGATCAGCGTGTCCCTCGCAAGGCGGGGCGGCGCCCCCGCCGAGGCCGATCTCGTCGGTGCGAGCCTTTCCGGGTCGCTGGTTGCGGGCGGCGCAAGCGCCGATTTCCATCTGGTCGGGCAGCTGCGGAGCGCCCGGGCGGGCGCGCGCCTGCGGCTTCTCTCGGGGCAGGCCGCTCTCTCCGGGGCCGCCACCGGCGACGGCTGGCACGTGGAGTTGGTCGCCGAGGACGCCGGACGGTTCGCGTACGACCTAGTCGGCGACAGGGCCGGTGTCCTTCCGGTCCAGGTCTCCTTCGCCGCCGCGGTCCGCGAGGACAGTGACTGGCGCTCGCTCGACTTCATGATGCCCGCCGGAGCGGTCGTCCCGGTCGAGCTCCACGGACTGGGGCCGCGGATCACCTTCAAGGCGGACCAGCCGTTCGTCCCTGTGGCGTCGAAGTCCGGCTTCGAGGGTTTCCTGCCCTCGAGCGGCGCGGTGCGCGCCGCCTGGCGGAGCGCGGTGGAGGAGGGCGAGGGGGCCCTTGCCTTCACCAGCACTGAGGAGACCGATGTGAGGGTCGGGCCCGGGCTCCTCAGGGAGTCCTCCCGGATCTCGCTGCGCGTTCTCCAGGGCAAGCTCGGCTCCCTCTCGTGCCGCCTCGACGGGCCCGGCGAGATCCTCGGGGTCGAGGGCCAGAACGTCGTCGGCTGGAGGGTCGTCCCGGCCGGTAGCGCCCGCTCGCTCGAGGTCCGCTTTAGCCGTCCGATCGAGACTTTGGGCACGGTCACCGTGCGCAGCCAGCAGGAGCTCGGCGGCTTTCCGCTCGCCGCGGAGCCGTTGCGGGTCGTCCCGCAGGGCGGGGTCAGGCACTCCGGCTTCCTGAGGGTTGCCAATTCCGGGAGCGTCCGGCTCGGGATCGAGGCTGCGGAGGGTCTCATGCAGCTCGCCCCCGAGCAGTTCCCCGGGGAGGCGCCAGAGGCCGGTGCGGGGCAGGTCTTCGTCTACCGCTTCCCGGCTGCGGGCTACCGCTACCGGGTCACCGGCTCTGAGATCGTGCCCGAGGTCGCCGTGTCCGAGGTGGCGACCTACCTCCTTTCGGAGACCGACCGCGTGATCACGGCGAGCCTGGAGCTCGACGTCCGGGAGGCGCCCCTGCGCGACTGGTCGCTCCTCTTTCCGGCCGACTACACGGTGGCCTCGGTCACGGGCCAGGGCGTCTCCGACTACACGAGCGGGTCAGCCGCCGCCGGGGGCTACCGCCCGCTCAGGATCCAGTTCGACCGGGCGGTCGAGGGCCGAGAGCTGATCGAACTCCGCCTTGAGCGGAGCGAGCCCGCCGCCGCGGGGCAGTGGCGCCTGGAGCCCCTCGCTTTCCCGGGCGCGAAGTCCGTTCGCGGGCACGTGGCCGCCGCAGCGAGCGCGGGCTACCGGATGGCGCCCGCCTCCTTTGCCGGGCTTGCCGAGATCCCGCTCAGCTATTTCCCAGCGCAGGCGGCCGGCCTGCAGCAGGCCTGGAGAGTCAGGGGGGCGGACTGGTCCGCCTCGGTGAAGGTCGAGGCCCTCGGGCAGAGCGTTCAGGCGGACGTCTTCCACCTCTACACCATCAAGGAGGGCGTCCTCTACGGGAGCGTTCTCCTGAACTACTTCGTGGTCGGGGCACCGGCGACCGAGTGGCGGATCGCGGTGCCGGCGGCCGCCGGCAACATCGACGTTGCGGGCCAGGGGGTCCAGCGCGACTGGCGCCGGGACGGGCAGGAGGTCGTGGTTTCGCTCCACCAGCCAGTCCTCGGGCCGTCGACCGTTCTTGTCACCTTCGAGGAGCCGATGAGCGCCGTGGGCGGCACCCTTGAGCCCGGCGAGGTGAGGCCCCTCGGCGTCCAGGCCGAGCGGGGCTACATCGAGGTCGCGAGCCCCCTCCAGGTGAAGTTCGACGTACGAAGGTCAGAGGGAGGGCTCCTGCGGCTTGAGCCCATGGAGCTGCCCGCCGAGTTCCGCCTCCTTTCCAGCTCGCCGGCGCTTGCCGTGTACCAGTACTCCTCCAGGCCGTTCAGGCTGTCCGCGCAGGTCGAGTGGTACCGGCCGGCCGACACCGTGGAGCAGGTCGTCGACTACGCGAGGCTCACAAGCCACGTGTCCCGCGACGGCCAGGTCTCGACGGACGCCGAGTACTTCGTGAAGACCCACGGGCGCAAGGCGCTCCGGCTCACGCTTCCCGCGGGAGTTAAGCTCTGGGAGACTCGGGTTGACGGCGAGGCCGCCCAGGCGCAGGTGGACGGCGGGGAGATCCTCGTTCCGCTTCCGTCCCGCGCGAATGCGAACGACCCCGTGCGGGTCGTCCTTCATCTCGGGCAGGCGGCGGGCGGGCGCGGGGGCAGGGTCGCCCTTTCTGCGCCGCGCCTGCGCTCCTCCATTGTCACAGCAGAATGGATACTCAGGGCCGATCCGGGACGGGTGCTCGTGCCGGCGGGGGGCAACGCGGGGCTCGTCCGGCCGGCGCTCCGGGAGGACGGGTTTGAGTGGATCTCGGCGCGTGCCGCCTCCGCGTCGGCCGCCGTCCTCGTTCTCGCAGCCCTCGGGGCGCTCCTCGCCAGGTCGGTCTCCCTTGTGGCGGCCTGCCTCGGGCTCGTCCTCTCGGCGGGCGCAGCGTGTGGGGCGGCCGTCCTCGCGGTAAAGGCTGCTGTCGTCCATCGGCCTGAGCTCCGGGAGCTCACGGTGTCCGCGTCGATGGTCTCCCCTGGGGAGTCGGTCGCCGTCGAGGTCCTCAACACGGGCCCCTGGCAGGCGCTCTTTGTCGGGTGGGGCGTTGCGGCCCTCGCCCTCGGGGCGGCGCTTGGCGCCGCTTGTTCCCTGAGGCCGCTTCGGGGCTCGCCCGCGGCCCGGTCCCTTCTCCCGGCGGCGGTGGTCCTGGCCGGTGCGGGTCTCCTGGCGCAGCGCGGGGGAGCCGTCGCCTTCTTCGCAGCGGTCGCAGCCGCCGTCGTCGCCTCGCTCTTTGTCCCGGCGCTCATCCGCGTTGCCTCCGTGCTCCGCGCCCTCTTCGCGGAGCCTCGGGCGCCGCGCGGCGGGGCTCCCGTCGTCCCGCTCCTCGGCCTCGCGATCGCGGCGCTGTGCGTCGGGACCTCCCGGGCCGGCGCGGGACCCGAACTGCCGGTGTGGGCGCAGGAGGGCTCCAGGCCCGCCGACTCGATCGTGCAGCGGTGGGAGATCCGCGGGGGAAGGCTCAGCGCCGAGGCTGACGTGACGGTCCACGGCAAGGCGGGAGAGAGCTTCCTTCTATTGCGGGCACCGGCCGTTCTTTCGGGGTACACGGGAGAGGGCCTCCACTTGGGCAAGGTCCTCCGGGGCTCGGAGACGGACTACTTCGTGGCCCTGGAGACGGAGGGCACGCACAGCGCCCACCTGCGCTTCGAGATGGCGGTCGACGACCGCGCCGGGGCCCGCACGGTAGCGGTGCCCACCGGGCCGGCCGGGGTCCAGCGCCTCTCGGTCGAGCTCGACCAGGGAGGGTGGGAGTTCGCCTCGCCGATGGCCGTCCAGGTCCTGCCGGCCTCCGGCCTGGGCGAAGGCCGCAGCGGCGCGACGCTCGTCCTCTCGGCCCACGCGGACCCGAGGATTGTGCTCCGGCCCCGGCGCCGGGACACGGCCGCGGAGGAGGTGCTGTTCTTCGCCGAGACTGAGAACCTCTTTGTGCCGGGCCCGGGCGTCGTGGACGGCCGCAGCAAGATTCTCGTCCGTCCCGCTCAGGGAAGGGTGGCGGCGATTGAGGTCGAGGTCCCGGCCGGCCTCACGGTCGGCGACGTGCACGGGCCGGTCGGCTCCTGGCGGTTCGACCCGTCGGCCCACAGGCTTCGTGTCGCCCTGGAACCCGCGCAATCGGAGCCGTTCTCCCTAGACGTCGAGACGCAGCAGGGCGCGGGTCCGCTCCCGTTTTCCGCGAGCCTGGAACCGCTGAGGGTTCTCGGCGCCCAGGGGCAGGCCGGCACGATAGCGATCGCCTTCGGCCCGGAGGCGCAACCCGAGGAAGTGACGGCGAGTGGCCTCTCGCCCGTGAGCCCGGGCGACATCGACCCCGCGCTCCTTGCATACCCGCGCGCGGAGCAGGCCCCGGTGCAGCGGGCCTGGCGCTTCGGCGCCGAGCGGGGCTCGGTCGCCGTCAGGGTAGCGGCCGTGGCGCCCGAAGTGCGGGTCCAGGCGCGTGAGGTCGTGACGCTCGACGACGAGCGTCTGGTGATGGCGGTAGACCTGAACGCCTCCATCACCCGGGCCGGCGTGTTCAAGCTGAGCTTCCAGGTTCCGGACGGCCTCGAGGTGGAGGCCCTGAGCGGCCCGTCGCTCAGCCAGTGGGCCGAGGCCGACGACGGCGGCCACCGCGTGGTCACCCTCAACCTGAAGGGGCGGACGCTTGGGGATGCGGCGTTCGCGGTCACGCTGGCGGGGCCGGCGCCCAAGGTCCAGGCCTCCTGGCTCATGCCGCGTCTCTCGGTGCGCGAGGCCTCCCGCGAGACGGGCGAGGCGCTCCTTGTCCCAGGCCGGGGCCTCAGGCTCCGCGTGGCGTCGCGCGAAGGGGTCGCGCAGGTCGACCCGCCGTCCGTCGGAGGGCTCCAGCCGGGTACGCTCGCCTTCCGGCTGCTCGAGCGGGACTGGTCGGTCGGAGTCGGCGTGGAGGCGCTTGAGCCCTGGGTGACAGTCCAGTCCCTCGAGGAAGTCACGGTCCGGGAGGGGCAGACCCTGACGCGGATTGGGCTCCGCTACCATGTCGACAACGCCTCATTGAAGCTTCTCCGCCTGCGCCTTCCCGGGATCGGCGACGGGGGGGCCGTCACCGTCCGCGCGACGGGAGCGGCCGTGGGCGACATCGGCCGGGTGCCGGGGACTCCCGACCTCTGGGAGATCCGCCTGCAGAGGGCGGTGGCGGGCGACACCGACATGCAGGTCGAATACCAGAGGCCGAGCGCCTCCGAAGAGGTCGCCGAGTCGGTCGCGCCGCCCGTCTTCCCAGGTGCCCGCCAGGTGACGCAGTTCGTGGCTGTGCGCGCAGGCGGCAGGATCGAGGTGACGGCGGGGAACGTCCCCCGCGGCTGGGTCCGCGGGGACTGGGGCGCGGTGCCCGCCTACCTTCAGGACCGCTCGGACCGGACGGGCCCGGCCCTTTGCCTAAGGTCCGCCGAGCCGGAGGGCCCGCTCACGGTCCTCCTCAGCCGGCACCTGGTCGCCGACGAGCTCAAGCTGCGCGTCACCCAGGGCAACTACAGCACCGTCTTCTCGGAGTCGGGGTCCTCCCTCACGCTCGTCGACCTTCGCGTCCAGGTGGTGGAGAAGAGCACGCTCCGGGTCCGGCTGCCCGAGGGCGCCCGGCTCTTCAACACGCTCGTGAACGGTGAGGGCGTCGCGGTCGTCAGGGACGGGGACGGCTACCTCTTCCACGTGTCGTCCAACTCCGACGCCGACCGCTCGGCCGCCGTGAGGCTCGTGTACTCGGCCCCGGGAGGCCCGGGCGCCGTGAGGCTCACCGGCCCGAGCCTGAATATCCCGCTTGAGAACGTCTCCTGGCGCGTCGTCGTGCCGCCCGGCCGCGAGCTTCGCGGCCATGCGGGGGACTTGGAGCTTCGCGAGGACCGGGGCGCCGGCTTCTTCGGCATCCGGGACTACAAGGTGATGGTCGACGCGCGGAGGGAGGCCGACGCGAGGAAGGCGGTTGTCATGCTCGAGCAGGCGAACTCGTTCCTCCAGAGCGGGGACCAGCAGCGTGCGGGCGAGATGCTTAGCCGCGCCTCGAACGCGCAGCTCGACCAGGCCTCCAACGAGGACGCGCGGGTGCAGCTGCGCAACTTGAGGACCGAGCAGACGCTCCTGGGTCTCAACACGCGCCGCCAGCGGATGTACCTCGACAACCGGGTGGCGGCCGCGCGCAACGACCCCCTCGAGCAGGCCGCGAGCCTGAACCCGCTCATGCGCGGGAGCGTGAACTTCGACCCGCAGGAGGCCGACCAGCTGATGCAGGGCAACACCGTGGAGGAGACCGCGGCCCTGCACGGGATCGCCTCGCGTATCGTCGACCAGCAGCTTGCCGGAGACCCGCCCCCCGGGGCGGTCGACATCACCTTGCCGGACGGGGGCCGCGTCGCGACTTTCACCCGGAGCCTCCAGGTCGAGGGCGGGCGGCCGCTCTCCCTTTCGCTCGAGGTCGGCCCATCGACCCCTGCGGGCCGGCCGCTGGGCTTGCTCCTGCTCCTCGGCGCCGCGGCCGTCTCGGTGATCGCGCTCCGGCGGTCCCCGCGCCCGCCCTCAAATCCCTAGTTGTCCCCGGTCCTCAACCTCAACCCGCACATACCCATGAACAGGAAAAACCTGGCCACCGGCCTTCTCGCCACAGTCCTGCTCTTTTCAGGAGTCGCCTGGACCGGCGAATTCACCCACTACCACCCGCCCGCGCCGCCGCCCCGGCCGCCGATCGTGATCGACACGCCGCCCCTACCCGAGGACCCGGACAAGCCGGTCGAAGTTGAAAAGGAGGAAACGCCCCCTGAGAAGCGCAGGGAGGACCTCGCCCCGCCGGATATTCCGGACAATCCGGTCACGCCCAGGAGCGACGACTTCCGGCAGGAGGTGGAGCCTCTGCGCCCGCCGTCGGAGAGTCCAGGCCAGGTCCGGATCCCTGAGATTTCCGGCGGAATGGGGGGAGGACAACGCGTGTTCGACCCGGGCCAGCTGAGCCAACAGCCAGTCGCCCGCTACCAAGCGAGGCCGGATTACCCCTACGAGATGAAGAGGGACGGCCGCACCGGGGAGGTCCTCGTGGACTTCATCGTCGACACCAACGGCAACGTGAGGCGCGCCTTTGCGGCGCGCTCAAGCTCGCCGGAGTTTGAGGAGGCGGCCTGCAGGGCCGTGGCCCGGTGGAAGTTCAAGCCGGGCAGGAGGGGAGGCGTCCCCGTGTTCGTCCACATGCAGGTGCCGATCGTCTTCAGCCTGAACGAGGGAGAGTAGGGTGCGCGGCCGCGCTCATTTCGCTCCACTTAGGCCGCGGAGGTGTCAGTGTCCCGACGCTGCCCCGATCCCATGAACCCGGAAACCCTGAACAGGATCGCCCCCTTTGCGGCCTTCGCCGTCTTCGGCTTGCTTTTCCTGTGGCTGGCCGCAGTCCTCAGGCGCAGGTTTCTCGCCCGATACGGCAAGGCGCGCCTTGAGGCGGCGCTCGGGCGCGAGAGGGAGCTCCACCTCGGGGGCGCCGGGGGCGAGACCAACCCGGCGAAGCTCATCCGGGAGATCGCGGAAGTCCGCAGGGGGAAGGGGCGCTAGGCCGTGGCCCCCAAATCCTCCTCCCGCAATTACCCGCTCCTCCTCGTGGGGCAGTTCCTCGGGGCGTTCGGGGACAACTTCCTATTGAAGGCGATCCTCGGCCCGCTCACCTACGCCCTGGCCGAGGGCCGGATCACCGAGGCCCACGTGAACGGCGAGAACGCCCTCTTCAACCTGGTCTTCAGCCTGCCGTTCATCCTCCTGGCGCCCTTTGCCGGCTTCCTGAACGACCGGATGCCGAAGTCGACGTGGCTGGTCGGCGGCAACGTGCTCAAGATCGCGGGGGCCGGGGTGGGGCTCCTCGGGGTCACCCGGGTCGCGGGCGCGTCCGGCCACCTGGTGCAAGTCATCGGCTACACCGTGGTCGGGGTCGGAGCCTGTGTGTATTCACCGGCCAAGTACGGGATACTCCCGGAGATCGTGCCGACGGAGCGCCTGGTGAAGGCCAACGGGACGGTCGAAATGCTGACGCTGGTCGCGATCGTGTCCGGGCTCGGCCTCGGGGGGATCCTCTACGACAGGACGCTCTCGCTGCCGGCCTGCTACGGGGCCGGCATCGCCCTTTACCTGGCGGCGCTCGCGTGCAACGGCGCCATGACCCGCACGCCGCACAACCCCGCGGCGCGGCTCGCGAGGAGCCTGCCGGAGTTCGGCAGGAATTTCGCCCTCCTCTTCGGGAGCAGGCGCCTGGCGCGCATCCTCGTGGGCTCCTCCCTCTTCTGGTTCGCGGGCTCGACCCTCAAGTCGGCGCTCCAGGGCTGGGGCCTAGAGGCCTACACGCAGGCTGGTGTCACCCACATCACGAACTTCAAGCTCGTGCTCCTCGTGCTCGGCATGGTGGCCGGGATCGTGCTCGGGGCCTACCTGGCCGGCAGGCTCCACAGGACGGGAGACCTCTCCTGGTCCCGCCGCTACGCGTTCATGATGGCGCTCGGGCTCGGCTCTCTCGGGCTCATCGGGGGCAAGCTCGGGCTTGCGGCGCCGGTTGCGGTGCTCGTGGCGACCGGGGCTGCCTCGGGGCTCCTCATTGTGCCGTTAAACGCCGCCCTCCAGTCTGAGAGCGACCCGGCCCGCCTAGGCAAAACCGTCTCCGTGCAGAACTTCACCGATTACATCGGAATCGCGCTGGGGGCGGCTTACCTCTCGCTCCTCACGCGGTTCAACCTGAGCCCCAACCAGGACCTGGTGGTCCTCGGGGTGACGGTGGCCGTGATCACAGCGGCGCTCAGGTTCCCCGGTCGGCGGGCCGACCCGGCACAGGCCGGGGTCTAGCGTTGGATTGCCAATTGGCGTGATCGGGCACATCCTTTGGACGCAGCGGGCGTCTTAGGTTGTCTCACCCGCCCGCCACACCCCTATGAAGATGCGCTACCCCGCACTTGCCCTGCTACTGCTTGTCCCCCTCGTTTCCCGCGCGCAGCCGCTGCACACGGTCCAGACCCGCACCGCCGAGGGCGTGGTCGAAGGGGTCGTCTCAGCGGACAACCAGGTGCGGACGTTCAAGGGGATCCCTTTCGCGGCCCCGCCGGTCGGCGCCCTCCGGTGGAGGCCGCCGCAGCCCGTGGTGCCCTGGCAGGGGGTGCTCTCGACGATCCACTTCGGCCCCCGCCCGATGCAGGAACGGGTCTTCGACGACATGGTCTTCCACGACGAGGGGCCGAGCGAGGACTGCCTCTACCTGAACCTCTGGATGCCCGAGAACCACGGGCCGGGGAAGCTGCCGGTCATGTTCTGGATCTTCGGCGGCGGCCTCAAGGCGGGCTCCACCTCGGAGCCCCGCCAGGACGGCGGCAGTCTCTGCAAGAAGGGAGTGCTGATCGTGACCGCCAACTACCGTCTCGGCGTCTTCGGCTTCCTGGCCCACCCGGACCTCACGAGGGAGTCGCCCGAGCATGCCTCGGGCAACTACGGCCTCATGGACCAGATCGCCGCGCTCGAGTGGGTCCGGCGCAACATCGCGGCCTTCGGGGGCGACCCCGACAACGTGACGATCTTCGGGGAGTCCGCTGGCGCCGAATCGGTCAGCGCGCTTGTAGCCTCACCGCTCGCGAAGGGACTCTTTGTCCGCGCGATCGCCGAGAGCGGGACGGTTTTCAGCCCGGAGCCGAAAACGGCGACGCTCGCAAAGGCGGAGGCCCAGGGCGTGGCGCTTGCCGGGCAGATGGGCAAGACCACCATCGAGGAACTCAGGGCCCTGCCCGCGAAGGAGATCATGCTTTCGCTGAAGACCCACCCGTTGGGCGATTTCAAGGAGGTGGTCGACGGCTACCTCTTTCCGATGGACCCCTCGCTGCTCTACGCCTCCGGCGCCCAAAATGCCGTGCCGCTCCTGGTCGGCTGGAACCGCGACGAGGGGAGGAATTGGCTCTTCGGGAAGGCGGCGCCGACCCTCGCCAACTACAAGGATTCCGTGCGCGCAAGGATGCGTGACAAGGCCGATCTCTGGCTGAAGGAATATCCGGCGGCTAACGACGACCAAGCGGCCGAGGCCGGAGCCTCGCTCGGGGTCGACATCGAGCTGGGATACAAGACCTGGAAGTGGCTTGCGGCCCATGCGGCTACCGGTGCCCCCGTCTACCGCTACCGGTTCGACCAGTTCCTGCCGCCGCCGGTGAACGGGGTGCCGCATGCAGCCGAGATCGAGTACGTGTTCCGCGTGCTCTACTCCAGGAGCCTGCCATGGACCGACGCCGACCACCAGGCCTCCGAGGTCATCTCCACGTACTGGACCAATTTCGCGAAGACGGGAAATCCGAGCGGCGCCGGCCTCCCCGACTGGCCGCAGTACCTTGCGAAGGGCGGATACCCGATCATGCACCTCGAGCCCAAGCCCCACGCCGAGCCGGACAGCCACGTGGGCCACTACTCATTCCTGGACGCGAACCCGCTCCCGCCCAAGAACTAGACGGGATTCTTATCGCCGGAATTAGGCCTTGGCCCGCGGAAGGGAACGGCCCTTCCCCAGAGGGCGGAGAGCCGGCTACGCAGAACGGGCACCACGGGTGCCGGCAGCTGGCGGCCCCCCGGGCCAGGGCGCGCTTGCGCGCTGCTGCCGGCGGGACTACGAGGATTCCCATGAAGCGGTGCACCCTCTGCCTCGCGGCCCTTGCCGCCGCACTTCTTGGGGCCGGCACGGCGGCCGCCCAGAGCCGGCTCTACGTGTTCGACGCCTCCGACGGCCAGTACCACCGGGTGGTCAAGGTCAGGGAGGACCGGCCGTACATCCTGGGCCGGGCAGGCCTGGTCCCGTCAGGGGACCGGCGCTATGCGCTCAGGAAGGCCGATGAATACGCGCCGCTCTTCATCGGGCTCGAGCACAAGGAGGTGGAGGTCTCCGGCTTCAACATCCTGGGCCAGGGCGTGCCCATGAGCGTCAACAAGCAGGTCCATTTCAAGGCGGTGCTCACGAGCCCCTACTGGCTCAGCGACGTCTTCCTCGTCCTGGAGGTCGAGTTTTCGGACGGGGCGACGACGGTGCTTGTCCGCGAGGTGGGGAAGCTCGAGGCGCGGACGCCGCTGCGCTACGAGGCCGACGCGGACCTGGAGAGGGACTCCGCGGTGCGAAGCTGCAAGGTCCACCTCTTCACCGAAGGTTCGGAGGTCTTCACCTCGGAGATTCCCGAGGCCCAGAGGGAGGAGCAGGTGGCCAAGATGATCAAGTCGCGGCTCGGCTCGGCGCAGCAGGCGGGCCCGAGGCCGCTCCTTTGCCCAGCCCCGGGCTACCCCGAGGCGCTCAAGAAGTCGGGAGTGAGGGGCAGGGCCGTCGTGGCGCTCCGCATCAGCCCGGAGGGACGCGTGCTCGAGCCCTCGGTCCAGAGCGCGACCGACCCAGCCTTCGGCGAGTCCGCGCTCTCCGCGGTCAGGGACTGGAGGTTCGTCCCGGGGGTAAGGGAGGGGCAGCCGGTCGAGACCAAGGTTGCGATCCCGTTCGGCTTCGATCCCACGACGGCCGGGGCGCGCTAGGGGCGGCCGTCGGGCTTCCGCCCGGGGTGTGCCCGAAGGAACACCGCCAGGTCGGCGTCCAGACTCGACCAGGTGACCCGGCCGCCAATCGCCCGGTAGATCGCGTGAATGAGCGGGTTTTTGTGCCGGACCAGGTTGAAGAGAGGCACGAGGGTGTGGCCCAGGTCTAGCTTGGCTCGGTAACCGGTCTGCCCGCTCTGGAGCTCCCTGGCCCCAGTCGCGTGCGCGAACCCAAGGGCGGCCTCGAAGAGGCGGAAATAGAGGTAGGTCTGCCCGGCCCTGCTGTAGTCCAGCCCGATGAACTTGTTCACCACCCGGTCGCCGATGCGGAAGACCAGCATGAAGGCGACGAGGGCCCCCGTCTGCGTGTCCCTCTGGAGGATGAAGTGCGCCTCCGGGTGCCCCCGGATGGCCTCGAAGAAGCGCAGGTCGAGCTTCTCGAACTTGGTGCGGCCGCGCAGGTAGGTCTGGGCGAAGAGGCCGTGGATCTCGGCCAGCTCGGGGGCACCGGGATTGCGGACAACCCGGGTGTCCAGGGCGAGCAGGGCTCCCGATCGCCTCAATTTCTTCCGCAGGTTGTGCCGCTGCATCGACGAGAGCGACTTGAGGTACGAGTCCATGTCCCCGCCACGGAGCGCGAGGAGCGTCCCTGGGAAGCTCACCATCTGGAAGAAGCCCGCCCCGGCGAGGGCCCCGAGTGCGTTCGCCGCGCCTTCGGGGAAGTCCTTGAAGACGATCATCGGGGCGCCGAGATGCGCGGCTTTTTCGAGGATAGCCGCCCCGAGCACGCCGGCCACGTCGCCGAGCGCCACGCCGGAAGAGAGGCCGATCGTGCCCTCGTCCGAGCAGGGCGATCCGACGAAGAGCGTCCTCTGGTGCCCGACACCGGGAAACCAGCGCGCGAGCGCGTTCAGCAACAGGGCCACCGGCCTGGGGGCGACGAGCGCGATCGGCACATTGTGCACGAAGCACGGAGCGATTCCGACCGTCCGCGGGCCGGACTTCACCAGCGCGTAGTGGAACTCGAACTGCCCCTCCAGCCCGCTCGCCTCGAGGGTCTCGTACCAGAAGCGCCCCTCGAGCGGGGCCGGAAAGCACTCCGCCCAGAGGGCGCCGTCGATCTGCGACGCGGATCGCACGAACTCCACCCCGAACGCCTTCTTGGGCTTTTCCATGCTCACCAGGCCAGGAACACCGAGCCGAGGATGATGAGCGCAACGCCCGCCCGGCGGACCGGGCCCACCGCCTCACCGAGCAACACCCGGGAGAGCAGCGCCACGCCCACGAAGCACAGGCTCCCGAGAGGGAAGGCGACGCTCACGTCGAGACGCGCGAGGGCGAGCGTGTAGAGGATAGCCTCCAGCACATAGGCGCCGACCCCCATGGCGATCCACGGGGCAGGTCGCGAGAGCACCTTTAGCCCCGACGCGCGGGCACGGATCGGCGGCGTCAGGCATGCCGACC
Source organism: uncultured Opitutaceae bacterium (assembly GCA_903887455.1). Classification (GTDB taxonomy): domain Bacteria; phylum Verrucomicrobiota; class Verrucomicrobiia; order Opitutales; family Opitutaceae; genus Palsa-1447. The sequence goes on along the minus strand of CAISPT010000062.1, from coordinate 4,221 downwards.
CGCCCGCGGCGCCGACCTTCAGGAACAGCTGCGCCACGCTCTCGGCGGCCATGGCGGAAACCACAAGGGCGATGCCTGCGGACGAGGGGGTCATGGGGTCCCGGCCCGCGCCGTCCGGTGCGGCGTCCGGCTAATCAGGAAGACACCGGCGAGGATGAGCCCCACGCCACAGAGGCGCGCGGGCGAGAGGTGCTCGTGCAGGGAGTAGCTGGAGATTGTCAGCACCGTCAGGTAGCTGAGCGCCGTGAAGGGCTGGGCGTAGCTGAGGTCGGCGCGCGCCAGGACGCGCATCCAGTTCACGAGCTGCGCCCCGAAAGCGAGCATAGCCACGTAAAAGAACCGGTTCGACAGGACCGCCTCGGCGGTGGCCTCCGGCGATGCCCCGTCCGGCAGGCCTTTGACCGCCAGCTTCCACGTGATCTGGATCACGGTGTCCAGCGCGACGGCCAGGGCGAGTCCCGCGAGCACGGCCTTTGGGATGCGGGAGGGAGTGGGGGTCATGGGAGCCGGGACGGCGCGACGGACATCCTCGCGGGGCGGGCGCGGCCGGGCAAGTTCCTTGGGGTCTGGGGCAAGGGGGAAGGGAAATGGCGATTAGATCACCTAATGGCTTCATTCAATCCCTTGATGGGTGCCGTTTCTGCAGTACAATGGGATGCGCCAATCGCACTTCCCCTGAAAACGCCCCGAAAGTGTTCCGAGGCCCTGGTCGCCCTTGCATGGACGTCGGTCTTCCTGTCGGTGGTGGCGGTGGCCCCTGTCCGGGCCGGAGATCAAGCGACCGCCGTCTTTGCCCGGGTGAGCGACGACTATGCGCGGGCGAGGCAGGCCGACGGTTCGCCGGCCGCCGAGTACTTCGCGTTTGCCGAGGGCGGCCGCTGGACCGGCTCGACCCGAGATCCGTCCCTCGAGGAGCTCAAGTTCATCGACGTCGCGCGCGTGGTCGCGGGCCCGCTGCGGGACCGCAACTACCTGCCGACAAGGGATCCGGCGGCGACCAAGCTCCTCATTGTCGTGTACTGGGGGCGAACCCGCGCGCTTGGGAGCACCGAGGACTCCGAGAGCGTCCGCAAGCTCGTGGACGCCAGCGCCCAGCTTGCCTCGTCGAAGAGCCTGGAAGCCCAGAGGGTCGCCGCCGCGCCGGCGAACAGCTCGCTCAACGGCCCGGGCATGGTCTGCGGCCGCATCCAGACGGTGGCGGACGGCCAGGTTTTGACCGACAGGATCAGCTCCGAGAACTCGGCGACGAGCGCGATGGCGCTCGTTTCGGCGGAGAACAGCCAGCGCGACCAGCTGGACGCCCAGAATGCCGCGATGCTCGGCTTCGACACGGAGTTAAGGGAGACCTCGGGTCTCGAGGGCACGGCGCTCGGCCACCGGCACGGCGAGCTCGTGGGGGAGATCGAGGAGCAGCGCTACTTCGTCGTGCTGATGGCGTATGATTTCCAGCTCATGTGGAAGGAGAAGAAGCACAAGCTGCTCTGGGAGACGCGCTACAGCGTGCCCGAGCGGGGCAGGGGCTTCGATACCTACCTGCTCGCGATGAGCAGGGAGGCTTCCCGGTACTTCGGGGCGAGGAGCCGGGGCATCGAACACCTCGACCTCCCCGAGGGCCGTGTCGACGTGGGCGACGTGAAGTCGCTCGGTGTCGTGATGGCCAAGTAGGCCCGCGCCTAGTTTGAGGTCAGCGGGCCCGGGGCCGGGCGGTTCCACGCCGCGCCCTGGTCGATCCAGGTGCGGATCCTCGCGATCTCCTCCGGCGTAAGGCTCGGGAACTTGTCGCGGTGGTTGAGCGGCGGCATCTCCAGGTCCTCGATCTCGTCGGAGGCGAAGACCACGAGCTGGCTCTCGCCGCCCTGGCCGGGTAAGACCGCCGGCTCGCCGCTCTGGCCGCCCTTCAGGAGCGACTCGCGCGAGGTGAGGGCGAGCCTCGCCTTCGGCTTCTCCCCGGAATGGCACTTGATGCAGGAACGCTCGAGGACGGGGTAGACGTCCTTGGCGAAATCCACGGGCGGCTTTCCGGCCGCGGATGCTGCGGCCTGCGCGGCCGCCTTTCTCTGGGCTGCGGCCGAGTCGGCGTAGGCGGCCAATAGTCCCGCAAATCCCGGGAGCGGACGAGCGCCCGGGTCCTTGGGCAGCGTGTCCAGGAGCGCCAGGGTCGCCCAGGCTGTCGCGCCTGCGCTGATCCACTGGTCGTTGCCGTGGGGGAAACCGCTGTCGAAGTGAGGCTGGAAGGGCCATGTCCTGCTCTTCACCCACCAGGAGCCGTCCTCGTACTGGGTCTTAAGGAGAAACGCGACAGCCCGTGCGACCGCCGGGTCGGAGGAGGGGACCTGGCCGGACTCGCGGAGCGCAAAGAGCGCCTCACCCGTCGCCCATGCGTCGCTGTCCAGGTCCTTGAGCTGGGCCCAACCGCCGTCCAGGCGCTGAGCCGCCAGGAGGGACGCGGCAAGGTCCCTCAGCCTGCGGGGCGACTCGCCGGCCCAGGCGAGGCCCATGAGCTGCGCCGTCTGGTCGCCGAACGTGCCCGGCGCCGCCTTGCGAAACCATTTCCTCGCGCGATCGAAGCAGTCGCGCACGGCCTCGCCGTCGCGGTCGGGCGGGTACAGCTGGATCGCGCGGACGGCCCATGCCGTCGCGGTGAACCGACCGCCCTCGAGCGGGGGCCTCAGGTCCGTCCAGTGCCAGGATCCATCGGGGCTCTGGCCGTTCACGAGATAGCGGGTGAGCGCCTCGGTCATCGCGTCCGGCGCGTAGCCGACCGCCTTCAGGCAATTGAGCCCGTATCCAATCTGGACGGGCGAGTCGGCGATGGGATCCTCCATCTCGCGGGCCGCCTCGGCCCGGGGCGCGTACATCGCCATCTGGGCGGTGAGCAGGTGCCCGACCGAGACCGCGTCGACCTTCAGCCCGCGCGCGGCCGCCGCCGCGAAAGCCACGGCGGGAAGGGTCTCGTGGTGGCAGGAGACGCACTTTGCCTGGTCGCGGACAAAGCGGTTGTCGACGAAACCGTCCGAGGCCTTCTCGAGCAGGTTGACCGCGCGCTGGGCCCGTTCCGCAACGCTCGTTCCCTCCGGCATCTTGCGCGCGGCCAGCGTCTTCGCGTAGGGAGGCTCCGGGGGCGCCTTCGCCCCGGCCTTCAAAAGGTAGGTGACAAGCTGCGAGTGCGGCCCGTTCTTGAGCGCCAGGGAAAGGGCGCTCGCCCCGAGCTCGTTCGTCTCGTTCACGTTGGCCCCTTTCTCGACGAGGAGCCGGGCAACGGTCGGGTCGCCCGACTGGCCGTAGCCCGCGAAGACCATCGGGGGCGTCTGGTGCCCCCAGGGGGACTTGAAATGGAGGTCGGAGCCCTTGGCGATCAGGAGCGCGGCCAGGTCCGTGTACCCCGAGTACATCGCCCAGTTGAGCGCATGGCCCGCGAAGTCCGAGTCGAAGTTCACGTCGGCCTTGTGGCTGAGGAGGATGTCGGTGGTCGTCCTGTCCCCGAAATACACGGCCATTGCGAGCGGGGAGGGGGCGTCCCCCTTGGTCTGCTGCGGGCTCGCGCCGGCCTTCAGCACCATTTCCAGCGTCTTCGGGTCTGCGCCGTAGACGGCCTTCACCGCCACGTATTCCTGGCCGTGCACCTTCGCGGCAGGGTTCGCGCCCGCGCGCAACAGTCGGGCGACCGTCACATGGGACTGCGGGTGGGCGGCCGCCGCCATCAGGGGCGTCTGCTCAATCTTCGAGGCCAGGTTTGGGTTTGCACCGACCGACAGGAGAATCCTGACGATGTCGTCGTTACCGGCTCCGTAGAGGAGCGCCGTGGCCCCCACATTATTCTGCGCGTCGGGCTTGGCGCCCCGGTTAAGGAGCGCTGCCACCGCCTCGACATCCCCGTAGTAGGCCGCGAGGTGGAGCGCCGTGTTGCCCTGGGCATCCCGTGCCGAGACATCCGCCCCGTGGGCGAGAAGCGCGCGCCAGAGGGCGACGTCCCCGCCCCGGACCGCGGCGATCAGCTCGGGCTCTGGATTGGCGGGGGACTCGGAGGCCCGTAGTCCGGATGCCGCGAGCACCAGGGCGGCAACGGCTGCGACAAGGAGGCGGTGCGAAATCGAGAGATTAGCCATAGGAATGGGGGGCATCAGCTGGAATAATGCCTCCAGGGAAAAGGGAAGCCGTTGCAAACCAACGGGCAAGGATAAACCACGGCTGGTGCGCGGGTTGGCTTGTGATGGACCGACG
>CAISPT010000061.1 GCA_903887455.1 uncultured Opitutaceae bacterium | reverse complement strand
GGACCGCCATCGGCGAGTATCCCTTCGCCACCAGGTCCCCGAGCGTGTAGTAGTTGCCCTTGCTCTTGCTCATCGTGGTCCCCTCGACCAGGAGGTGCTCGGAGTGGTACCAGTGCCTGGCGAAGGTCGTCCCGTTGCAGCACTGACTCTGGGCGATCTCGTTCTCGTGGTGGGGGAAGAGGAGGTCCACCCCGCCAGTGTGCAGGTCGATCGTCTCCCCGAGGTGCTTCTTTATCATCGCGCTGCACTCGATGTGCCACCCGGGCCGGCCCTCGGACGCGCCGTCGGGCCCCGGCCACTTGACGTCGCCGTCATCCTCGGGCTTGTAGGCCTTCCAGAGGGCGAAGTCGCCCAGGTCGTCCTTGTGGTCGGCGTCGAACACGCTGTTGGTGACCTTCAGTTCCCGCTCGCGGATCCGCGACAGGGCGCCGTACCCCGGGAACGAGCTGATCTTGAAGTAGACCGATCCGTCCGCCGAGCGGTAGGCGTTACCCTTTTTCATGAGCACGTCGATCATGTCGACCTGCTCCCGGATGGTCCCGGTTGCCGTGGGCTCCACGTGCGGCCGCAGGCAGTTGAGCTTCGCGCAGTCCGCGTGGAAAAGCTCCGTCCACTTGCGCGTGATCTCGCCCAGGGGCCGCTTCTCGGTGCGGGCCTGCCCGATCGTGCGGTCGTCGACGTCGGTCAGGTTGCGGACGTGCCTTACCTTGCCAGGGAACTCGAGCTCGAGGAGCCGGCGGATGACGTCGTTAACGACAAAGGTCCTGAAGTTGCCGATGTGGGCGGGTGCGTAGACCGTGGGGCCGCAGTTGTAGAAGCGGAACACGCCGTCGGGCTCCGACGGGCGGAGCTCGCGGACCTCGCGGGAAAGGGACTCAAACAGCTTGATGGCCATGTACGTTGGGAAAGAGGAGGGAGGTTGTTAGTCGAAATCAAGGCGCATCGAAACCCTGTTTTTGTCCGGCCCAAATTTCTTGTGGCGAGCGGGGCTGGGGCATGCTTAAATCTGGTAACCACCAAAGACATGCCCAACTCATTCAAGCTCAATCTCGTCCAGCGCCCGCGGCGTCTGCGGCGGACGCCGGCCCTCCGGGCAATGGTGGCCGACACGGTCCTGTTGCCGAGCAACTTTATAGCGCCCCTCTTTGTGATCGACGGCAAGGGCCGCCCGGAGCCCATCTCATCCATGCCCGGGGTCTTCCGGCTCAATATCGCCGACTTGGTGCGGGAGTGTCGGGAACTGCAAAAACTCGGGGTCCCGGCCGTTGCCCTTTTCCCGAAACTTAGCTCCCGCCTGAAGGACGAGGAGGGCTCGGCCGCGCTCAGGGAGGACGCCCTCATCCTCAGGGCTGTCGCGGCGGTGAAGAGTGCGCTCCCCGGTCTCGTCGTGATGACCGACATCGCCCTCGACCCGTACACCACCCACGGGCACGACGGGGTGCTGACCCCCGACGGGACCGACGTCGACAACGACAGGACGGTGGAGATCCTCGCCAAGATGTCGGTGCTTCACGCCAGGGCGGGCGTCGACATGGTCGCGCCGAGCGACATGATGGACGGCAGGGTGGGGGCGATCCGAAAGGCGCTCGACAGCGCTGGCCATGAGAACACGGCCATCATGGCCTACACGGCCAAGTACGCCTCAGCCTACTACGGACCCTTCAGGGACGCGGTGGGCACCTCTAAGGGGCCCGGAAGCCCAGGGCTCGACAAGAGCACCTACCAGCTCAACCCGGCCAACCGCCGCGAGGCGCTGGCCGAGCTCCACCTGGACGTGGCTGAGGGGGCCGACATCGTAATGGTCAAGCCCGCGGGCGTCTACCTGGACATCATCCGCGAGCTGCGCCAGTCGACCCGCAGGCCGATCGCGGCCTACCAGGTCTCAGGGGAGTACTCGCAGATCCACGCGGCCGCGAGGCTCGGATGGCTCGACCTGGAGAAGTGCCGCATGGAATCACTGGTCGCCATCAAGCGCGCGGGCGCCGACATGATCCTCACGTACTTCGCCAAGGAAGTGGCCAGGGAGCTCAACGGCTAGCTCGGCCTAGAAGGCCGTTCGCGAGACCTGGATCGAGTCGCCGGGCTCCAGCTTGGGGTCCTGGGACGGGCTCTTCTGGGCGAGCTTGATGTCGATATCGTAGAGGACCTGGTTGCGCACGACGCTCACCTTGTCCTCCTTGGCGTAGAGCGTGAACCCACCCGCCGCCTGCACGGCCTTCGCGGCCGTCAGATCGGGCGTCCAGACAATGCGGCCGGGCTTCTCGACCTCGCCGCCGACGTAGACGTAGCGTTCGGTGACGCTGACGGAAATGTCGACCGAGGTGTAGATCTTCTTCGAGACGTAGGCTTCCCGGATCCGCTGGGTGAGTCCGCCGGTGGTCTCGCCAGAGGCCTTGATGGTGCCGATGTAGGGCAGGCTGATGATCCCCATGTCGTCGATCTGCACGGCGTTGGTCGACGGGTCCGGAACGCCGATGATCGCAACCGTCAGGCTGTCGCCTGGGCGGAGCTGGCTGGAGGTCGCAGCCGAGGGGATTGTCGGATTTCGCCCGGTCGGCGCCTCCGTCGCCTGGCAGCCCGCGAGGATCACCAGCAGGGCGACCGTCGCTGCGCGCAGGGAGTGCATGGGCTTCGCAGGGCGCTAGCGCTTGCCGCGGGACTTGCGGCGGGGCTTCTCCGCCTCCTCCTCGTCGGCGGGCTCCTCCTCGCCTTCCTTCTTCTCGTCGCCCTCCTTGTCGTCGTCCTTTTCGTCGTCGCCGTCCTCGTCCCACTTGAGCGATTCGTCGTTCTTTAGCTTCTCCTCCTCCTCGGCGTCGAGGGTCGGCAGGTCGTCGTCCTCCTCCTCGGCGGCCTTCGACGGGGCCTCCTCGTCGAGGTCGATGCCGTCCGGCATGTAGTCGAGGATTGCGCACAGCTCCGTGAACGTGTGCACCGCCTTGCCCTCGATGAAATGGGTGTTCTGCTCCTCGCGTATCTCGTCCTCGACCTCGTCGACAGTCAGCTTGCTCTCGAACGCGAAGAGGTCGTTGAGCAGCTTGACGCGGCAGCGCGTGAGATGGTCGAGCAGGTCGGCGTACGGCCCGTTCTCCTCGTCAAGGATGTCAGGCAGCGCGAACAGCTTCTCGTCGGACTCGAAGATCGACTCCTTCACGCGCTTCAGACGCACCTTGCCGGCGCCCAGGTCCTTCTCGATGCGGAAGGGGATGAACGCGGCCTCGAAGAGGTCCTGCTGGAAGCCGTAGTCGCGGAGCGCGTCCACCAACTCGACCAGATGCGACACCTGGCGGGGGTCCACGATGCTAAGGCCGTCCACGTCCCAGCGGACCGGATCGCTCGTCTCGCTGACCCACCAATTGTGGTCTTCGCCCAGTCTTACAATGCACCAATCGAGTGTGGAAGTCGGCTTTGCCATGGATTCAGATAATTACAGGAAATTTTAGCGCAGCGTGCGAGGGGGGGGGTAAATAACAAGCACAAAAACAATTTGTATTTGCGGGCGACGGTCCGGAATGGAACTCATTGGCCTGTCGGGTTTTTCGGCTACCGCTATTGCGTTTTCCCGGCCGGATTTCAGGCTGGCCGACAATGGGAGCGATCTACGAAAAAATCCTCAGGCCCCTGCTGTTCCGCCTGGAATCCGAGAAGGCGCACGAGGTTGCCGTGCATTCGATGATGCTTTTGGGGCGGATCGCACCCGCCTGCCGGCTCCTTGAGTCGGCGGTCAAGCTGCCGCCCGCGCAGTTCCGGCCGGTCGTGGCCTTCGGGCTCAGGTTCCCCAATGCCGTGGGACTCGCCGCGGGCTTCGACAAGAACGCGTGCGCGTGGCCGGCGGCCGCCGCGCTCGGCTTTGGCCACGTTGAGATCGGGACGGTGACAGCGCTCGCGCAGTCGGGCAACCCCCGGCCCCGTGTTTTCCGCTATCCCCGTCAGGAAGCAGTGATCAACCGGATGGGCTTCAACAACCAGGGAGCCCTGGCCGTGGCCGCGAGGCTCGCCACGTACCCGGGCCCGGGCAAGAGGCGCATCCCACTTGGGATCAATATCGGCAAGTCCAAGATCGCCGACATCGACCGCGCCGCGGAGGACTACCTGGCGAGCTTCCGCGCGCTGGCCGACCTGGCCGACTACCTTGTCCTGAACGTCTCCAGTCCCAACACGCCGAACCTGCGACAGCTCCAGGACGAGTCGCGCCTCAGGGAACTCCTCTCCGCGGTCACCGGCGCCAACCTCCAGCGGCACACCGCCGGCAAGGCCCGCGTGCCGATCCTTCTGAAGATCTCGCCGGACCTCGGGTTCGGGCAGATCGATCAGGTGCTTCAAGTGATTCGGGACTATTCGCTCGACGGCGTGATCGCCACCAACACGACGCTCGCCAGGCCGGGGGTGTTCGCCGGGAACCAGGAGACGGGCGGGTTAAGCGGCGCACCCCTGCGGCGCCGTTCGACCGAGATCATCACCTTCATTTCCCGGTCGACGGCGGGACGCCTGCCGATCATCGGGGTTGGGGGCATCACCGACGAGTCGAGCGCCGCCGAGAAGCTCGATGCGGGCGCGACGCTCGTCCAGGTCTACTCCGGCATGATCTACCGCGGGCCCTTTTTCGGGGCGGCGCTCGCGCGCTCCCTGGCGGACCGTCAGCGCCTCTAGATCACCCAGTCCTCGACATAGCCGACGAGCGACTCCTTTTTCTGCCTGGGGCGGATGACCAGGTCGTCCGCCTTGAAGTAGGCGATGCTGTTCGGCGGGACGGAGTCCAGGAGCCAGACGTTGCCGCCCACGACGGAGTTGGCGCCAATGGTCGTGTCGCCGCCAAGGATCGTCGCGTGGGCGTAGATCGTCACGTTGTCGCCGATGTCTGGGTGACGCTTGACCCCCTTCACGGGGTTCCCCTTGGCGTCGACCTCGAACGACTTGGCGCCCAGAGTCACGCCCTGGTAGAGCTTCACGTGCGCGCCGATGGTGGCGGTCTCTCCGATCACGACCCCGGTGCCGTGGTCGATGAAGAAATGGGTGCCGATCCTGGCGCCAGGGTGGATGTCGATCCCCGTTCGCTCGTGCGCGAACTCGGTGATCATCCGGGGAAGGAGCGGGATGCCGAGGTCGTAGAGCACGTGGGCGAACCGCTGGAGCGAGATCGCCAGGACGCAGGGGTAGGCGAGGATGATCTCCTCGTAGCTGAGGGCCGCGGGGTCCCCCTGGTAGGCCGCCTCCACGTCCGTGCGGATCGCCTTGCGCAGCTCGGGCATCCTCCCGAGGGCCTCCATTGCGAGTACCTTGGCCCTTTCCTGGGCGTCGGGATGGCGCGCGAAGCGAAGGCTCTTCTCGATCTCGACCAGGAGCCGGCCGCTGATCTGGGCCAGCATGGTATCGACCAGCGCGGGCACCTCGCTCTTGGCCAGATTCCGCTCCTCGAAGTAGCCCGGGAAGAGCAGGTGCATGCAGCCGCGAGCGATCTCGTTGACGGATTCCTGCGAGGGCAGGTTCACGCCGTCCAGGTGATTGATGCCGCCGTCGGAGTCGTAGGAGGCCAGGAGCGCGGCTTTGATGGCGTCGAGTTTCATGGGGGGACGGTCGGGCGGAAGGTCCACCAGGTATCGGAGTGGGTCAAAACCCAATTTCAGGGCTGGACAACGCCCCTCGGTTGCCACTGATTATCCCCTCCTCGTTTTCAAGTGCTCGGGTGGTGGAATTGGTAGACACACACGTTTGAGGGGCGTGTGCCGTAAGGCGTGCAGGTTCGAGTCCTGTCCCGAGCACCATTATCGGCCTGAAATGGCCCCTGAAAGGCAGACTAACGGGCGTGTAACGCCATTGAATTGCACCTAGTTGTGCTGTGAATCGGCTTCCCTCTGTTGTATAACGGGCCTCAAAGGCCGCGGCGGCGCCAGCTCCCTTGGAATCGCCGGGGACAAAAAGGTCATGCCCTATTCCCATTCGATCGACACGGCCCGTGCCGTTGTCTTTGCAACTGCCCAGGGGCGGCTTGGCGACGAGGATCTTATCCGGCTTGCCCACGAGATCTCGGGCGACCCCTTGTTCCTTCCCGGAATGCGCCTGCTATGCGATTGGGGCGGAGTGACGCTCTGCGAGGTCACACGCGTGGGGATCGCGTACGAACTGGCCAACTCGCAGTTTGAGCCGTCGTCGCGCCGAGCCTACGTCGTGCGCCACGGCCCGGAAACCCAGGTGGTCGCCTACATCGTCGCCTGCTCGAGCCCAGAGGAGGCGCTCAACATCCGACTCTTCGAGAGCCGCGCCGAGGCCATCGACTGGCTGAACGAGGGATTGGCCGAGGCGCTCTGGATCATCTAGGGCGAGGCGGCGTGAACCGCCGTGACGGTGACCCCCAGGGGCGAGGCGATCCTCTCGGCGACGCGCGCGACATAGGTGTTCCACGCTCTCGCGTCGGCGAAGTCGCCGCTGCGGCTCCAACCGGCCCCGAGGTAGTAGGTGGTCGGCTCTCCGGGGCGGGCGGTGGTGAGCGACAGCGCGTTTGCGACCGGCGGAAGGCCCTCGACTCCGGGTGAGAGCCGCTGGTTGGCGGGCGGCTGTGGCACGCTCGCCGACTCCTCGACAAATCCCGTCATGCGGCCGGGCCCGAGAACGACCGCGCAGCCGATGCTGCCCCGGTCGCGGTCCGGCGCCTGCCAGTAGGTTGTCCAGCCGAGGTCGGGGTCCCTGGAAAGCACGCCGGCGGGGTCGGCCCGCTCGGCGATCCCGACGGCAACGGTGAGGGGCCCGCCTTTGGTGGACGCAAGGACGCTTTCCACGCGGCTCATGTTTGAGCCTGCGTCGATCGAGATCCTCCGAACTTCGGATATGCCGATTCCTCCTGCATCCCAGGTGTCGAAGGTGAGCTCGAACTCCGACCGGACGGGTCCGCTACAGAGGATCCGCGCCGACCTAAAGTTGATCGGCGAATAAAGCCGGTCGCCGGACCAAATCCCGAGCCCGCCGCAACCCCGGCTGCGCCCGACCTGGTAGTCGTCGAGCCCAAGCCCGGCATCCTCGTGGTAGTTCTTGCGCGCGTAGAAGCCGTCGACCACCGGTGAGCGGGTGCGCTTGACCCAGACGTCGACGCCGCTGCTGATCGTGCCCTCGCCCTTGATGAGCTCCTGGCTGTACATCCGGTGGGCGATCCTGTCGCTCTCCCAGGCCACGTCGTTGAAGCGCTCGGCCACCTGGCGCGCGTAGGTTGTCACCACGGGCTGCGGCACGGCCGCGAGCGCTCCCGCTGTGACGAGCGTGAGGACGCGCGTCTCCCCGGGGGCGAGGTCGACCTGGAAGAGGAGCGTGCTCGGCTGGCCGCCCCCGGCGGCGTACGGCTGGCTTTCCAGGATGCGAGAGGAAGCGGCGTCGACGACAGCGAGCGGTGCGCCGCCTGCCAAGCCGCCGACGTCCGCCTCGACTGTCTCCCTCCACCGGTGAAACGGGGCCTTGTTGGCCACCGCGACGTGGGCCACGACGGCGCCCGAGTCCATCACGCTAAGCCTGTAGACCTCGCTTCCGGCGAGGAGGAATGCGCCGACCCCGTAGACCTCGGTGGCCTTCTCGTCGAATTTCTTGGGGTCGGCCCCGATAGGCTGGACGTGGGTGAGCCTGCCGTCGGCCTCGACCATCCCCGAGAGTGCCGCCCACGCGCGTCGGACAGACGGGGAGAACCGGGCGTGGTCGAGGAGGCCCTGGTTAACGCCCCAGGCCAGAGCGTACGTGTAGAAGCCTGAGCCGCTCTCCTCCTGCATTGGGTAGTCCTCGGGGTCGAGTAGGCTGGCGCGCCACAGCCCGTCGGGCTGCTGGCAGGAGAGGACCTTTGCAGCCATTTCGGCGAACTGGCGCTCAAAGCGCGCGCGGCTCGGATGGTTTGCCGGAAGGAACTCGAGGACCCTTACCAGGCCCGCCATGACCCACCCGTTGCCCCGGCTCCAGAAAATCTTCCGACCATTCGGCTCCCGCTTAGCGAAGTAGGTGCTGTCCCGGAAGTAGAGGTGCTCCTGCGTGTCGTAGAGGTAGTCGGAGGTGGCCCACCAGTTGGAGACCGCGTAGTCCAGGAGACGCTCGTCGCCTGTGGCAGCGTAGAGGAGGATCCAGGCCGGCGGTCCCATGAAGAGCGCGTCGCACCACGACCACCGCCTGAGCGCGGCCCCGTCCCTTTGGGTGAAGTCGAGGCTCTCGACCTGCGGCGGATGTTCGCGGATCGAGTCGAAGCGGCTCCGCATGTCCGCGATCATCTCCGGCTCCCGCGTCGATAGGAAGAGCTCCGCGTAGATCTGCCCCACGCAGTGGTCGTCGGCGTGCTCGGCCCTCGGCCCGAGCCGCCAGCCGTTGACGCGCCCCATCTCGAGCATGGCCTGGCGGTAGCGCGGCTGCCCTGAAATCCCGGCGAGGGCCATGATGCCGGTGTAGCCCGCCGCCTGGGTCCAGTCGGTCGGCGGATGAAGGCTCGGATGGGCGAGCTGCCAGTCGGCAACTCGTTCCATGGTTGAAAGGACGGTGCCGGGCTGGGGTGACGCGTCTGCCTGCTGGCCGCGAAGGGACGTGAGGGCGGTCGGGGTCACCGCAACCAGGGCGAGACAAGCGCCGAGGTGCCAATTCATGGGAAGACGGTCTAGAACACCCCCGGCGAGTCAAGCCGTCCCCGCGGGGGCCGGCTAGCGGCTGATCAGCACCATCGGCCCCTCGGCCTTCGGAACCCCGCCCTTGCGTTCCAGGCTCACGGCGAACTTGGCGATCGAATCCACGCGCTTGTCGGCCTTGAAGACGATGTGGGCCTCGCCCGTCGCGGGGTCCACCACGAAGACGCCGCCGTTAACCGGGTTCGGGTACTGCTTGTCGACCACCCAGAGCTGGTAGTCCTTGCCCGGGGCGAGGGCCGGCAGCTTCTCCACCTTGAGGACACCCTGCTGGCGCGAGGGGTCCCACACGGCCACCGCAAGGGCCTCCGGCGAGTTGCCGAGCAGCGAGGCGAGGGCTGCGATCTTGTAGTGCGCTAGGTCACCCTCGTCCTTGAGCCTCTCGGTGAGCGAGGCGACCTGCGCCGAGGACGAGGTGAGCTCGCGCCTTGCCAGGTCGAGGTCCGTCCTCACTTGGGCGAAGGCGACCTCCGCCGCGCGCTGCTGGGCCCGGAGCGAAACGTTCTCCTGCCGCACCTGGGTGTAGCGCGACTGTGCCCAGGCGGCGGCGAGCGCCACCGATGCCGCGATCAGCCACGGCGCGAAAGTCGGAATCCTGACGACCCGCTGGCGGGAGCCGCGGCTCGCCCGCGCCTCGACGGAGTCGAGAATCCGCGCCTTCAGCTCGGGAGGAGGGGAGGCCTCGGGGGCGACGAACGAAAGGCCGGTGGAGGCCCGCCGCAGCTGCGCGACCAGGGCGCGCAGCTCCGGGTCCCTCGCCAGGAGGGCGATGTACTCGTCCCGCTCAGCCCCCTCAAGGAGGTCGAGGGCGTGGAGGCTCGCCAATTCCTCTGTGCGGTCGTCGCTCATAGCCGTCCCGCGAGCGTGTCGCGAAGTTTGATGAGGCCGCGGCGTATCCGCGCCTTCACGGTGCCAAGGGGCTCGCTCAGGCGATCGGCGATCTCCCGCTGCGTGAGTCCGGAGAAGAAGGCGAGCTCGAGGGCCCGCTTCTGCTCGTCGGGCAGGCCGGCGACGGCGGTGCGGACAAGTTCCGCGCGAGCGCCCAAGTCCGAGGCGTCGGGACCGGGTCCCTCAGCCTCGCCGTAGCCGAGGTCCCCGGGGAACGTTTCGCCCAGAAGGCGGGCCCGGTTGGCGCGGCTCCGCAGTCGGTCGATCGACCTGTTCCGGGTGAGGGTGACGGCCCACGAGAAGGCGGCCCCGCGTCGGCTGTCGAACGAGGCTGCGTTCTCCCACAGGGAGAGGAAGACGTCGTGCACGACGTCCTGAGCCTCGGCCGGATCATTCAGGATGTGCCGCGCCGTGGCGAAGAGCGGCTTGGCCATGCTGTCGTAAAGCTCCGCAAGCGCGTCCCTGTCCCCGTTCGCCATCCTCCGGAGCAGGTCGGCGTTCGCCCGCGAGCGCTCGTCCTGGAAGCTCGTGTCCTCGGGGGGCGTCATCCGCACAGGGCGCCCGGGGGCCTCAGGGGAGGCCTCCCAACCGGCCCAGATGACCGGAGGCCGCAAGGGCGAGAGGGCGAGGGACATAGGGTTGTGTCATCCATACGCTTGCTGCCCCAATCAGGATGCAGGCTCGCCCGCGTTGGCGAGTGAAAACAGGGCGCGCGGGGCGCTTGCCTAGGGTGCCTCAAAGCTGCACGGGGAGCCCGATCTCGATGATCTGGGACGGGGTGATGTTGTAGTAGTCCTTGGCGGGACGGGCGTTTCGGATAAGGAAGCTGTAGAAGCTTTTCTCCCACTCCCACATACCGGTGTTCCCGCCGCTCATCACCATCTCCCGGCTGAAGAAATACGTGGCCGACTGGGCCTTGATCGTCAGTCCGGCGGCGCTGATGAGCTCGACGAGGTTGGAGACGTCCGGCGACTCCATGTAGCCGTAGTGCCCGGTCGCCCGCCAGACGCCCTCGCCGATCTCGCGAAGCTTCAGGCGGTTGATGGGAAGCACCGTCGGCTGGTCCTCGGTGATGATGCTCAGAAGGACGACCGTCTTGTGCAGGCACCGGTTTGCCTTCACGTGGTGCAGGAGCGCCAGCGGCGTGCCGCGGGGCGATCCCACCATGAAAACGGCGGCTCCGGGCACCCGGAAGACGTACTTGCTCCTCGCGATCGTGACCAGTTCCTCCTCGGTGACGTTGCCGCCGTAGACGCGCTCGAACACCACGTTGCGCCCCGTCTTCCAGGTGTGCATCACGGCGAGGATGGCGCCTGCGATCAGGAGCGGGAACCAGCCCCCGTCCGCAAGCTTTCTCGCGTTGGCCCCGAAGAACCCAAGGTCCATGACCAGGAACAATCCGCAGACCGAGCCCGCCTTCCAGAGGGGCCAGTTCCAGTTCTTGCGCGCGACCAGGTAGTAGGCGCCGCTCGTGATCGCCATCGTCCCGGTCACGGCGATGCCGTAGGCGGACGCGAGCCGGTCGGTGGAGCGGAAGAGCAGCACCGTGAAGATGCAGCCGATGGCGAGCAGCGTGTTGACGAAGGGCACGTAGATCTGGCCCGAGTGCCCGGCGCTCGTGTGGTTGATCTTGAGCCTCGGGAAGTAACCCAGCTGGATGGCCTGCCGCGAGAGCGAGTAGGCTCCCGAGATCAGGGCTTGGCTGGCAATGATAGCCGCGACGATCGAGAGCCCGGTGAGGGTCGCCTGGGCGATCCCGCCAGGCGCCATGGCGAAGAAGGGGTTCTCGGTGGACTTGGGATTAAGCGTGAGAAAGGCGACCTGCCCAAAATAGTTCAGGATGAGGCCCGGGAAGGCCACGGCATACCAGGCGACCGCGATGGCTCGCTTGCCGAAGTGCCCCATGTCCGCGTAGAGCGCCTCGGCGCCCGTGATCGCAAGCACGATCGAGCCGAGGAGTGTGGCGACTTCGGCAGGGGCGTTGTGAAGCAGCGCGAGGCCGTAGACGGGATTGACCGCCTTTAAGACGACGGGAGCCTTGATGACGTAGTAGGCGCCCAGCATCCCCAGGGTAGTGAACCAGATGAGCATCACCGGGCCGAAGATCGCCCCGATCCTCATCGTCCCGTTCTTCTGGAACCAGAAAAGGCCGGCCAGAACCGCGCAGGCGATCCAGGGGACGTAGGGACCGAAACCGGGGTTCACGGCGTTAAGGCCCTCGGCGGCGCCGAGCACCGAGATTGCGGGCGTGATGATTCCGTCGCCGAAGAGGAGCGCCGCGCCGATCAGGATGATCACGACGGAGATGCCGAGGCCGTGCCTGACCTCGCGCTTGTGCGGAGCGGCCTCCCTATGGGCGTGGATAAGGGCGAGCAGGGCGAAGATCCCGCCCTCGCCGTGGTTGTCGGCCCTCGTGATGAAACCCAGGTACTTGACGCTCACGACCAGCACCAGCGACCAGAAGATCAGCGAGAGGATGCCGAGCATCCCGTCCATCCCAGAGCCGTCGGGCAAGTGGGTGATGCACTCGTGCATCGTGTACAGCGGGCTCGTGCCAATGTCCCCGAACACAACGCCGAGCGCCCCGAGGCAAAGCGCGTATTTCGCTGATTGGCTGATGGTCTCGGGATGTTGGGACGACATTTATTGGCGCTGAAGCTGTAGCATAATTGCGGCCACCGGGCCTTCTGAGGTGGAAAACAGGACGATCGGCCCTGGCGCAAGCCGGGCTGAGTAGGGCCGCGCAGGCCAGCTAGAAGGGCTTGGGTCGCCGACAATGGCAAGCCTTTGGGGGGCAGGGCCCTCGCGCGGCGCGCATCGGGCCCCGGGCGGGTCCCGCGGGGCGTGTGAATAAGTTAAGCGGTATAGGACTTGTCCAATAACACGTGTTTAAAATGCTGGACGCAATGAGACCGACCGCGATCCTGCCCCTCCTGGCCCTCGCCGCGATCGTCCCGTATGCGCGTGCGCAAGGTCGTGAGCAGGTTGATCGGGCCCTGGCGCTTAGGATAGACGAGTTCAGCGCCCAGAGCCAGGAGGCCAGGCTGGTGATCGAGGGCCTCGGCGCAGCCTACCGCCTTCCGGTCATAATCGACCCCGACGTCCAGGGGCCGGTGACGTTCGAGGTGCACAATGCCACCGTAGCAACCGTCCTCGATGCTGTCTGCCAGGCGCGCGGGTGGAGCTTCGAGGCCACGGACCGGGGCTACCTCCACGTGCGGCGCTTCGTCACGCGGATCTACCCCGTGGACTACCTCCAGATGACCCAGACGGGATCGAGTTCGGCGAGCGTCAACTTGAGCGAGAGCACGGGAGGGGCGTTGGCCGGGCAGAACGGCTTGGTCCCATTCTCCCAGGCCCAGGCGCAGGGCCAGTCCATTCCCGCCGGCGCGGCGAGCGCAAGCGGCGGAACTTCCTCGCTCAGCGTGTCGCAGCAGAACGACGCGGACTTCTGGGGCCGGCTCGAATCCGACCTGAAGGCCATGGTGGGCGAGGGCGAGACCCTCCTTGTCAACCGGTTCGCCGGTCTCGTCCAGCTGAAGGGGTCTGTGAGGACCCATGCGGTGGTGGAGGGCTACCTTCGCCGCGTGCTCGAGCGCGTCGGCAGGCAGGCGCGCATCTCGGTCAAAGTCGTTGAAGTGGACCTCAACGACACGTCGAAGGCCGGCATTGACTGGAGCCTGGCGGAGGCCGCACTGGGCCGTATCGCCGGAACGCGGCTCGCGCTCGCCGCCTCGTCCTCGTCTTCCGTCGGCATTGCGCAGGTGGGGTCGGTGTCACTGCCGCCGAACGTGTTCACCGGCACCCTCTCGGCGGGCCGGGTCCAGGCGGCAATTAGCGCCCTGGCGGAGCAGGGCTCGGTGCGGGTCGAATCGAAGCCCGAGATCGCGGCGCTCAACAACCAGACGGCCTTCGTCCAGGTGAGCGAGGACGAGCCGTTCTTCAGCCGGACGAGCACCACGACGATCAACGCGGGCGGAGCCACCCAGGCCGGCACCCAGCCGATTGTGAACACCAACTACTCCGAGAGCACCGTGTCGTTCGGCAACGTCCTTGAGATCACCGTGCAGATAGCCGATGACCTCACTACCAAGCTTTCGCTTTCGCCGGCGATGACGGAGCTCAAGGGCACGGTGACCTCCCCGGACGGCCAGGAGACGGCGCCGGTGACCGGAACCAAGAGGGCGCGCACGACGCTCGTTCTGCGCAACCATGAGACCGCCGTCGTCGGGGGATTCATCACGGAGGCGAACGGTGGACAGAGAAGCGGTTTGCCCGTCCTTTCGGGCGTGCCCCTGATCGGCCGGGCTTTCGCCACAAATGCGAAGGTCAAGACCAGGACCGAGCTTGTGTTCCTGGTGACCGTGAACGCGGAGAACCCCCCGCCCATGGTGGCGGCGGATGCGGACCAAGCGCTGGGGCAGGGAGAGTCGGCCGGCCAGAAGCCCGCCGACAGCAGGACCGGAGCGGTGGTGGGCATCGGCCTCTCGGGGGATCCCATATGATTTTATCCCCGACATCTGCGGTCTCATCCGGGGAGCCTCAGGACGGCTTCCTCATCGAGCAGGTCTCAGCGACGGGCGCCGGCATTAGGCAGGTGGCGGCCGCCCTAGACTACCACAAGCAGGTCGAGGGCCGGCAGCCCCTGAGCCGCACGCTGGTCGAACTCGGTCTCGCCTCCGACGAGAGCGTCGCCCGGTGGATAGCGGCGTACCACGGCTGGCGCTACGTGCCAAGGGACGAGCTTAGGGTGGTGGCCGATGCCCACAGGGGACTTCCCGAGTCCATCTGCCGCAACCGGCACGCCGTCGTGATATGCCGCGGGCCGTCGGGGTCCACGGTTGCGGTCGCGGACCCGACGTGTCCGCAGTTCGACCAGGTGCGCTACGCGCTCGAGGACACTTCCGTAGAATGGGTCGTATCGCCGCAGGCCGACATCGACGCCTTGGTCGCAGAGGTCTTCCGCGCGAGCATCGACGTGCGCGAGAACGAGCTTGAGCGGTTTGTCGAGGACATGATCAGAAAGGCGGCCCACACGCGGGGACTCTCCGACATCCACTGCATCCCCGACGAGCGCTGCTGCGAGATCCGGTGGAGGATAGACGGGGAGCTGGTCCCCTGGGGCACTCTTCCGGGGTCGATGAAGGAGACCGTATCGGCTCAGATCAAGTTGTCGTCCACGCGGGGCGCAGACGGCAAGTCGCGCGGGGCGTCCCTGGCGGGCGGACTCGACGTCGCAAACAGGCTCGAGACCCAGGACGCCTCGACAGTGAGAGAGTACGGCAGCAAGCGCGTGTCGCTGCGCTACTCCGTCGTGCCCGCCGTGAACGGAGAGAGCATCGTGATCCGCGTCCTCGACCAGGGAACCCAGGTCGGTTCGCTCGAGGACCTCGGCATGCTCGAGGACACGGCCATGAGCTTCAGGGCGGGTCTCAAGCGCCCGAACGGCATCGTCCTAGTGTCCGGGCCCACCGGGCACGGCAAGAGCACGACGCTTGCGGCCGCGGTGCCGTGCCTGGACGCCCGCGCGAAGCGTGTGCTCAGCGTTGAGGACCCCGTCGAGTACCGCATGAGGTCCGTAACCCAGGCTCCGGTCAGCCCGCGCATGCCCTTCGCCGCGGCCCTTCGTGCCTTCCTCAGGCACAATCCCGACATTGTGATCGTGGGTGAGATTCGCGACGCCGAGACGGCGTCCCTGGCCATGCGCCTCGCGCTCACCGGGCACCTTATCATCACCACCGTGCACGCCAACACGGCGGTGCAGGCGATCAGCCGCCTGCTGGACCTGGGCATCGAGGCGCCGATGCTCGCGTCAACGGCGAGGCTCCTCGTGGGCCAAAGGCTCGTGAAGCGGCTTTGCACGGGCTGCCGCCAGCCCCACAGGAAGGCGGCTGCGCTCGCCGCGGACAACATCCGCCTCTTCCGGGCGGCCAGGGACTCGGGGCTTCTGGCCCGGTCGGGGGCCTCCGAACCGGAATTCTTCGAGGCCGGCGGAGGATGCTCCCTGTGCCGCGGAAGCGGATTCTCAGGCAGGACGGGGATATTCGAGTTTCGCGAAATGGGATCGATGCTTTCCGACCTGCTGGTGCGCCAGCGGTCGCGGTTCGACCCCAGCTCGGCCGAGTCCCTGTTCGGGGCTTCGGGCGAAGCCAAGGACATCTGCGCCCGGACCATGCGCGAGGACGGCATGCTTAAGGCCGCGCTGGGCATAGCAGCACCAGAGGAGGTGCTGGGCGCGACCCTTGACGCGGCGAAGGCCCGGTGAACTCACAGTTTCCCATGAACACACCCAACGCACAATCGCAGTCCACTCGTCGCGCCCCGGTTTCGCGCGGCTTCTCGTTAATAGAGATCCTTGTTGTCGTCGCTATCATCGCGGTGCTCGCCGCGATCCTGCTGCCGGCCTTGGGCAAGGCCCTGTCCTCGGCCCACGTCAGCAGGACGGTCGCGGATCTCCAGCAGCTGAAGGGGTTCACGGCCGACGCGGCCAACCAACTCGGGGGCACGCTCCCTCTGACAAAGGGCTACACGTCAACCGCAGGCGCGGTGAGCGCCTCCTCGAGTCCGAACCTCTCATCCAGCTCGGTCTCCGACTTGAACAACAGCCTGAGGATGGACGAGGTGCTTATCTCGGTTCCAAGCCCCAAGCTCGACCACTATTTCACGCCTGCGTGTGGCTCGCAGGTCTTTGCCCCCTCGGGCGGCTCCGCCGCTGTGGACCCCAGGTTCAATGCGGCGACCGGACTTTACTACAACCTGCCGGACTCGCGGATCGCCTCCGGTTACGGTTACCAGGCGGTGTCGCGTCTCGAGTGCGCGATGGTAAACCCGGCGCAAACTCCCGGAACGGTCGACGCCAACGGGGGCACCACATTCCGGGTGGACGGAGTCAACGGACTACCGCAGGGAAGGGTGGCCTATGCCGTGATAAAGGGCGTTTCCGGACCGGAGGCCTCACAGATCGCCAGCGCGATCGACACTCCCGCGTTCATGGACGACACGAGCGGCGCGGCGGCATCGGCACAACTCCGCGGGCAGGTGGCCTACGCGGCGGCTCAAGGGGGAGTCACCGACGTGTACGTGTACCTAGGGAACTTCTAGCCCGTGGCGACACGAACACTGATGCTTCTGGGCCGGGGCGCCTGGTCCCGAGAGTCCGGCGGGTGGGCGTGCCTGGCAGCCGACGACCGCGGGATCGAGGCTCTCTTGCGCGATCTTGGCCGCCCGCACCCGGGGCGAACGGTGCTGGTGTTTGAGCCCAGGGGGATGGCCCATCCCGCGG
>CAISPT010000060.1 GCA_903887455.1 uncultured Opitutaceae bacterium | reverse complement strand
GTTGTTTACGAGGTGTCCCCCAAGATCGCCTTCAATACGTCCCTTTCGGAGCAGACCTTCCTTTCGGCCTACGCTCGCCCGACTCTGGACTACTTTGACAACCGGCCGGGCAAGAAGACGGTCTACAGTCAGGCGCTCGACGGACGTATCGCCCACGCGTTCTCGTCCACGTCCAATGTCGACCTGACCGACGCCTATTCGTACAACCAGAACCCGGAGGCGCTGCTTAGCGGTGTCGCCGTGAACACGGACCAAACGCTCCAGAGCAACGAGCTGGACGGCCGGTTCACGTTCGCTCCGCTCGAGAAGCTCGGCGCGGTCGTGAAGGCCCGGAGCATGTACTACGACTACACGAACGCGGCCCTTGGGAACCAGCTCAACCGCTTCGAGAACCTTTACGGCCTGGAGGCCGACTACGCACTGCTGCCCGACACCAAGCTGGCGGGGGAGTACCGGCACCAGGATGTCGACTACAACAATTCGCCCGCGACAAACAACAAGCACTCGGACTTCCTGATGGCCGGACTCGACTACACGGCGGGCCCCAAGCTCTCGGCGAGCTTCCGCCTCGGTGGTGAGTACCGCCAGAGGGCGGGCCTTTCATCCGAGACGACGCCCTACGCCGAGTTCTCGACAAAGTACGACTACGGCAAGGGCTCGTTCGTGAGTGCCGGCTACACTTACAGCCTGGAGGAGACCTCAGACCCCGTGCATTTCTCCGACGAGAAGACGAACCGGTTATTCGTCAACCTGCAGCACGCCGTGAGTGCCCTGATCGTCGCCTCGGCCTCGGTCGACTATGAGCCGTCGACCCTCATCGGACGCCCCGGCCAGCAGGGCAACGTGAGCGAGGACTCGACCCACGCCGGCGTGGCCCTCACGTACATCCCGACCAAGAATTGGACCGTCTCCGCGTCGTACGACTACGACAAGGTCAGCTCGGGGGTGTCCTCGCGCGACCTGGCCAGGTCGAGGGTGGGGATCAGCACCACGGTGGTGTACTGACCCCCGGGGCCTTCGCCCCCGCCGGGGACCCCTCAACAAGCACTCATGCCATCGCATTCCGGCTCTAGGGAGAGCGCCTCCTTCGCGGACCTTTTCAAGGTGCTCAGGCTCCGCCTGCCGCTGATCGCGCTCATCGTTGGGCTGGTCTTCGTGACAACGATGGCCGTCACCGTCTTCCTGCCGCGCTGGTACCTGGCGACAACCAAGGTCCGCGTCGAGAAGCCCGAGAGCGACGTGAAGCTCTTCCAGGCCCAGGGCAGCACCGCCTACGACCCCTATTTCCTGCAGGATCAGTTCAAGATCATGCAGAACGAGAGGATCATATACCCGGTGATCGAGAAGCTGAACCTGAACAACCGGCTGGCGGCCGCCGCGGGCGCGCCCGGGGTCACCCTCTCGAACGACCTCACGTACCGGTACATCATCAGCAAGATGCTCCGCGTCGAGTCCCAGAGGAGCTCCTCCCTGATCGACATCAATGTCTACGCACAGGAGCCGGCGCTAGCCGCGGAAATCGCCAACGAGATCGCGCGGGTGTACTCGGACGACCGCATCACCCAGGCCACCTCCCAGCAGAGCGAGGGCGTCGCGCAGCTTCGCAAGCAGCTGGTGCTCCAGGAGGAGGCCGTGACCCGACAGAGGGACGTGGTCGAGAAGCTGCGCAAGGACCTGAACATCTCCGGGGTGGACCTGAACGTGAAGTACTCGGACATGGAGATCGAGACGCTCCGCCAGATGCAGAACTCGCTGATCGCGCTCAGGGTCGACGCCATCGGGCGGAAGACCCGGTGGGAGCGGTTCAGGAGCATCCCGGTCGAGGGCCGCATGAGCCTGGTCAACTCGGAGCTGATCCCCGACCAGAACATCCAGAATCTTCTCCAGGCCTACCTGATCGCCGACCAGAAGGTGACGCAGCTGAAGGCCCGGCTCGGCGAGGCCCACCCCGACCTGGTGTCGTCGATCGAGAACCGCGCCAAGATCAAGGAGCAGCTGGAGGCGCTGCTGCGGGGCTACGAGAGCGGCCTTGAGAACTCCTACAAGGAGGCTGAGGCGCGCGTGGACGAGCTCGAGAGCCAGCTTGCGAAGGCGAAGGTGGAGCAGATCCTCTCGGCGCGCGACCGCATGCGCCCCTTCGAGGAGGCGGCCCAGAGGCTTGACGACGAGACGCGCCTCTACACGACGCTGCGGCTCACGCTCCGCCAGCGGGAGATCGATTTCCAGGTCCCGAAGCGCACGATCGAGATCCTGAACACGGCCGAGCCGGCGCGGCGTCCCAGCCGGCCGAGTTTCCTGCTGAACGGAATTAGCTCTTTCGTCTTCGGCCTGGTGCTCGGGATCGGAATCGCGCTCGTCCTCGAGTACTTCGACACGAGCCTGAGGGACGTGGCCGACATTGAGGATCGCCTGAGGGTACCCGTGCTCGCGGTCATCCCCCACAACAAGGACCCGATGGGCCCGTCGAGGGACGAGCCCGAGGAGGCGGAGCCGTACCGCGTGCTCCACACGAACCTGAACCTCACCGTCAAGACGGGCCCGACCGCGGTCCTCGTGGTCTTCTCCGCTGGGCCCGCCGAGGGCAAGAGCACGACGATCTGCCGGCTCGCCCACCTGATGGGGGCCTATGGCGAGCGGGTGATTCTGATCGACGGGGACCTCCGCAGGCCCGCCCAGCACCACCTGGCCAACTGCCCGCGCTCGCCGGGCCTAAGCGACGTGCTCGCCGGCCAGGTCGAGATCGACAAGGCCATCCGCCGGCAGGTCGCCCCCGGCCTCGACCTGCTCACGAGCGGCGGCATGCCGGGCTTCACGCTGAGCCTCCTCTACGCCGAGCGCCTCCGGGAGCTCGTCGCCTCACTCCGCGGCAAGTACGACCGGATCCTTTTGGATTCGCCGCCGATCATCGGTGTCAGCGACTCGAGCGTGCTGGCGGGGATCGCCGACGGGGCGATCCTCCTGATCCAGCACCGGCGCAACCCGGCGAGCATGGTCCTCAGGGCCCAGCAGACGATCGTGGCGCTCAAGACCCCGGTCCTTGGCGCCGTCCTCACCCAGGTGCCCCGGGGCTCCGGTGAGGACTACGGCTATTACACGCAGGCCTACTCGTACTACCGCTCCGAGGGCAAGGGGCATTCCCACCGGGAAAAGGGCGGATCCGGGGGCGACAGCCTTAGCCTCAAATGATGTTGACGGCGTGAGGGGGGGCGAATCTGATCTCACCCCTGATTCGCGGGCGTAGCTCAGTTGGTAGAGCACCACCTTGCCAAGGTGGACGTCGAGAGTTCGAGTCTCTTCGCCCGCTCCATTTAAACAAAAGCCCATCTAAGTTAACCACTTAGGTGGGCTTTTTGTTTGGGCCAAGGCCGGAGGGTTTATGGGTGGCCGTCCAGGCGATCCCGAATGGCCTCTGACCGCCGGTGGACCTCTCGGGACGCCTTTTCGAAGTCCTTGCCGACGATCCGGCCGCGTTCGGCGGCAAGCCTGCCGCCGATGTAGACCTGCTCCAGGTTCATCTGGGTGCAGGCTAGGACAAGGCTGGCGCACGGGTCGTAGACCGGTCCGATGTCGCGGTCCCTGGGGTTGATGACCAGGAAGTCCGCGTACTTGCCCACCTCGAGGCTGCCCACCTTGTCGGCCACGTGCATCACCGTGGCGCTCCCGATTGTGTGGAACCTGAGCACGTCGAGTGGCGAGAGGACAGCCGCGCTCTCGTACTTATCCCGTACCGCGTAGAGACCGGTGCGCATGTTCTCGAACGGGTCTGGCACGTCCGAGGCGGCCTGGTCGTCGACCCCCATCCCAATCTTCATGCCCGCCTTAAGGCAGCGGGGGATGTCGGCGACCCCGGAGGCCAGGCGGCCGTTGCTGAGGGGCTGCCACGACATGTTCGATCCCGCCGCCCCGACCTCGCTGATGATCTCCGGTGTCACATGGATGAAGTGGCCGAAGAAGAGGTTCGGCCCCAGCATCCCCGCCTCCTCGAGCCAGTGGAACTTCTCTACCTGGTTGGCGACCTGGTCAGGCGGCTCGAACATGTGCATCTCGTTGTCGAGGCCGAACTCTTTCATGTACGCGGCCTCGACCTTCGCCCACGACTTGTCGGTGGCAAAGGCGACGGTGCCCTGGACGGAGAGCTTCAGGAAGCCGGGGTCCCCGGCGTGGGCCTTGGTCATCTCGATGAAGGCGACGACCTTTGCGTGGTTCCTCTCCGGGGTGTCGAAGTACGGGATCGAGAAGCTGTGCACGAAGCGCATGCCCGAATCGAGCTCTCCCCTGAACTGCTCCTCCTCCCACGGCCCGGGGAGCGGGGAGACCATCGGGCCGTTGTAGCCCGTCCAGCGGGACCCATCGAAGGTGAAGTTGTACGCCGTGGTGATGCCGGACTTCACGAAGTCGAGGGAGCCGTGGAGCGTGTACCAGTAAAGGTCCTCCGGCGTCGTGGCCTCGATGTACCTACTGCAGGCCGCCCACCAGGCGTTGAGCGTTCCGCCTGCCCCGACGCCCCGGTTGGCGGTCTGCCAAATGTGGCTGTGGGCCGAGACGAAGCCGGGCGAGATGAACCTGCCTGCGGCATCCAGGACCCGCGCAGCCGCCAGGCCCTCGGGCGGGTCGCCCCGGCCCACCGCGCTGATGCGGCCGTCCGGGCCCACGGCAAGGTAGCCCACGAAGGGCGTCTCCTCGCCGGGCTTCATCGTGAAGAGCAGGCCGTTCTTCACGAGGAGCGAGGCCTCGGCCGCGCGGGCTGGCGCCAGCGGCGCAAGCAGGAGGGCTAGGGCGAGGGCAAGGCGGCGAGGGATGACCATGGGCGATGGGGCCCCAGCGGAGGAGTACCGCCTTGGGGGCCAAGGCCCCTCCAGCCGCTTTCGTGCCGAACGCCCTGTCGGCTCCCTACACCTGGAAGGCGTAGACCGAATTGAACGCCATGTCGTGCGAAGCCCAGAGAAAGGCCCGGGCGACCAAGTCGCGCGCTCCCACCAATAGCGGGTTTTCGAACTGGCCGATCGCCCCGACGCGGTTCGATTGCCGGCTCACGTAGGCGGTCCTCGGCCGGCGCGCCCGCTCGTAGGCTCGGAGCGCCACGCGGGTGTCCGGCTCGGCGGCGAGGCACTTTGCGAGGATGGCGGCGTCCTCGATCGCCATGCAGGCGCCCTGGCCCACGTTCGGGGTGATCGGGTGGGCGGCGTCGCCCAGCAGGCTCACGCACCCCGAGCCCCAGCTGCTAAGCGGCGGCAGGTCGCGCGCGTCATTCTTGAGGATCTGCACCGGGTCGGTGGCCGCGACCAGGTCCGCGACGGGGTTGTGCCAGCCCCGGAAGAGCTCCAGGATCTCCTGCTGGCGCCCGCCCGGGCCGTCGGGCCGGCCCGCGGGCCCGTTGCGGGTCGCGTACCAGCACACCTGGCCCCCTCCAATCGGCATGACGCCGAACCGCTGGCCGCTCCCCCAGGTCTCCGAGATGTGCCCCTTGCCTTGGACTCCGACGCCGCGCGCGATCCCGCGCCAGATGGTGTAGCCCCGGTAGACCGGGGATGCCCTCCCGTGGAGGCGCTCCCGGACCACCGACCCGACGCCATCGGCGCCGATGAGGCCTTCCCCCGACGCCTCCCCGCCGTCCCCGAAACGGGCGGTGACCCTGCCGTCCTCCCCCTCATGAAACGAGGTGAGGATCCGGCTCGGGTTGAGCTGCCCTGGGCTAAGCGCCTGCCGGAGAATCCGGTGGAGGTCGGCGCGGTGCAGGCAAACGGCGGGCGAGTCGCCGACGCCCATCGGGATCTCGGAGATCGCGGCGCCAGTGGGTCGCAGGAGGTCGAACGACGAGACGGGCTCCCCGACCGCCATCACCGCGTCCAAAAGGCCCCAGGACCTCAGGATCCGCGTCGCGTTAGGCCACAGACTCATCCCGGCCCCGGCTTCGGCGAAGACGGGCGCCCGCTCGTAGACCTGGACGTCCAGGCCCGCGCGGTCGAGGGCGACGGCGGCCGCCAGGCCCCCGATCCCGCCCCCGGCGATGATCACTCGCCGGCTCATGGTTTGTTCATTGCGTTCACGTCCGGGGAGTGGAGCACACTCCAGCGGCAGGAGGCCAGTTTCTTTGGCCTGCCCAAAACATACGTGTGGCGCTCGGCGCAGGATCCGTCTAGGACCGGGAAAACCTATGAAGTCCACGCTTGTCGGCTTTGTCCTGGGAGTCGTCTTCTCAGTGTTCGGTCTCGTCTACTACCTCACCCGTGTGATGCCCGTGAAGACCGAGGGGGGGCCCGTGCCCTTCGAGTGGAAGATCGCCCACTCCGCGGTCCACCACGCGATCGGCGCGGACGCGGACAAGGCCTCGCCGCTGCCGCTCGACGGCGCGACCCTGGCAGCGGGCGCCCATATCTACCGCGAGCAGTGCGCCCTCTGCCACGGCGACCTTGGCCGGCCGCCCTCTCCAACCGCCAAGGGCATGTTTCCCGATCCCCCGCAGCTCCTTCCCCCGCAGACAGGCGTCACCGACGACCCGGTCGGGGAGACCTACTGGAAGGTGCGCAACGGCATACGCATGACGGGGATGCCCGGCTACGTCGCCACGCTCTCCGACACGGAGATCTGGCAGGTGAGCATGTTCCTGGCCCACGCCGACAAGCTTCCGCCCCCGGCTCTCGAAATCCTGAAGCGCTGACCGGAGGGGCGGCCCCCCCACGTCCAGGGCCGAACCAAGATCTGCGCAGCGATCGGCAATCGATGAGTAGTCGGACTGCGGGGTTGGGAATAGGGTCCCAACCTCGGTGAACTGGACCTATCTCACGGTCTGTGTGTGCTCGCACGCCGCCATCAAGGAACGGTGGAAGGCCCTGCTCTTGCCGGAGCCCGCCTGGGGGCTGATCGACACGCCCGAGCACCTGGCCGACGCCATGGACGGCGTGCTCCATGGGTTCTGGGCGGTGCTGAGGACGGGCGACGTCGCGGGGCGCTGCGGACGGATGCCGCCGCTAGACTTGCCGCCGTGGAGCACGGGCGCATGCCGCCTCGACTCGACCCTCGCGTTCCTGGCCGCGGGAAAGCGCTCGGTGCAGATGGTGGTCCAGAAGGCCGGGGCCACGCAGCGGGACCTCCCGCGCGAGGAGCGCTCGGTCCAGTGGTCCGAGCTCATGCTCGCCTTCGACGTCGTCTCGCAGCGCGAGATCGAGCGGGTCTGCAGCGCCTGCCTAAGGAGGCAGCAGTGCGTGATCGGAGACTGCTCGCACCCGTTCGCCGAGGTGCGGGACTCCCTCGGGGGCGGATCCGGCAAGGCCTAGGCGACTCAGATGGTCTGCGAGTGGCGGTTGGCGCCCGGCGTGAACGTGGCGTCGAAGCGCATCGCGACGACCCGGAGAAGCGGCACGCCCTTTGGCGTCACCTCGATGCCGGCCGGCGATATGGTCACCAGGCCGTCGGCCTCTAGGTCGGCAAGCTCGGCGATCTCGGGCGCGTAGTGCGAGGCCACGTCGACGCCCAGGATGCTCGAAAGGGAGCGGAAATCCAGGCGGCGGTCGCACATGACACGCATGATCAGGGTGCGGCGGCGGTGGTCCTCGTCGGTCAGGACGAGGCCGCGGTCGATCGGAAGCTGGCCGGCCGCGATCGCGCGGCGCCACTCGTCGAGCCCCTTGAAGTTCTGGCGGTAGCTGTCGAAGGTCGAGGAAATCGAGGAGACCCCGAAGCCGTAGAGGGACGAACCCGCAGAGGTGCTGTAGCCCTGGAAGTTGCGGTGGAGGGTGTGGTTGCGCTGCGCGACCGCCAGCTCGTCATTCGGGCGAGCGAAGTGGTCGAGCCCGATGTCCACGTAGCCTGCGGCGGTCAGCCGCGCGTGGGCGACCGCCCACATCGCGAGCTTCTCCTCGGGCCCAGGCAGCTGCTTGCGCGACTCGAAGATGCGCTGGGCGGGCTTTAGCCAGGGCACGTGGGCGTAGCTGAACACCGAGAGGCGGTCCGGCGAGAGCTCGAGCACGTCGTCGATCGTCTTGGAAAAAGTCTCGGGCGTTTGTAGGGGCAGGCCGTAGATGAGGTCGACGTTCACCGAGGTGAACCCGGCCTCGCGCAGCCAGCCGATCGCGCGGGCATTGAGCTCCGGCGGCTGCCAGCGGTGGATCGCCAGCTGCACCTGGGGGTTCGTGTCCTGGACGCCGATCGAGGCGCGGTTGGCACCGATCACGCGCAGGGCCTCGACGTGCTCGGCCGTGAGCCGGCGGGGGTCGACCTCGACGCCGAACTCGCAGTCGCTCGACGGCTGGAAGTTCCCGTGGATCAGCATCCCGAGCCGCGCCAGCTCCTCGGGCGGCAGGAAGGTGGGGGTGCCGCCGCCGAAGTGGATCTGGGTGACTGGCCGCTTCCGGTCGATCTTCGCGGCGACAAGCGCCACCTCGCGCTCCAGGTCGTCCACGTAGGCCG
Source organism: uncultured Opitutaceae bacterium (assembly GCA_903887455.1). Taxonomy (GTDB): domain Bacteria; phylum Verrucomicrobiota; class Verrucomicrobiia; order Opitutales; family Opitutaceae; genus Palsa-1447. The sequence goes on along the minus strand of CAISPT010000060.1, from coordinate 1,176 downwards.
AGGCCGAGTCGCGGTTGCGGGTCACGATCGTGCTGCAGCCGCAGTACCAGCACTGGGTCTCGCAGAAGGGCAGGTGGAAATACAGGGAGAGCGGGCCTGCGCCGGGGCGGTTGTCGTCGGCGATCGCGTCCTGGAGCTCGCGGGCCTCTCCGGGGATCGTGAACTTGGTGGCGGGCGGGTAGGACGTGTAGCGCGGGGCGGCGACGGAGTACTTGCGGATCAGGTCGAGGTCGAGGAGCGGGGCTGCCGGCGGCGGGAGGGATTCTTCGGTGAGGATCATGCGGTGTGGTCTTTCTATTCGGGTCGGCGGTCGGGTTCCTTGGCCTAGTTCTTCGTCTCGGTCTAGGCCGCAAACCCGAAGCGGTAGTGCTCCTCCTCGGGCTTAATGCTGAGCGATGCGCAGATTCTCTTGGAGGCGATCGCCGCCGCGGCGATCTTCACAATGCGATCGAAGTCCGGGCGCGGCAGGTCTGCCCCTTCGCGCTTGATCGCGTGGATTCCCATGCCGTTCTCAAGGAGGTCCTGGACGAACTCCTCGCAGGCCACCGGGTCATCGGTGTGGTAGAAGTGGTGCTCCGGCATCGAATGCCGGTGCAGGCGCACGCTGTATTCGACTGAGTATTTCTTGAGCATTTGGGTCTCCTTTGCCTTTGGGGTCGTTGGGGTGTTGGGGGCAGCACGCCGGCGTGCGCCCCCGCGTCGTTCCTAGGAGGAGAGGTTCCTCGCCTCCAGGGACTCGAGTGTCAGGTCGGCAGTCCTGCCGCCCTTCACCGTGTGGTGGTGGAGCCTCGCGTTTGTCTTCGACTTCGGGATGCAGGCCTTCAGGCAAGCCCTCGCCTCCAGCCAGTTCTCAAGGTCCCGGCCTGGTATGCATCCGCTTTGTAGGTACAGGTGATAGGCATAGTCACGAACGTCATCCTCGGTCGGCTCCAGCCGAACCACGGTCGCATGTCGTCTTGTTTTCATATGTCGCATCTCCTTTCCTGAGTGGGACAAAGGGTAGCACTCCTGCCACGGACCTGCTGCGCATGAATTGCGATTTTTGTGCCGAAATTTGCGTGGGAAAAACGGGGTGAGGACGAGGAGCATAGCTCGGCCAAATGTTCACTAAGCCAATATAAATAAATGGCTTAAGGATTTATCTTATGGCCAAAACCCGTTTCCCGCCCATCCACG
>CAISPT010000059.1 GCA_903887455.1 uncultured Opitutaceae bacterium | reverse complement strand
TATCAATGGCTTGCATATATCATTGGCTAGAATTCGCACCGCGCGATGCGGATCGCGCTACTCCCCGGACTCGAATTGACCACCATGCAAAACCACACCCGCAAACTCATCCTGTTCGTATTCTCTGCCGCCTCGGCGTGCGCGCAATACTCGCCGCCATCGCCAGCCGCCCCCGTCCCCGGGATCATTGACGACTACATCAAGGCCTCGGATCCCGGCCTGAAGGGGTGGGATTTCGGCGTCAATGAACGCCTCCGCCTTGAGGAGAAGTCAGGGGCAGGGACCACCCACGCAGGCTCGAATTTCGACTTCGACTCGACCCCCCCTACAACGAACAGCAACGACTACTGGCTAAGCCGCCTGCTTCCGCGGGCAGGCTACACGGGCGATTGGCTTTCCCTCGTCGCCGAGGCTCGCTCCAGCTACTCCATGGGCGACGACCGCTACACGAGCACCGCTGCCGGAAAGAACCTTCCCGAGAATGACGGTCCATTCCAGCTCGAGCTCGCCTACGTGGCAATCGGCAACGCCAAGCAATGCCCGTTTTCCCTCAAGATCGGTCGGCAGTACCTCCAGTACGGGGAGGGCCGGTTGGTCGGAAACGCACTGTGGCTCAATATCCCACACACGTTCGACGCAGTTAAGCTCCGCTACCAGGATGCCTTCTTCGGCGTCGATGTCTTTGCCGCCAACCTGGTCTATGTGCGCGGCGACCATTTCGACCAGTCCAATGCCCAGGATACCCTATCCGGTGCCTATGCGGATTTCCCGGGCCTTACCAAGCTCAGCGTCAACGAGCTCTACCTATTCTCGCGCAATGTCTCCCGAGGCATTTTGACCGACAACTGGACGCTGGTGCCCGCCCCCTTCCGGTTCACGGCGCCGCAGGACACGTACACCCTGGGCCTGCGCTCCAAGTCAAAACCCGGGGCCTACGGCCCCTGGGACTACGGCATCGAGGCCATGTGGCAGATTGGCGATCGGGCCGCGGTGTTCCCGGCAACTCCGCTTGCCGCCGCCAAGGCCGCCCCGCGCCTCAACCAGACCGCCTGGGCGTTCATCCTGCAGGGCGGCTACACGTGGAATTCCCCGCTCAAGCCGCGACTTGCCCTGATCATGAGCTGCGCCTCCGGGGACCAGAATCCGGGCGACCGGGACAGCCAGACCTTCTTGAACATCCTTCCCTCGAATCACGGGCTTTACGGGATGATGGACCTCTCAAGCCTCCAGAACATTATCGACTACCGGGCATCGTTCACCATCAAGCCCAGCTCGACCACGAGCCTCGCCGTGGACTTCCACCAGCAGTACCTGGAGAACAATCACGATTACTGGTACAACGTCGCCGGGGTTCCGCGGAACACGCCGGGCGCCGCGGCGGGCAGTGGAAAGGGATTTGGAATCAACCCGGGGTACAAGTCTGACCTCGGACAGGAGGCCGACGTCATCGGCGGAATCGCCCTGGCCAAGGGCGTGCTCCTTGAGGCCGGCCTGGGGCACTTCTTCCGGGGCGATTACGTGCGAGAGTCCCTCCGCGTGGTCGGCTCAAGGGACGCCAACTACGGCTACGTTCAGGCCACACTGAATTTCTGACTGGCGGATGAGCGCCTCGCCACCGGGGCGCTCACCGCTGGAGCTCACCGGGATTCTCCGGAATCCCCGGGTCATCCAGGATCTGCACCGCCGTGGCCGGACCGAATCGGGTCCAATCGTACATGGCCGATACCACCTTCTTATCGGGCGTAATCTCGATCAGCTGGCACCCCTTTCCTCCGTCGCCTCGGGAGCACAGGACCGTGTTGCCGTTTGCGAGCCGGGCACAGCTCTGCGAACCGTGGAAGACGATCCCGGGGGGCAGCTCGGAGAGCCTGAACTCCCAAACCGTCTCCCCTTTCGGGTTCACTTCCCGCGTGAGCTCGTCCCTTTCGTCCGTGATCAGCGTGTTTCCATTGTGGAGCCTGATCGCGGCCCAGGGTGACTGGATAGCGTAGGACCACACCTCGTTGAAATCCCTGTCATACTCGACGACCCGGTTCATCGTGAGGAAGGGCGCGAGGTAGGTCCCGGTCGCCGTCACGCGCATCCTGCGGAACTGGCCGTGGACGGTTCCCTTGTCGGTTAGGCTCTGAGCCGGGAGCGCATGGCTTGTCTCAACGGTCCCGGTGCGGATGTTCACCACCAGGACCCTCGGGGGGAGCCCGTTCTCGACAAGCATCACGCGGTCCAGGCCGAGGGGCTGGACCGTGTGGATCTCGGTTCCCTGCGGGGCGTCAAATCGCCACACCACCCTCTTCTCGGGCGTCACCTCCGCAGCATAGGCCATCCGGGAGAAGAGTATGTTGCCGTTGCTCAGGAGCCAGGCGTCGTCGTACTCCCATCCCTTTCCTGTCGAATACGTCCAGATGACCTTGCCGTCCTTCACGAGGAACATCGTGTTGCAGCCCTCCCCAATGTAGAGCATCGGGTGTTGGGCGCTTCCCCGGCCAGGCAGCGGAAGCGAGGCGATTTCAGGATAAGATTTCCACGTCGGTGGATCGACCGGGGTCTCTGACTCACCAAACCCCGGAACGGCCGGTCCCGTGAAGCGCCCGAGGACGTCGATGCACGGAGTCAAGAGGGACAACCGCGCTGATTTGTCGGGAAGGGCTCCGGCGGAGCCCACGGCGGCCAGCGCCGCGAGGGCGACGAGGCAGGATAGGGGTTGGGCAGGTTTCATCAGCCAGTGGGGGTTATCCCCAGCAATATCGATATCGGGGCCCACCACAACCTTCGGCCGGCGCGAACCTTTACCTTCGGGATTGGGACCCTTTCACTCGATAAAACTCCAATGGCCTTTTTTACAAACACCACCCACCCGGGGCTCAGCATGAAGGCCGCCCTGTGGCGCGCCGCGTTCGTCCTGCTTGCAGCCGGGTTTCCAGGCACATCGGCCCCCGCTTCGCCTGCGCCGGATTCGATCCCCGCATTCCGGCACGGATCGAGAATCCTCTTTCAGGGCGACTCGATCACCGACGGCAACCGTGGAAGGAGCGACGACCCCAACCACATCCTCGGGCACGGCTACGTATTCGTGATCGCGGCACGGTACGGCGCCGCGTTTCCGGAGCTCGGCCTTGACTTCATGAACCGGGGGACGAGCGGCAACGGCGTGGCCGACCTGGCAGCGCGGTGGCAGGCGGACTGCCTGGGGCTCCACCCCGACATCGTGAGCATTCTGGTCGGGGTGAACGACAACCTCTTCAAGCTTCCCGTCGCGGACTTCGAGAGGGACTACGACGCCCTCCTCGCGAGGACGGTGGCCGCCGACCCCAAGGTGAAGCTTGTCCTCTGCTCCCCGTTTTCGCTCCCCGTGGGCGCCCGGAAGGTGGACTTTGCCACCTGGTACGCGGGTATCCGGGCGCGCCAGGACATCGTGGAACGCCTGGCTGCGAAGTATCACGCGGCGCTGGTCCGGCTGCAGCCGGTTTTTGATGAGGCCTGCCGGCGCGCCCCCGCCGAGCACTGGATATGGGACGGCGTGCATCCCACCTATTCCGGCCACGAGCTGATCGCCGATGAATGGATCCGGGTGGTCAGGCTATACTGGCCTGAATCCTGAACGAGAGGGGCCGTGCCGCCCAAAGGCGCCGCTAGTTGGACTTATTCAGGAGCTTCTTCTTCTCGGCCTGGAACTCGTCGTCGGTGAGGATCCCCTTCTTGCGAAGGTCATCCAGCTTCATCAGGGCGGTGTAGAGGTCGTCTGTCGCGTTGGTGAGGGTCCGGGGCGCCGGCGCCACCGCCATCCCCGCGGCGGGGGCCTCGCCAGGAAGCGGCTCGGTCAGGCCCGGATCGCCTGCGGGCAGGGCCTTGAAGACGATGGTCGCCGAGGCGTAGCCCGTGGCGAACATCGGCAGCTTGCTGGTGAGCGAGATCACCCGCATCTGCTTACCCTGGGCGTCGCAGAACTTCTGCGCCTCGGCGTTCGCCTCAAGCTTGAGCTTGTCGGTGTCGCGGTTGAACGCGGTCTTGGCCTCGCGCGTGATGGAGAAGGTGTCGCTGCCCATCGGGACCACCGCGTCCTTTGAGGACGAGGCCCGTCCGACCAGTGCCGTGCAGAAGAAGGCCGCAAAGAGGATCGTGCTGAGGGTTTTCATATAGGGGTGCGAAACCGTCGCGCGCCGCGGCGGGCAGGTCAAGGTTTCGCTGGTGGGCCCCGGGCAATCCTCCCGTTGCAAAAGGAACGGGGCGGCGCCAGAGTCGCCAGCCTACCCCTCGGCCGGCAACCCCCCGAAAATGCCCATGAAGTCTCTGATCCTTATCGCCGCGATGCTCACCGTCCGCCCCGCCTTCGCGGCCGAGGCGACGGCGTCCCCGCCCTCTCCCGACACCCCGCTCACCGAGCAGCAGCGCGCCTTCATGAAGTGGCGCTTCGGCATGTTCCTGCACTTCAACATCGGCACATTCGCCGACCGGGACTGGGCGAGTGGCTACGAGGACCCAGGCCTCTTCAACCCCGCTAAGCTCGACTGCGGCCAGTGGGCTGACGCGGCCAAGGCCGCCGGCATGACCTACATGGTCCTCACGGTGAAGCACACCGAGGGCATCACGCTTTACGACAGTGCGTTCACGACGCACGACGTGACGTTATTCAAGAATTTCAGGGGCGGCAGGGGCGACATCGTGCGTGAGTTCGTCGACGCCTGCAGGTCGAGGGGGCTCAAGGTCGGGCTCTACTACTGCTTCCCCGGGGATTACTCCGACGAGGCGCACCACAATGCCCCGCCTCCGAACATGCCGAACCTGCACGGCCTGCCGATCGAGGCGGCCGGGGACTACGTTGGCTTCATGAAGCACCAGCTCGGCGAAATGCTCACCCGATACGGCCCCATAGACCTCCTCTGGATTGACCAGTACGCAAACAAGTACACCGGCGACCGCTGGCCGGAGATCCAGGCCTATGTGAGGGAGCTGCAGCCCCGCTGCATCCTCCTCGCCAACAACGCCCACAACCTGATGGACTCCGATGTTCTCGGCTACGAATTCCCCTGGAAGGGGGAGCTGCCCCCGCCCGGCAACACGCTTCCCTCCGAAGTCTGCGATGTGATTCAAACCGGGCAGCGCTGGTTCTGGACGCCCGTGAAGCAGGCGTCGGACCTGCAGAGTGCCGAGCAGATCCTGAAGACCCTCACCGCCTGCACGGAGCGGAACGCCAACTACCTCTTGGACGTGCCTCCAGACCGGGACGGGCTGATCTCAGGCCCGCACCTGGAGCGGCTCCGCGAGGTGGGCGCCTTGCTCGCAAAGCGCGGCACCCCCTGATTTCTGATTCTCAAGTCATTGTTTTATATCTGTTTGCGTCGCATTTTTCCTGGCCTGACCATGCGCAGCTAAGCGGGGGCCTAGCGGGGCGCATACAAAAGGAGCCGGGCGGCGTATAATTGGAACGGAATCAGCCCGCTGAATATACAGGAAACCAATCCCATGAAAGCACCCCACCTTCTTCGCACCCTTCTCGCGGTCATGCTCTGCGCCGGCCTCGCGTCCCGGTCCCGCGCTAATCTCTTCAGCGATAATTTCAGTGTGACCGCGATCGCCGAAAGGGCAAAGGGCGCGCCTGAGGAGCCGGCCAAGCCCACCTCATTTGTCGCGTTCGACGGCGGCTACATCGAGGCCGGGGATCCAATCGCCGGCGACGACCCGCCGACCGCCCCGCAGGTGAGGCAGGCCCTCATCAGCGCGATGCAGGCTCAGGGATTCCAGGAAAGCCAGACCGTTCCGAGGCTCCTGGTCATCTATCACTACGGGGTACTTCGCGTGGACCACCGGCAGATCAACGTCCCTTTCGAGGTGAGGACCAACCTCTCGGCACGGATCGCGCTCGTGAGCACGACCAAGGTCGACGCCGAGATCGAAAACCACATCCGGGAACGCGAGAGGGCGACAGGGCAGAACCTCAACTATTCGTCTCCGCGGTTCCTTGTGCCCCCGCTCGATTCCGTGGTGGCGCAGGCCCGGCTACCCCGGATCTTCGTCGAGGTCTCCGCCTACGACTTCCAGGCCTTCTTCCAGAGGCACGAGGCCAGGCTGGTCTGGCAGACCAAGCTGAGCACGCAGGAAACCAGCGGCAAGATGGACCAGGTGATTCCGCCCATGCTCGCGAGCGGAGCCCGGTTCCTCGGCGCGGATTCCGCGGAGATCAACGTGGTGCCCTGCATGCTGGCCCCTAGGCCCGTTCCCGCAGCCGCAGCCGCGGCTCCGACCCCCGAATCCTACCATCTCGACAGCAGGCTCGTGGACGAGCTCGCGGCCAACCTCAGGGTCCGGATTTCCGGGCAGCATGACACGCCCTAGACGGGGGGCGCGGGAGGTCAGGTCTCCTTTGCCGCGAGCGTCCGCACTTTGACGAGAAAGTCCTGCACCGCGTCGGTCCTCTCAATGCTGAGCGCCTTCTGGAGGTATTCGACGCACTTGGGATAGTGCCGGGCCTTCAGCTCGATGTTGGCGAGCTCGAGGCTCGCGGTGTACGTGCTTCCCAAGATCCTGTAGGCCGCCTCGAACGCCAGGGTCGCCCTCGGCACGTCGTCCTCCGCGTTGTAAGCGCGGCCGAGGCTGATAAGCGCCCTCCCGTTCATCGGGTCGAGCCTGAGGAGCTCCTCGATCTGCGCCCGCGCCTCGGGCCACTTCCGCTGGGCTGCAAGGAGATCGGCGCGGGCCTGCATGAGGTCGATCCCGCCCCGGCCGACCTCGACCGGCTTCACCATCGAGAGGACGCGGGCCGCGTCCTCCAGCCGCCCCGAGGAGACCAGAGCGCCCGCATAGCGCACAAGCTTTGGGCCCCCGACATCGGGCGAGGCCTTCACGACACGCGCATACGCGTCAGCCGCCTCCGGGACGAGTCCCTGCTCGGCGTAGAGGTCGCCCAGCATCGAGAGCTCCTCCACATTGGCGACCCCTGTGCCGGAGGCCGTCTCAAGGAGCACGGTCGCCTCGAGCTTACGGCCCTCCGAGAGCAGGATGTTCGCATAGGTGATCCAGTAACGGGAATCGGAAGGCTTGTCCCTGATGAGCCCCTTCACAAGGGACTCGGCGCGGGTGAACTGCTTGCCGTCGATGCAGATGCCAAGAAGCCCCTCCTTCCAGTCCACGTTGGCCGGGTCTCCGCTCAGAGCCTGCATGTAGGCCATCTCCGCGGAGACCAGATCCCCCTGCTTCTGGAGGCTGTAGCCCAGTAGCCCGAAGGTCGTCGAGTCGCGGTCCCCGAGCTCGACCGCCTTCGAGAAGCACGGCACGGCCTCTGCAAACCGCCC
>CAISPT010000058.1 GCA_903887455.1 uncultured Opitutaceae bacterium | reverse complement strand
TCCCGAAGGAGATCGACGAGTTCGTGAACACCTGGAGCATCGAGGGATTCCGCGAGGAGGGCACTACGACCTCCGAGCTCGGCTGGGGCACCCACGAGAAGACGCTCCCCGCCTACGCCTACCAGCACAAGAACGGCCCGAAGAACCAGATCTGCATCGCGCGGATGGGCATGAACACTTGGGTCCGCTCCTGGGTTCCCAACTACACGATCCAGGGGATGGTGGTCCGCCACGGCGAGGCCTTCACGATCTCGGATAAGCTGACCGTTTGGGACGGCAAGAAGGCCGTCTACCGCCCGACGGTGCACTACGCCTACTGCCCGTGCGACGAGGCGATCGTGTCGCTCAACGAACTGCGCGGCTACAACTACAAGCTGCAGCCGAAGCTTCGGATCATGAACGACGAGATCACGAAGGGCGCCGACATCCTCGGGGCCCTCATCATGGGCCACACGTTCAACTCCTGGTGGGTCGGCTCCGACCTGAGCATCGAGGAGTCCCGCCGCCTGGTCCCCCACCAGAACGCGACGACGATGCAGGTGGCCATCTCGGTCGTGGCCGCGACCATGTGGATGATCGAGAACCCATCCGAGGGCATCAAGGTGCCCGACGAGCTGCCCCACGAGTATGTCCTCGGGGTCTCTAAGCCGTACCTCGGCAAGTTCATCAGCACCCGCTCGGACTGGACGCCGCTGCGCGACTACGAGAATGCCTTCAGCGGGTTCAACAAGCCCGACTTCGATGTTAAAGATCCGTGGCAGTTCAAGAACTTCCTCGTCAAGGACGGCGATTAGTCCTCAGCTAGGACCGCCTTGAAAAAGGTGCCAGGAAGGCCCCGGCCTCCTGGCACCCTTTTTTTGGGCTGGCATCTCCCCGACACGGCCCCTCAGAAAGAAAACGACACGAATCCATGATCACCAAGGCGCAGCTTCAGAAACTAGGCCGCGAGCACGGGACACCCCTCTTCGTGGTGGACCACGAGGCGCTCCGCGGGAACTACCGCGAGTTCAAGCGTTACCTCCCCAGGGTCCAGGCCTACTTCGCCGTGAAGGCCAACCCGCTGCCGGAGATCGTCCGGACCTTCTACAAGGAGGGCGCGAGCTTCGACGTGGCCTCGATGCCCGAGTTCAAGATCGTCTACTCCAACGTCAAGGGCATGCCCGCCAAGGCGCGCCAAGACTGGATCTGGGAGAACATCATCTACGCGAACCCGAACAAGCCGGTGGAGACCCTCGAGGAGCTCAACAAGTACAAGCCGCTGGTGACCTTCGACAACGCCGAGGAGCTCTACAAGATTAAGAAGCACGCGCCGCAGGCCGGTGTGGCGCTCCGGATCAAGGTGGCCAACACCGGGGCGATGGTGGAGCTCTCCTCAAAGTTCGGGGCGGCCCCCGGGGAGGCCGTGGACCTGATCCTCCTCGCCGAAAAGCTCGGGCTCACCTGCGAGGGACTGAGCTTCCACGTCGGCAGCCAGACCACCAACTTCGAGAACTACGTGCAGGCGCTCGCGCTCTGCTCGGGCATCTTCAACGAGGCCCGCGAGCGCGGCTACACGAAGATGAACCTCGTGGACATCGGCGGCGGTTTCCCCGCCCGCTACGACGACACCGTGAAGCCCTTCAAGGAGCTCGCGAAGGTGATCAACCACGAGCTCGTCCGCCTCTTCCCGAAGGACATCCAGATCCTCGCCGAGCCCGGCAGGTTCCTCGTGGCCAACGCCGCCTACACCGTCTCCAAGGTGATCGGCAAGGCGGTCCGCGAGGG
>CAISPT010000057.1 GCA_903887455.1 uncultured Opitutaceae bacterium | reverse complement strand
GGACGTCGGTCGGAAGGGTGGAGTTGCCCTTCAGGAGGCCGAGTCGCATGAGGGTCGAAGTGAGGATGTTGTTAAAGTTGTGCGCGATGCCGCCGACCAGCTGGCCGACCGCCTCGAGCTTCTGGGTCTGCCTCAGCTTTTCGTCGAGCTCCACCTGGCGGGTCACGTCGCGGGAGGTGATCACCATCCCGGCGAGCGAGGAGCCGTCGGGAACGCGGCTGCCGAGCGTGTCGAAGATCCGGAAGGACTTGTCCGCGTGGCGCAGGCGCCACCTCACGGAGGACCGAGTCTCTCCCGTGCCGTCAACCGAGTCGAGGAACCGGGCCCCGCGGGCGAGATCGTCTTCGTGGGTATAATGCAGGAGCGGCTGCCCGACCACCTCTGCAGCCGGCACCCCGAGGGCGTCCTGGACTGCCGGGCTCGCGAAGCGGATCGTGTGCTGGGCGTCCACCAGCATGATGAGGTCGGAGGAATGCTGCACGAGCACCTCGAAGCGGGCGCGTGCCTCGCGCTCAACCTCGATCGCGAGCATCCGGATGTTGTCCCGGTAGAGGAAGGCCTCCCTCACCGATAGCACGAGGAAGAGAAGGATCAGGCACGAGAGGATCCGCGCCATGACGGAGGGCTCCGGGTGGCCGTTGACCATGAGCAGGACGAGCCACGAGCTGACCGCGAGGATGGTGACGCTCGGCAGGGGGCTGGAGGCCGCCGCCTGTCCGTCGGCCGGTGCCTTCACCCCTTGCGCGTCGATCCGACCGGCCGCAAGGATGAACAGGAGGATGGAGAGTGCGCTCGAGGCGTCGCTCCAGTCGATGGGCCCCCTCGCGATCAGGCCCTGGACACTGTCGAGCAGGTAGATCAGGTCGGAGATCCACAGGACGCAGATCGCGGCCACCAAAAGGCCGAAGGCTCCTCGGTTGGGAAGCGGGGCCCGGGTGAGAAGGATCACGTTCAGGGTGGCGATGCCCGAGAACGTGGCGACAGGGTATGCCACGTACATGGCGCTCTCGAACCAGGAGGCCGTCGCGAGTCCGGGCACGAGGGTGAAGATCCAGAGGGGGGCGCCCACCCCTGCCACAAACACGGCGGTGTCCACAAGGAGACGCACCCGCGAGGCTTGGCTGCGTTCCACCCGCGGAAGCGAAAGAAGGCCGGCGAGGATCGCCGGATAGCCCGCGATGTAGAAAAGGTCCGAGGTGTCGAAGCGGGCGTTGTCCGAGGGCCTGTAGAGGACCGTGTAGAGCCCGTGCAGGGTTCCGAGGCCATAGAGGACCTGGCTAACGGCAATCCAGCGGAGCGCGCGGGCGACCCCGGGCTTTATCCCTGGCCTCTTCGCGGATCGCGCGATCAGGCCTGCGGCGATGAAATAGAGTGCGACCGTGACCGTGATTCCCACCGATCGGTTCCCGAGGCTGCGGACCGGTCCGGTAAGGATCCACGCCAAGAAGACGCCCGAGACGGCGACCCAAAGCCAGGTCGACGTGAGGGGACGCAAGAACCTGAAACCAAGGGGTTTGGGATCAGGGAAAAGAGAGGGGATCTGCAGGGCCGAGTTGATGGCTATTCATCGGCTCAGGCACGGGAAACCAAACAGGAAAGTGGAAACGATAATCGCCTTATGATCAGCGATTTATAACGAAGGCTGGGTGCCGCGAGTGCGGCACCGTGCGCGCAAATCAGGGATTGGTCGCGAGCGTCCGGCTGCCACCCAGGTCGGCCAGGGAAGCCGTCGACTCGATCTGGCGCTCGTCTCGGGCCTGAGAAGGCTCGTAGGCGAGTTTGACCATCATCCCGTGGAGTTCCTTGTAGGACGCGGACTTCTCCGTGGGGCTGCCGACCCGGGCCGTCGTCGAGCAGGCGCAGAGCGAGAACGCAGATGCGGCAAGGAGGGCGACGAGGGTGGGGCGCTTGGCAAGGGAGAGGAGGTCGGTGGTCTTCATCGTTTTCTTTGGAACAAGGGTAATATAGGGTGATTCCCCTAGTTTTGGCACGTCGGGGAACTACGTAGTCCGGTCGGTCTGCTCTCGGGACCGTCCCAGGGGCGCGTTCGACTGCCGGAGGGCCTCGTGTTACCCCATGGGATAGTGTAATACCTGCAGCGAAAACGGGCCGACACGGAAGCCTCGCCGCCGCGGTGATTTCTACTGGCTAGAGGGATGCAATGCGGGCATCGACATGGGGCGTGAATGACGAAGGGACCGCACCTCCTCAGCCCGGCGAACGCCGGCTGGCGGCGATTTGTTTCACCGACGCGGTGGGCTATTCCGCCCGGATGCAGGGTGACGAGACGGATACCCTGAAGCTGCTCAGGAGCGATTTCGAGCGGATGGGCGCCCTGTGCACCCAGCATGGCGGCGAAGTGCTCAAGTCCACCGGTGACGGGCTATTGCTTTGTTTCTCGAGTGCCGTACAGGCGGTGGCCTGTGCGTTGAAGATACAGGAAGAGTTTTCTTCCCGTCCTTCCGGATTCCTTCAGCACCGGATTGGAATTCACCTCGGGGACATCTTCCGGGACAGGGGGGATGTTGCCGGCGATGGGGTCAACATAGCCGCGCGACTTGAAGCCAGGGCCCGGCCCGGCACCATCTGCCTCAGCCAGTCCGTCTACGAGGCGGTGAAGGGAAAGCTGCCGATGGGGGTGGAGCCCCTCGGGCCCCAGCGGTTCAAGAACATCTCGGACCCCATCACGGTCTACCTTGTGACGCCGGGCGCATCGGTGCCGCCCAAGTCGCGTGTTGGCAGGAGAACCAAGCTCCTTCTGGCCGGGTTTGCGGCCGCGGTCACCGGCTGCCTCGCCCTCATATTCTGGCCGAAAGCCGCGTCCCCCCCAATCGGGTCCCCCGGACGGTTGGGGCCTGCCCTGGCCGTTGATGAAAAATCAATCGCCGTGCTGCCATTCGCCAACATGAGCGATGACAAGGAGAACGAGTATGTCGCCGAAGGGATCCACGAGGACCTCCTGACGGACCTAGCCAACATCGCCTCCCTGCGCGTCATCTCGAGGACGTCCGTCATGCAGTACAGGGCGACCACGAAGCCGATAGGACAGATCGCGCTCGAACTCGGGGTCAGTTACATCCTCGAGGGAAGCGTCCGAAGGGCGGGCAACCGCGTGAGGGTCACGGGCCAGCTGATACGGGCGGCAACCGACGAGCACGTCTGGGCGAAGTCCTATGACGGGGACCTTGCGGATGTCTTCGAACTCCAGGCGCGCCTGGCCTCGACGATTGCCGAGCAACTCCGTGCCGCCATCACGGGCAAGGAGGCAAAGAGGATCGGTTCGGTCGCGCTGGCGAATCCCAAGGCCTACGAGCTTTACCTCAAGGCGAGAAACCTGCGGCGGTCGGAGAGCTACATGGGCGCATCCAGCCAAGAAGCGGAGGCGCTGCTTGAAAGGGCGACCGAGCTCGACGCGAATTTCGCGCTGGCATGGGCCGAATTGGCCGATGTCCACACCGATGAATTTTTCGACGACCAATTCAAAACCTCGCTGCGGGACCAAGCCCGGGCGGATCTGGACCACGCGCTGTCCCTCGCTCCCGACCGGGCGGAGATACAGGTGGCGCTAGGCCGTTACTACTATTTCGGATTCAAGGACTTCGAGAGCGCCGCGGTGTGCTTCTCCAAGGCGCTTGAACTTGAACCCGGGGACGCGAACGCGCACATGCTGCTGGGGCTCCTGGCCCGCCGCCGGGGGCATTGGAAGGCGTCCGACGAGGAGCTCCGGAAGGCCTACGAACTCGATCCCCTCAACGCGGTGCTTCTGCGGGTGATGACCACCACCTACAAGATGGCGAGGGACTATGACCGGGCGCAGCAGACACGCGCGGCGTTCGATAGGGTGCAGGGGGACGACCCCCGCTTGGACGAGGAACTCCCGGTGCTCCAAGCCCGGGGCTCAATGGATCCGAGTCACCTTTCGGAGTGGTTCAACGGCACGCCCGAATCTTTCAGGAAGGGAACGGAAGGGGAACTGGCGGCTGCCGAAATCGCTGCGTGGACGGGCGACGCGCGCGGCTTCCTGAAGCAGAGTGAACGGCTGAAAGGAGAGTTGGCCAACGATGAGGCGACAATTATCGATGCCATCGCCGCCAAGAAGCTCGGGAAGGATGCCACGTCCGAGCTGAACGGTATAAGGGCGGCCATCGAAAAGATCGTGAAGGCCAACCCGGACGCCTACGGCGAGTGGGAGGTTCTTGCCAGGGTCTACGCGCTGCTGGGCCTCAGGAAGGAGGCCGAGGCGGCTGTGGCGTCGGCAGCCCGGTCGATTCCCCGCCGCGGTGACGTGATCGACGAGAGCTGGCTCGGGGTAGTCCGCGCCCAGGTCTCAATGTGGCTGGGCGACACGGACCAGGCGGTCGCCGAGGTGAACAAGATCGTCCGTGAGGGCGGGTCGCCCGATGTCGACGCTTACATGGTCACCCACCACCTGTACTGGTGGCCGATCCAGTCCGATCCGAGGATTCAGGCGCTGGCAGCGGACCCGGCTTTGCGCAGGCCGGTGTACTGAAGCCGTATGGCGGCGCCGGATGCCGCCATACAGGATCGCAAGCGACCTTGCCCTTATCGAGCGCAGATGGTGGGCCCACAGGGATTCGAACCCTGAACCAAAGGATTATGAGTCCTCTGCTCTAACCGTTGAGCTATAGGCCCGAGCTCACCAGAGTCAGCCGCGGAGCGTGCCAAACGCTGCCACACGGCTCAACTGCAATCGGCGGGGCGAGGCCCGCCCTGAAGCGACCATGCTCACGGCCCGGAGGCCATCAGGGTCGACTCCGAGGGCTCGGGAACGGGGGTGAAAATGAGCATCAGGTTGTTGCTACTTCCAGGAAGAACAAAGGCCCCGATGCTAGCCGATCATGGGTCGAATCGACCGTCTATATGTACTTAGGAGAATTGTCTTCAACCGCGATGGGTCCAGCGGAATGCCATATCGCTATAGTGGTAGGGGTTATCGCCCGTCCCAGAGCCTGCCGCCCCGCCAATCAAGTAGATGGCGCCGTCGTCGCTTGCCGCCGCGCCCCATGCCAACGGTCGCGGGAGTGACGGCCCTTTCCTCCAGGTCCTGTCAGAAGGTCTGTAGATGAGGACCTGCTTACCGTCTTCGATGTCGCGGCCTCCCATGATCCAGAGTTCTGAATTCCAAGCGACCACCTGGGGTGACCTGGGCGCGGCTGGGCCGCCAAGTATGCTCCACTTCCTATCCGTCGGCGAGTAGGCAACCAAGCCCCTCACAGGTGCGCACACAAAGAGCACTCCATCCAACTCAGAGCCTGCGAGTGCCCACATCCCCGTAGGACCATCAGGCTCGCGCCTCCATGTCGACTCGTTCGGGCCTATGCTGTCGATGCGACAGGGGGCGGTCCGTACCGGTTGCCCGAGGACATAGAGGCGACCCTGAGCGACCAACCCCAAGGGCACAGGCTGCAAATGTTAGTCCGATCATTGGCGGTTCTGGGGTAAGTTGATCTCGGTCGCGTCTAGAAGGCGCCACGCATGCTCTGGGGAGCGTCCGTGGTTAAGTGGGCGCGACAGGCGCTTGGCAATAGGTTCTTGAGTTTACGCAAACCTGCACCCAATCACCTTCGGGAGGGCGCGGCTGCCGCCGACGAAGGCGAGACCACGCTCCGGGGATTAACGTCAACCTACGTGGCCTTGGCAAGAAGGAGCCCGCGACATCACTCTTTTGCCGCTCCGTGGGAAGGTTGCCGCCCTCTGCGAATACCCAACGGGGCGGTTCTAAGCCACGGGCTTCCCCAATGTTGCCTTTTTTTTGATCGTCCTCCATTCGGCAAGACCACCCCAGACACCGAGGCCCTGTGCCCTCACCGAACGAATTTCCACAAGCTCGTGCAAATTGACCTTAACCTAGAAGCGTCCGATTTCAGCGAAGCCCTCGGGCGTTTTTGGCTCCTTTCGGGTAGAAAGATCGATCTCATCCTTGGTAATTACGACCCCGCGAAGGGCTCGCCTGTCTTTACTGTAGGCGGAAAGTACACGACCCGCGGGTGGACCGAGTGGACGGAGGGTTTTAACTACGGGTCCGGCCTCCTTCAATTCGACGCAACAGGAGAAACCCGTTTTGCGGACGCTGCCTGCGGGCTGATCGTAAGGAAGATGGCGTCCCATGTCTCCCACATGGGCGTCCACGACCACGGATTCAACAACCTGAGCACCTATGGGAACTGGCTGCGGCTGCAGCGCGAAGGTAGGCTCCCGGCCCTGCAGGTGGAGCTTTGCGAGCTGGCGCTCAAGGTGTCCGGCGCAGTGCAGGCGGCGCGTTGGACGCAGACTGCGGACGGCGGGGGCTTCATCTACTCCTTCAACGGACCTCATTCCCTCTTTGTGGACACGGTCCGCTCGTGCCGGAGCCTCATGGTGGCCCACCGCCTCGGCCATGCCCTCCTGGGTGAGAACGACGTCAGGCACTCGCTCCTCGCCCGCGCGCTCAGGCACCTCGAGGCGACGGCCAGGTATTCGGTGTTCTACGGCGAGGGTAGGGACAGCTACGACGTTCCCGAGGCGCCGGGCCGCACCGCCCACGAGGCCATCTTCAACACGAACGACGGCCGCTACCGCTGCCCCAACTCGCAGCAGGGGTTCTCCGGCTTCACGACCTGGACCCGGGGCCTGGCCTGGGCGATGCTGGGCTTCGCCGAGGAGCTCGAGTTCCTTGCCGCGGTCCCGGACGCGGAGCTCGCGGAATTGGGCGGTCGCCAAAAGTGGAGCGATTTGATGCAGAAGGCCGCGCGGGCCACCTGCGACTGGTATATCGCCAACACCGCCTTGGACGGGGTTCCGTATTGGGACGGAGGGGCGCCGGAACTTCACCGCCTTGGCGACTGGCGCTCGCGACCGGCGGATCCCTTCAATGACTTCGAGCCGGTCGACAGCTCGGCCGCCGCGATCGGGGCCCAGGGGCTCCTGAGGCTGGGCCGCAACCTCGGGACTGCTTCCCCCGAGGGCAAGCGCTACTGGCAGGCCGGGCTCACGGTCATGAAGACGCTGCTCTCCGAGGGGTACCTCGGAGCCGCTCCCGACCACCAGGGCCTGCTCCTTCACTCGGTCTACCACCGGCCGAACGGTTGGGACCACATCCCTGCCGGCCGTAAGGTGCCGTGCGGCGAGGCCTCGATGTGGGGCGACTACCACATCCGCGAGGCCGCGCTCTACCTCCAGCGCGTGAGCCGGGGCGAGCGCGACTACACGTTCTTCGGCTGCCTCCCGGGCTGAGCTTGGACCTGAACCCGTGAACCCCGCCTTACCCTTAGCCGACCTCTCCCGGGCGTGCGTACACACGATCACCACCAAGCCGTGGCCGATCGAGACCGCGGCGGCCAAGTACGCCGCCGCAGGTTTCGGTGGGATCACGGTGTGGCGCGAGGCACTCAAGGGCCGCAACGTGGCGGCAACGGGGCGGCTTCTCAGGGAGCACGGGCTTTCCGTGGTGTCGCTCTGCCGTGGGGGCTTCTTCGCGGCGACGACCGCGGCCGAGAGGTCAAGGGCGCTCGACGAGAACCGCCGGGCCGTCGACGAGGCCAGGGCCTTGGGCGCCCCTAAGGTGGTCCTCGTCTGCGGGGCAGTACCCGGGCAGAGCCTGACCGAGTCGAGGCTCCAGATCAGCGACGCGGTCGCGGCGCTTCTTCCCCACTGCGAGCAGGCCAAGGTCGGCGTCGCGATCGAGCCCCTCCATCCGATGTACGCGGACAATCGGTCCGCCGTGAACACGCTCCGGCAGGCCAACGACATGGCCGAGCGGATCGGATCGCCGCTCGTCGGGGTGGCGGTCGACGTCTACCACGTGTGGTGGGACCCGGACCTTGAGGTCGAGATCGCCCGGAGCGGCAGGCTCGGGGCGCTCATGGCCTTCCACGAGTGCGACTGGCTGACTCCGACCGCGGACCTTCTCAACGACCGGGGCCTCATGGGCGAGGGGTGCATCCCCCTGCGCCAGATAAGGGCTTGGGTCGAGGCCGCCGGATTCCGGGGGCATGTCGAGGTCGAGGTGTTTTCCAATCGCCTCTGGGCAATGGACCAGGACGAGGTCCTGGGTCGGATTGTCCGGGCCATTCAAGACCACGCCTGAATTTTCCCCAGACGAATGAAAACCCACACGATCGGAATCATCATGAACGGCGTCACCGGACGCATGGGCACGAACCAGCACCTGATCCGCTCGATCAAGGCGATCATCGACCAGGGGGGAATAAGGCTCTCGGACTCCGAGGTCATCATGCCCGATCCTGTCCTCGTGGGGCGCAGCGGGGAGAAGCTCCGCGCGTTGGCAACCAGGGTCGGGATGGGCCGGGTCTCGACGAACCTCGATGCGGAACTCGCCGATCCCTCGAACAAGGTCTACTTCGACGCCACGCTGACCGGCCAGCGGCCGGTGGGCGTCCGGAAGGCCATCGCTGCCGGCAAGCACATCTACTGCGAGAAGCCGATCGCCACCACCTCGGCGGAGGCCCTGGCGCTGGCCCGCGAGGCCGCGGCCGCCGGGCTTAGGAACGGCGTCGTCCAGGACAAGCTGTGGCTCCCCGGCCTCGTCAAGTTGCGGCACCTGATCGATACGGGCTTTTTTGGGAAGATACTCTCCGTCCGGGGAGAGTTCGGCTATTGGGTGTTCACGGGCGAGCATGACAAGCTCCAGCGCCCGTCGTGGAACTACCGGAAGGAGGATGACGGCGGCATCATCATCGACATGCTCTGCCACTGGCAGTACGTGATCCAGAACCTCTTCGGCGACATCCGCAGCGTGTCGTGCCTCGGCGCGACGCACGTGCCCAAGCGCTGGGACGAGGAAGGCAAGCCGTACGCCTGCACCGCCGACGACTCGGCCTACGCCACGTTCGAGCTCACGAACGGCGTCATCTGCCATTTCAACTCCTCCTGGTGCGTTCGCGTGAACCGCGACGACCTGCTGACGCTCCAGGTTGACGGTACGCACGGCTCGGCTGTGGCGGGCCTGCGGGACTGCAAGGCCCAGGGGCTTGCCGCCACGCCGCGGTGCGTCTGGAACCCCGACGTCGACAGCCCAATCAACTACAAGGACGGATGGGCGAGGGTGCCCGACCAGGGCATTTACGACAACGCCTTCAAGGTCCAATGGGAGCTTTTCCTGCGCCATGTCGTGACCGGCTCGGCGTTCCCGTGGACCCTGGAAGAGGGAGCGAAGGGCGTGCAGCTCGCGGAACTCGGGCTCAAGTCGTGGTCCGAGCGCCGCTGGGTGGATGTGCCCCCCTTGAGGTGACTCGAGATACCGGCTTGAGGGGACCCGGTTTACCGGGTCTTCTCACCTGCGGCCGGCAACAGCAACGGCCCCGACGCTCCATTCCCCATGAAAATGACCGCCCTTGTTACTGGAGGATCCCGTGGGATCGGCTTTGGAATAGCCGAGCGGCTCGCCGCCGAGAAATGGGACCTCGTCATCAACGGTGTCAGGCCGGAGGAGGCCGCCTCTGGGGCCCTCGCTGCGCTCAGGGCGACCGGCTGCCGTGTCGCCTACGCCCGCGGCGACATCGGAACGACCGAGGGGCGGGCGGGGATCCTTGCCGCGGTGCGGGCCTTCACCGGCGGGCCCCCCCTTAACCTCCTCGTCAACAACGCGGGCGTGGCGCCCTCGGTGCGCGCCGACGTTCTCGACACCTCGGAGGAGAGCTACGACCGCGTGATGGGGGCGAACCTGAAGGGTGTCTATTTCCTGACGCAGGCCGTCGCCCGCGACATGGTCGCGGGGCACAGGGCCGACCCCTTGTCGAGGGCAATGATCATCAACATCTCCTCCATCTCTGCCACCGTCGCGAGCGTCAACCGGGGCGAGTACTGCATCGCAAAGGCAGGGCTCAGCATGGTGACGCAGCTCTTCGCGACGCGCCTCGGTGCCGAGGGCGTGCTGGTCTACGAGGTCCGGCCCGGGATCATCAAGACGGACATGACGGCGCCCGTCACCGAGAAGTACGACGCTCTCATCTCCGGGGGGCTCAACCTGCAGCCGCGCTGGGGATACCCCGAGGACGTGGGCAAGGCCGTCGCGGCTCTCGCGCGCGGGGACTTCCCGTTCTCGACGGGCCAGGTGATCATGGTGGACGGCGGACTGGCCGTTCCCCGGCTCTAGACCCTTATGAACAAGAACGACGTGCTGGCCCGTCTCAAGGCGGGCAAGGTGATAGCCCTCATCCGGGCCGACAGCTCCGACAGCCTTCTCGACTGCGCCAGGGCGCTGGCTGAGGGTGGGCTGGACAGCCTCGAGCTCACCATGACGACACCCGGGGCGCTCGACATGTGCGCCCGGGTGGCGAAGGAGCTGCCGCAAGTCCTCCTTGGCCTCGGCACCGTGCTCGACGCGGATACCGCCCGGAAGGGGATCGCGGCGGGGGCAAAGTTCATCGTGACCCCGGCGGTCAGGCCGGAAGTCATCGCGGCGTGCCGTGAGGCCGGTGTGGCGGTCCTCTGCGGTGCGCTGACGCCCACCGAGATCTACACTGCGTGGGAACTCGGCGCCGACGTCGTTAAGATATTTCCCGCCGAGTTCTTCGGGCCCGCCTACATCAAGTCGGTCAAGGCTCCCTTCCCAAGGATCGAGATCATGCCGACCGGCGGGGTGACCCCTGAGACGGTGGGCGAGTTCCTGAGGAACGGGGCCTTCGCGACCGCGGCCGGAAGCGCGCTTGTCTCCTCCGCAGCGCTCAAATCCCGCGACTGGCCAGCGGTCACCGCGCGCGCCAGAGAGTTCGTGGCGGCGGCGAACCGTGTGGCGAAGCCCTAGGGGCGGAGCCGGCAAGAACCGACACCGAGGCAACCCCGATGCGGCGTAACCTGACCGTTCTCCTGGCCGCGTTCTTCGGGTGGATGTTCGATGGCCTAGAAATGGGGCTCTTCCCGCTGATCGCGGGCCCCGCGCTCCAGCAGATGCAAGGATCGCTCGGCATGGCGGCGGACACCCACTTCGTCGGCAACTGGATCGGTATCGTTACCGCGGCCTACCTGATCGGGGCTGCCCTCGGCGGCCTCCTCTTCGGGTGGCTGGGCGACCGGCTGGGCCGGGTGAGGGCCATGTCGCTGAGCATCCTGTGCTACTCCGTGTTCACCGGCGTCACCTATTTTGCCAGGACACCCGAGCAGCTGACGGTGGCACGCTTCTTTGCCGCGCTTGGCATGGGAGGGGAGTGGTCGCTCGGCGTGGCCCTGGTGATGGAGGTTTGGCCGGGAAGGTTAAGGCCCATGCTCTCCGGGGTTATCGGAGCAGCAGGCAACCTTGGCATCGCGCTCATGGGGTTCATCGGCCTCAGGTTTGCGGTCACGCAGTCCTCGTGGCGCTGGGTCGCCCTGGTCGGCGCCGCCCCCGCGGTCCTCACGTTCTTGATCCTTCGCTTCGTCCCCGAATCCGAGCGCTGGGAGAAGCTCTCTGCTTCCGACCACAAACACCTCCTGCGCGACGTCTTCGCCCCGGGTCTTGTCCGCCGCACGCTCCTGGCGTCGGCCTTCTGCGGAATCATGCTGGTCGGGACTTGGGGATCGGTGCAGTGGCTGCCGTCGTGGGCGGACCAGCTGACGGGGGGGACGCAGCCGGCGGCCAAGGCCTACACCCAGATCCTGATCGGTCTCGGGTCGGCCGCAGGTTGCCTGCTGAGCATTGGTCTCGTGCGGACCGGCCGGCGCTGGACCTATTTCACGATCTGCCTGCTCTCCCTCGTGTCCTGCTCGGTGCTGTTCCGCACGGTCGGAAGCTACGGCGGGGCCTTCCTCGCGTGGACCTTCCTCGTGGGGGCCTCGACCGGGGCGTTTTTTGGCTGGGCGCCCCTCTACCTGCCCGAGCTCTTCCCGACTCGGGTGCGCGCGACGGGCCAGGGGTTCGCCTACAACGCCGGGCGGCTCATCGCCGCCGTCGGGGCGCTGCAGATGAGCGCCCTGATGAGGCACTTCGAGGGCAGCTTCGCCCGGGCGGGTGCGGTGGTCACCCTGGTTTATGGCCTCGGAATGGTCCTCATCTGGCTGGCCCCCGAGACCCGGGGCCAGGAACTGCCAACCTAGGCCTCCCTGCGGGGCGTGTAGAGCACCTGCTTGAGGCTGCTGCCAAACTGCTGCCGGAAGGTCGAGAGGTCGGCCACGGCGCCATGCGCCACGAGTTGGCTGGCGATGTTCCCCACGGCCGTCCCCTCGATCTGAAAGGAGACGACAGGCAGGGAGGACTGGTCGGCCGTGGCCTGGCAGAGGAGCGGGTTCTTGGAGCCGCCGCCCACGATGAGGATTCGCCGAAAGACCTTGCCGGAAAGCCTCTCGAAGGTTCGCGCGGCGTCGGCATGGCCTGCCCCCAGGGAGTCGCAGATGAGCCGCGCGTAGCCCGCAGGGTCTCGAGGGGGCGCCTCGCCCCGGCTCCGTAGCTGCTTGTCGACCTCGCGGCGCATCGAGGGCGGGTTGGCGAAGGCGGGCGAGGTAACATCCAACAGGCGTCGGGGGGCCGGAAGGCGGCCCGCCCTGGAGAGGAGCGCCTCCCAATCGGCACCAGACTCGGGTCGGCACCCCAGGTCCACGAGTGTGCGCTCAAGCAGCCACAGGCCGATCACGTTGGTAAGCGGCCGGAAGCCGCCGCGCCCCGTACGCTCGTTTGAGATGCGTGCCCGGAGGGCCTCCACCCCGACTAGCGGCCTGGCGCTCTCGAACCCGACAAGGGACCAGGTTCCGGAGCTGATAAAGAGGTCGGTGCCCGAGGGGTCGGCGGGCATGGCGTCGTAGGCGCAGGCCGTGTCGTGCCCCGGGACCGCGATGACGCTCATTCCTTTCAGTTCCGGAATCGACGCCACCTTCCCAAGGCGTGTGCCGGCGGGGACCGGCCTCCTGAACCAGCGGGCGGGAATTCCAAAGCGGCGCAGCGCGGCCCCCGACCAGGTCCGCCGCGACAGGCCGAGGAGCTGGGAGGTGCTGGAGATCGAAACCTCGTTCTCCATCCGGCCGGACAGGAGGAAATTGAAGTAGTCGGGAAGGAAGAGACACCGGTCGGCGGTCTCCCGAACACGGGGATGATTGCGCAGCATCGCCTCGAGCTGGAGGCTCGTGTTGTAAAACACGTTCGGTACCCCCGTCTCAGCGTAGATCCTGCCGAGGCCCGTCCTGGCCAGGCGCTTGAGCCCGGGCTGGGTCCGGCGGTCGCGGTAGGCGTGCACGGGGTAGACGAGGCGACCCACGCGGTCGACGAGCGCGTAGTCGACGCCCCAGGTGTCGACGCCGACCGAGGCAAGCCCAGGAAACTCGAGCCGGGCCTTAAGGAGACCCGCACGGACCTCCGACCAGAGGGTGGGGAGGTCCCAGTAGTCCTCGTCGCCGAGCGACCTGAACTGGACGGGGAAGCGGTGAACCTCTCTAAGTGAAAGGCGGCCCCGTACCCACGAGCCCACGATCACCCGGCCGGAACTTGCCCCCAGGTCTACGGCTGCGCAGTGGACGGCTTTCACGCCTAGCGAAGAAAGGCTTCGTGGAGGCCCCCGTCGACAGTGATTATCTGCCCGGTGGTCTTGGAGAGCCTTCCTGAGACGAGGAGGAAGTAGGCCTCTGCCTGGTCGGCGGGGGTGATCGGCGACCTGGTGAGCGTCCTGTCGGCGTAAAACTGCGCGAGCTTGGACACCAGCGACTCCGTCGGCTCGTCGTCGCGGTAGGGGATCTTGTACTTGGCCAGGGAACCGATCACACGGTCCCGTGGGAACATCGCGGAGCCCTGCACCACCGTGGCTGGAGCCACCCCGTTCACGCGCACGAGTGGCGCCAGCTCGATCGCCAGCTCGCGCACCAGGTGGTTCGCCGCGGCCTTCGAGGTGTCGTAGGCGAGCGAGCCCTTCTTGGCCACGGCGGCGTTCGCCGAGGTCGTGAGCACCAGGCTCCCCTTTAGGCCCTGGTCGGACCACGTCTTGGCGGCCTCGTCGGCCACCAGGTAGCTGCCCGTGACGTTGATCGCGAAGGTGGCCGCCCATTTCTCGTCGGGGATGTGGCCTGTCGTGTCGCTCGGAACGAATATCCCCGCAGTCACGCAGATGTGGTCAAAGCCGCCGTACGCGAGCGCGACCTGGTCCAGCATCGCACGGATGCTCGAGCGGTCGGTGACGTTCGCGGCCAGACCCAGGGCCGGGCCGCAGCTCGAGATCCCGCTCCCGCCGACCCCGATGCCAAGTCCGTGCTTGTCGGTGATCTCCTTCGCCGTCGATTGCGCCGCGCCCTCGTTCAGGTCCACGCAAACGACGTGGGTGCCCTCGCGAACGAGGCGAAGGGCGGTCTCGCGTCCAATGCCCGAACCGGCGCCGACGACAATCGCCACCTGCCGGGCTAGCTCCTTCTCCGGCGGCATGCGCCGGAGCTTCGCCTCCTCGAGGAGCCAGTACTCGATGTCGAAGGCCTCCTGCTGGGGTAGGGCGATGTAGCGGTCGATCGCCTCGGCGCCCCTCATGACCTCGATCGCGCAGGTGTAGAACTCGGCGGTGACCCGGCTCTCCGACTTGTCCTTGCCCCACGTGACCATGCCGATCCCGGGGATGAGCACCACGGTGGGGTTCGGATCCCGCATGGCGGGCGAGTCCGGTCGCCTGCATTTGGCGTAGTAGGCCGCGTAGTCCGCGCGGTAGCCCTCGATCCCCTTGAAGATTGCGGCCCGGAGCGAGGCCGTGTCGCCGGACTGGGGGTCCCAGGCGACGTACAACGGCTTGATCTTGGTCCTCAGGAAGTGGTCGGGACAGCTGGTCCCGAGCTCGGCCAAGCGCGCGGCGTCGCTGGAATTGACGAACCGGAGGGTCTTTTCGTCGTCCTGCACCGTGCCAATCAGGCGCCGCTCCGACGAGACCTTCCCCCGGAGCCAGGGAAGGATGGCCGCGAGGACCGCCCGGCGTGCGCCGGGCTCCAGGGAGCGGTGCTTGGCGCCCCCGAATGCCGCGTTGTCGCCGCCCTTGGCCTGGTACTTCGCCTCAATGTATTCGGCGGCCTCCTCGATGAAGCCGAGTGTCGCCGTGTAGCACTCCTTGTCGTCGTCGTCCCAGGATATGAAGCCGTGCTGACCCATCATGATCGCGCGGACATCCGGCTGCGCATGGGCGATTTCCTGCATGGCCAGGCCGAGCTCGAAGCCGGGCCTCATCCACGGAACGTAGGCCATCCTCCCCCCGAAGATTTCCCGGGTGAGGCGCTCGCAGTCCGCCGTCGCCGCGACGGCGATCACCGCGTTGGGGTGCATGTGGTCCACGTGCCTGCCCGGCAGGAAGCTGTGGAGCGGCGTGTCGATGGAGGGGGCCCTGGGGTTCAGGTTGAAGGTCGTGTGGGGGAACATGCCCACCATGTCGTCCTCGGCCCGGGACTTGAGGCCCTTGTCCGTCCTCGCGGCGTAGAGGGGCTGCAGGCCGAGTAGCTTTGACTGGTAGAGGGAAGAGAAGTTCTCGCGGGTGCTGGTCCTTAGGTCACCTCCGGAGCCCTTGACCCAGAGGACCTCGACGGGTTGCCCGGTCAGCGGATCCCGCTCGGTGATCTTCGAGGAGGTGTTTCCACCCCCGGTATTGGTGATGCGCTGGTCGCTCCCGAGGAGGTTTGAGCGGTAGACGAGGCGGCCGACCGGGTCGAGCGCGGCGGCCTTCTTGTCGTCCCAGAGGTTGTTCACATGGCGGTAGGGTTTCATGGAGAGGGGGCTAGAGGCCGAGGATGCGCTGGCGGTGGTGCTCGTCGGGGCGGCCGCCGATCCGGCGGACCTGCCTGGCTGTGAGGAAGCGCGGGCTGCGACCCAAGGAGGAGGCGGCTGTCAGGATCCGGGCGGCCTTTTCCGCCATCAAGGTGGCGGCCAATACGGCAGGCGGGGTCGCGCCCAGGGCGATCAGCCCGTGGTTCTGTAGGAGGATCACCCGTGGCGCCGAGCCGTGCCTCCGGACGAAACGCTCGGTCTCGCTGCGGATCGCCCGGGCCAGGCTCAGGCCCGGGTCGGTGTACGGGACGAGCACGGAGTCCTCCCCGCAGCACACGATGTCGTCGGGAAAAAGCCTGCGGTGGGCAAGCGAAGCCGCTCCGTCGGAGCAAAGGACACCGTTCACGGCGACAGGGTGGGTGTGGCCGACGAAGTTGATGCCGGGGAGCGAGAGGAGGTACGCGTGGAACATGGCCTCCACGGAAGGCTTCCTTGAGGAGGCGCTCACGCGGGAAGCCAGGAGCACCCGGTTCACCTCGGCGTCGTCCGCCTTCCCGTTCTCGAGGAGCCCGAGGAGCGCGTCGAAGCGGCACTCCGTCAGGCCTCCAGAGGTGAGGGTCTCCATGTTGAAGCCGCTCGCCTTGACCAGGAAGGTCGCGCTGGCGAGCCGCGC
The DNA here is from genome assembly GCA_903887455.1 of uncultured Opitutaceae bacterium. Taxonomy (GTDB): domain Bacteria; phylum Verrucomicrobiota; class Verrucomicrobiia; order Opitutales; family Opitutaceae; genus Palsa-1447. The sequence goes on along the minus strand of CAISPT010000057.1, from coordinate 28,043 downwards.
CGAGGTGTTGCCCTCCCCGAGGATCGCAAGCCCCCGGTCCTCGCGGCCAAGGTCGTGCGAGAGGGAGAGGAGCTGGCGCCTCACCGAGGCGGGGCGGGAAGGTGTAGGGTTCACTTCAGAATGGGCTCCCGTCGGCTTTCGTGCCGCACAGGCTCACCTCGAGCCCGAGCTCGGCCGCAAGGGCGGCCTTAGCGTACAGCGCCAGGTCCGCTTCCCTGGCGCTCCTAGCATAGGCGACCTGGATGTGGTTGGCCTTGTGGCGCGCCATCATCTGGTCGCGGGTGACGCCGTAGGTCACCGCGTGCATGATCGGCCACTGCACGGTCGTCTCCCGCCAGCGGCGCTGGGTCTCCGCTTCGGGAAGGGAGATCGCCTTGGCCCTCCCGAGGTCCATCTTTAGCTTCCCGCCCTCGACAAAGACCCGGCTCCACACGATCTCTCCCGGCCTGGCCACGCCCCTGACGGTGCCGCCGCCCAGGCGGAAGTACATCGGCGGCTGCCTCATCGAGTCGGTGCCCCGGTAGCCTCCGACGTGGTGGGCCGGCGGCGCGCTCCCGGAGATCAGGAAGACCCAGACGTACTCCCCGGTCGTGCCGCTCCTGTCCCAGTCGCCCCAGCGAAGGTCGTGGAGGGTGCTCTCGACGGGCTGACCCAGGGCCGTGTGCACGCGGTTCGTCAGCACGCCGTCTAGGCCCGCGCATTCGTCGACCTCGTTGAAATGGGTGAGGGGCCTGCCTGGGAGGATGACCCGGCCTGCGGCGTTCCTCACTGGTGGCCGGTCGGCGTTGTTAAGGATACCCTCGACCAGGTCGCTTGCCGGCAGCAGGTCCTTGAGCCCCTGCTGGTACTGGATCCCGATGCTCTCGCACCCGAAGTCGTCGGCGATGCGGAGGGCGGCGACGTACATCTTGCACTGCAGGAGGACCTGGCGCTCGGTGAGGTCCGTTTCCTCGTTTGCGCCCAAGTGGAACGTCATGCCCTTGGCCAGGAGCCATGAATACACGGAGCGGGCCTCGGAGTCGGGCACCTGGGTCGTGGCGTAGTAGAGCGCCGACTGCGACAGCCGCTCCTTGTAGACCCCCGTCTGAAATAGCAGCTCGTCGGGGATCACGGCGTTGTACATGCCCATGCAGCCCTCGTCGAAGATGCCCATGATGGATTTTCGGAGGCGCAGGTCGGCCGCGATCCTTCGGGCCACGGCGGCGGCCCGGACCGGAACTTTCGCACGAGCCAGCGGCTGCACGTGCCGGGTCCTGTGCCTGACCTTGCCCGTGCCGAGCCAGCTCGAGAGCCCGTCTAGGAAGTACCGGTCCGTGAAGTCCTCGCTCCAGAGAGTCGAGTAGGGGACCCCGGCCTTCGTGAGCGAGCCGTTCAGGTTGAGCATTCCGACCAGCCCCGGCCAGGTCCCGCTCCAGTTGGCCACGGTGAGGACGGGGGCCTCGTGCGAGATGAGCCCGTGGAGCAGGTGGTGCGAGTACTGCCAGACGGCCTCGGCCACGATGAGCGGCGTACCTCGGTCGATCCGGGCAAACACCTCCATCCCTTCCTTCTGGGAGCCGATGAAGCCGTGGCCCTGCTTGGGCTTGTAGGGGTGGGCGCGCTTAAGGGCGTAGCCAAGGCCGGCCAGCGCCGCGGTGAGGGCCGCCTCCATCGTCTGCTGTGCGGGCCAGCAGGTCTTGTTGGCCGAGGGGCGAAGGTCACCGTTGGCCACGAGCAGGATCGTCTTTTGTTTCTTCTTCATGGGGGGCAGGGGTCAGGCGGAAAGGATGGCTTGCCTTCGAAGGGGGATCCCACGGGAAGCAAGAAGTGAGGGGGAGGCGTCGCTCACCAGGTGCTGGACCTTGTCCCAGGTGGTGAGCCGGTTCGGGGTTGAGTGCCCCAGTTTGCCGGAGTCGATGCAGAAGACGACCCGCCTAGCCTTGGCTATCACCTTGCGCTGCATCTCAACCACCTCGGGCTGGGTGTTCCAGAGGCCCTCGGCGTCCATCCCCTCGGCCGAGAAGAACGCGGTGTCGATGTCCCACAGGTCTATCGCGCGGCTTGCCTCCGGGCCGAAAAGGAAGGCCTGGCGGCTGAGCCACCTCCCGCCGGTCAGCCTGAGGTCAACCTGGTCTGAGCCACTCAGCGCGTTGGCGGCCGCCAGGTTGTTCGTCAGCACGGTGATCCCGTGCACGGGGTGTGCCCTCAGCTGGAGCGCGAGCGCCAGCATCGTCGTGCCCGCGTCAAGGTAGCAGCAGCTTCCAGCCTCCAGGAATCCGTGGGCGCGCCGCGCAATCCGGGCCTTCGCCTGCCGCGCCACGCGCGCACGCTCCCGCAGTGACGCGAAGGTGACCTCGATCTCGGGCATGGCCCCGCCGTGGGTGCGTGTGATCCGCTTCTGGCCGGCGAGGACGGACAGATCCCTGCGGGCGGTTGGCTCCGACACCCCGAGCTGGCGGGCGAGCTCGGGCACGGAGAGGTAGCGGTGCCGCTCAAGGAGGCGCGACAGCGACTCCCGCCGTGCCTCGACCACATGGGCGGCGACTCTCATGGGGGAAGAGCGAAGGCGTTATATGATCGAAAGCAATCATAAACGCCCCGGAAGGGTGCGCCATTCGGGCGCAAGGCTAGCCGTTCTCGGGGCGGCCCGAGGGCCAGGTCACGTTGTGGACGGGCTCCAGCACCCGGAGCACGTCGCGGAGCAGTTCGGGGTCCGGGGGCGTCGAGGCGTCCTCGATGTTCTTTAGCACCCGTTGCGGGCTCGCGGTCCCGACGACATGGGTGTGGATGTCGGGATTTAGGAGCGCGTACTGGAGGGCGAGTTTTCCGATGTCCGAGCCCCGAGCCCGACACAGGGCCGCGGCCTCGGCGCACTTCGCGCGGAGCCCCGCCGGCGCCGGGTGCCAGCCCGGGGGGCCGTCGTCGCTGAGCAGGCGCATCGCCAACGGGGCCGAGTTGAAGATCCCGACGCCCTTCTCCCTGAGGTAGGGAAGCAGGTCCCCGAGCGCCGTGTCGTTCAGGCAATAGTGGCAGTAGCTTTGGATCTGGTCCACGGGGGACTCGTCGAGCACCTGCCTGAAGAGGCGGACCGGCAGGCACGATATGCCCACGAAGCGCGCCTTGCCCGCGGCCTGGACCTTTCTTAGGGCGGGGATGGTCTCGGAGACGATCTGCCGGAGGTCGCCGAACTCCATGTCGTGGACCTGGATGAAGTCCACGTGGTCGACCCCGAGCCGGGCGAGGCTCTCATCCACGCTGCGCGTCACGCGCTCGGCCGAGAAGTCAAAGTCGGCGAGGTTTGGGCCGTAGCGGGCGACCTTCGTGGCGAGCACGTACCGGTCTCGCCGGATCCCCCTGAGGGCCCGTCCGAGCACCGCCTCCGCCTTGGTTGCCCCGTAGTACGGCGCCGTGTCGATCAGGTTGATCCCGTTGTCGAGCGCCACGTGGACCGAGCGTATGCCCTCGGCCTCGTCGACATCCCGGAAAGCGGAGCCGAGGGAGGAGCCCCCGTAGGCCAGAGCCGAGACCCTGACCCCCGTTGATCCCAGCGTGCGGTAGTGCATGCGTGCGTCCCGTGCGGCGGTCAGGCCGACTCGAGGATGAGGTTGGCGTACTGGGTGGTGTCGCCCGTGCGGATGAGGCCGACAGCAGAGGGCACCCGCTTCTTGAATTCGGTGTGCGCCTCCATGGTCAGCGTAAGGCCCGCAAGCGCAGCCAAGTGCGGGGCGAGCTTATCCGGGCTGTTCGCCGACATGAGCTCCTGGGCGGCGAACACGCGGCCGATGCCGAAGTTGGGCCTAATCGCGCAGAGGACCTGGGCGACCGTCGGCAGGTCGTCCACAACCGACAGGTCCACGGTCTCGAGGCCCGGCCAGGACGGGAATCCCCGGTCGGCGATCACCAGTGTGTTCGTGTGGCGGATCCTAGCGAGCAGGGCCAGGAGGCTCGGGTTCAGGATTCCTGTGCGCAGCATGGGAGCGGGTGCGTCGCGCCAGGTCAGACCGCGGGCTGCCAGCCCGGCTCGTACTCGCGCTGCCAGAGCTTCATGGCGCCGTCGTCGCCGATGACGTGGCCGTCGTCGGGGTTGCACGCCAGGGTCCGGCCCACCCGCTGCGAGATGTTTCCCAGGTGGAGCATGGTGGTGCTCCTGTGACCTTCCTCGATGGGGGAGGTGAGCGCCGCGCCGGTCGTGACGGCGTCGACGAAGTTCTTCACATGCATCCGGTCTAGACGGATCCCGTTCGCGCTCTGCGTGTTTGTGGGGTCGCCCTCGGCCTTCTCCGCGGTCGACTTCACCTTCTGGCCCTTCTTGTCGAAAACGGTGTAGTTGTTGCCCTCCAGGAACGCGGTCCCGTCGGTCCCGTAGATCATGGCCCCTCGGGAGTAGCCTTCGCTCGGGAACCCGTTGCAGCTGCGGCCTTCCCATGAGATCGACTTCTCCCCGCCGAAATCCCAGGTGATCACCTGGGTGTCCGGCGTCTCCCAGTCGTCCTTGAAGCGGTACCGTCCCCCGTTGGAGGTGACGCGCGTAGCGAAATCGACCCCAAGAGCCCAGCGGCACACGTCGATCTCGTGGGTGCCGTTGTTGAGGGCTTCGCCCGTTCCCCAGTGCCAGAACCAGTGCCAGTTGTAGTGGATCAGGTTGCTCCGGTAGGGCCTGCGCGGGGCCGGCCCCTGCCAGAGCTCGTAGTCCAGGCCCGGCGGAACCGGGACCTCCGTGCCGTGGCCTATCGAGCCGCGGTTGTTGTCGTACCAGGCGCGGGCGAAGTACGCCTTACCGATCACGCCGTCCCGGATCTCCTTTATCGCCACCTTCATGTTCGGGAACGAGCGGCGCTGGTTGCCCATCTGCACCTTGCGCCCGTACCGGGCTATGGCCTTGAGCAGGAGTTCGCCCTCGTGCGGATTCTGGCTGCAGGGCTTCTCCACGTAGACATGCTTGCCCGCGGCGAGGGCCATGATCGCCATCGGCGTGTGCCAGTGGTCGGGTGCCGCCACCGTAATCGCGTCGATCGACTTGTCGTCGAGGATGCGCCTGAAATCCTTCTCGGCCTTGGGTGCCATCCCAGGGAACAGTGAGGCCTTCTTCATTCCCTTGGCCAGGGCGCCGTCTTCCACGTCGCAGACGTACGCGAGCTCCACGCCTTCAATCCCGGAAAGGGCTTCGATGTGGTCAAGGCCACGATTGTTCGAGCCGATGACCGCGATGCGGAGGCGATTGTTGGAGCCCGGGGTGCCGGCGCGGACCCACGCGGGCATAGAGGCAAGCGCGGCCCCGGCCAGGGCAGTCTTGGTGAGGAATTCTCGGCGGCCGAAGAGGGGATTCATGGGAGTTGGGGTTGGGGAGCTTGGGCTGTCACGGGATGGCCCTTGAGGATGCGTATCTTGAGGTTTCGAAAGAAAACTTGGTCTCCGTGGTCTTGGAGGAGGATGTGGCCATCCTGGAGTTCGCCGAAGCCGGGGACGACACGGAATTTGCTCGCTTGGACCCTTTCCCTGAAGCCCGGCGTGAATCGGGTGTACTCGAGTATCTTGCGGCCGTTAAGCCAGTGCTCGACATGGGGCCCACTCGAGACGATGAGCGCGGTGTTCCAGTTGCCAATCGGATTGGGATGCTTGTCGGCCGACGGGGGATAGAGGTCGTAGAGGGACCCGAGCGTCCGGTTGCCGTCCCTCCCCATTCTCGCGTCGGGGTTGGTCGCGTCATCCAGGATCTGGTACTCGAGCCCAATGGAGGCTCCCGCGACCCGGTTGCGCTCTGGGTCCACGAATATCTTTATCCCGCTGTTGCAGCCGGGCGTGATCCGGAAGTCCACGCTGAGCTCGAAGTCGGAGTAGCGGTCGATGGTGATGATGTCCCCGCCGTGTCCCTCCGAGGGCTCGACCGAGAGAACGCCGTCCTTCATCCGCCAGCCGGCTGCCGGAAACGACGGCCCGCTGACGCTCCTCCATCCCTGGGAAGAGGCGCCGTCCCAAAGGAGCCTCCAGCCGGCGCCCGCCTCCTGCGCAGAGAGGGTGTTTGACGGCCCTTCCTCGGCAAAGAGGAAACCCGCGGCTCCGGCGAACGCGGCGGCGCAGGCGAGGCGGAGGGGTCCTCTCACGCGGCGGTCCCCTTCGATCCCAGGGCCGCCGCCAGCCCCCGCAGGTAGCCGAAGGACTGGGCAATACCGGGAAGGGCATCCGCCACCTCGACCTCGTACTCCAGCCCGACCTGGTGGGAGTAGCCGATCTTCAGGAGGGCCGCCACGACCGAGGGCAGGTCGAGTTTGCCAAAGCCCATGTCGACAGGGATGTCCTTCTTCGCCCCGCGGTCAGCGAGGGTGTCCTTCACATGGACGTCGTAGAGCCGGGACTTGCACTTGAGGATTGCCTCGGTCGGGTCGACGCCGGCGCGGTAGGAATGGCCAATGTCGATGCACAGCCCGAGGCGCTCGTCGTAGGGGGCAACTGCATTCCAGACGTCGTAGGGCGAGGGGAATATCGCGTCCTCCGGCCCGTGGTTGTGGAACGCGATCCTCATGTCGTATTCCCTTGCGAAGCGCTCCGTGAGGGCAAGGGCCTCATGGTCTGGCGGCTTTGCGTAAGATGCCGTCATCGTCGTCAGTCCCGCGGCCTTTCCGCAGTCGAAGGCCCGGCGCATGTCGCCCTCGTTCTTCGAAAGGTAGACAACGCCTGTGGCTGCGATCGAGATTCCGGCATCGCGGAACTTCTTCGCCATGTCCCGGCAGACCTCGGGCGTGCTGATCTGGATCGGGACATGAACCTTGAAGACGGCCACCGAGGTGATCTTCAGCTCCTGGAGGAGCCGGATCGCATCGTCCGTCGAATATTTCCTGAGGGAGTACCCGGCTAGGCCCAACGTGAGCGGGCCCGATGGGGCCGGCGCGGCGGCCGGCTCCCCGGCGCCCATGCCTTCGAGGGCCCCCAGGAATGGTGCCGCTAGTCCGGCAATTGCGGCCCTCTTGATGGCCTCGCGTCGTGATAGGATGGGGGTGTCCATGTCGGTTGGTTGGGGTCCGCGCCGTCGGGGGATGAGGTTCACCCTGGCGGCTGAATCTGGGGTGGCAGCCAGGGAAGGCCATGCTGGCGCCTCGGCGGCGGATTGTCCAGTTCGGGCGCCGCTTTTCAAAAACCGGCTGGCAGAGTTGAATGGCTTGCCAACCCTCCTGGCTCCCTTGAGTTTTCCATGCTCGAAATGAACCGTCGGCTGGCCTCCCTTTCCCTCCTGTTTGCTTGGCTTTGCGCCAGCGGGGCGATGCTGGACGTGGCCCAGGTGTTTGCTTGGGGCCGCATGTTCGCCGGATACGTGAAATCCGAGTCCATCGTGGCGGCAGCGAAGGAGACGTTCGACCCGGCCAAGCCGTGCGAGATTTGCGGCGCTGTCAACAAGGCCAGGGAGGCGTCGAGCAGCCACGGTACGGCCGTGCCCTCTGCGGGCACCGACAAGATGGTCATGATTTTCGACCCCGCGACAGCCTCGGTGGTGCCGAGGCCCGCGGAGGCGTGGCCGGCCGATATGGAACTGCGCGCCGCTCAGAGAGCGGGCGAGGTCCCCGTGCCGCCCCCGAGAGTCGCGCCCGGCCTGGCGGCCTAGGGCACGAGGCCCAGCCCCCCTGCGGGAGCCGGGCGGCCCGTGCCGTTCCCAAAGTCGGGATCAGATGCCTGCCTTGCGGGGCATTTCTGCGCCCGCCTATCGGCGTTACCCGCATTACCATCGTAAACCCAACACCTATTTTCGCCTTTTTGGCACACACCCATGGATTTCTCTTCTTTCATTAAGGGCCTTTCGGCCCCCATTCATCGCATCGCCGGCCTGACCAGGGCCCGGCCGCGGGAGGCCTTCTCCTGCCTGCTTCTTTCACTCGCCCTAGTCCTGCCCCGCGACGCCCGGGCCTGCGCCTGCGGCTGCGGCATCTACGAGGTCGGCACGAGCTCGATGATCCCCACGCAGCCCGGCGTGGAGGCCTTCTTCGACTACGACTACCAGGACCAGAACCAGAATTGGAGCGGCTCCTCGAAAGCGCCCGCCGACAATAACAAAGACAAGGACATCAGGACCAGCTGGTACACACTGGGCTACCAGCAGATGTTCAACCGCACCTGGGGCCTTCGCCTGGAGCTGCCCTATGAGTCGAGGCATTTCGAGACCACCGGAGGGGCGTCGGGCAGCGACATCGTTGACGTCAGCTTTAGCGGCTTCGGTGACGTGCGCCTCGAGGGTATCTATACGGGGTTCTCGTCTGATCTTTCAACCGGCATCACCTTCGGCCTGAAGCTCCCCACAGGGAGCTATACCAAAGAGGATGCGTTCGGGGACATCGACCGCGACACCGAGATCGGCAGCGGTAGCACCGACCTGCTAGTCGGTGGCTTCAACCGCGTCAGTCTCGGCGATTCCTGGAGCGGCTTCGTGCAGGCGCTTGTCGACTTGCCGGTCCTCACCCAGGTCCAGTACCGCCCGGGGATAGAGGGGGACCTCTCGGTCGGGGCCTATTACACGGGCCTCAGGATCGGGCGCCTTGGCATCGCCCCGGTAGGGCAGATCAAGCTTTCGGTGAGGGGCAGGGACTCCGGGGCCAACTCGGCCGATCCGGTCGCCTCAGGGTACTCGAGGGTCCTGGCCGCGCCGGGCCTCGAGCTGGACGTCCACCCCTTGAAGGTCTACGCGGACGTCGAGCTGCCCCTCTACCAGCGCTGTACCGGAGACCAGCTTGTTTCCAAGGCGCTCTTCCGGGTGAGTGTCAGTTATATGTACTAGTGGGCCGGGGCCGGAACCGGGGCCGCCGCTGCGGGAGCGGGGGCGGCCGCCGGCGCCTCGGCCGCGGGGGGCACGGGGGTGGGGGAGACCGGGATTCCCTTCCTCTCAAATTTAGCCCCCTCGCCGTCCTCTCCGACGGTGATCCGAAGGGCCTTGGACTTGTCCGTAAAGTCGAAGGTGCACTGCACGTCGGTCGAAAGCGCGTAGAAGTGCGTCGGCGAGTCGGCGTGCATCACGAGTGTGCGGTCCGCATAATTGAGGCAAAGCAGGCCGTCGGGAAGGCGCCGCACATCGGCCACGGTGCCCTTGGAGTTTCCATAGACACCGGCGTAGGAGGCGAGAAGCGCCTCGGGGAGCATGAACTCCTTGTGCCGTGGGTTGCCCAGCTCGCGCACCCACACGTTGCGGTAGCGGACGGGATGGCCGTGGTCCTGGAGGGCGATCGGAAGGCGCTCGGGATGGGCCGAGTACGGTATCCGGTTTATCCAGCCCGTCGGGCCGGTTAGCTCCACGTTGTTCTGCACGAGGACGCCGTTGTGGATGACTGTCTCGCGGGCCTTGGAAATGAGTTTTCCGTCCGCGTCAAAGCGGGGCGCCGTCCAGATGATGTCGTAAGTCTGCCACTGCCCGGGCGGGCGGGTTGCGTTCACCAGCGGGGGGTACTGCCCGTAGATTGCGGCCGCGGCGCCGTCGGCGTAGGTCTTGCTCTGGTAGGAGTCGAGGACTTGGCACTCGTAGCGGTCATACCCGAAGAACACGCCGCTGTTGCCGCGGTCCTGGCTCACCCCGTGCGGCGGGTTGGGAGCCGCCCACTCGATGTGGAGCTGGCAGTCACCGAAGGACTCGAGGGTGCGGACGTAGCCGCTGCCCGGGACGCACTCGAGGGCTCCGTCGTGGACGATCCACTTGGTGGGGCTGCCGTCCAACGCGACCCATGGGGATATGTCCTTTCCGTCGAAGAGGACGACCGCGTCGCTTGGCGGCCTTCCCGGCTGGTCCTGGGTGCTGGCGGTCCCGGGATCGATGACCGTGGCCATCGGCCGCTCGCGGTCGTGGTCGATCCAGTTCGGGTCGGGCTGCGCGCGGAGTCCTGCGGACGAGGCGGCGACGAGTGCCAGGGCGGGGATGGCGAGGAGTTTCATGGGGTGGGTGGAGGGCACTTTGCTGCCAATTCCGCCCAATGTCCAACGGGATTGGCAGCGGGGCCGGGCCGAGGCGGGCGCTTGCGGCGGGCGCGGGCGCGCCTACACTCATACTATGGTCAAAAAATTCCTCCACACCCGGATGCGCGTGAACGACCTCGAGCGGAGCGTCAGGTTCTACGAGGACATCCTCGGGCTCAGGGTCTCCAGGCGCCACACCTCCCCGAGGGGGGCGAAGCTCGCCTTCGTCCAGGTCCCCAACAGCGACGAGGAGATCGAGCTTTGCCAGCTGCCGGACAGCCCGCCGGTCGCCGTGCAGGCCGACCTGATGCACCTCGCCTTCGAGGTGGATAGCATCGAGGCCTTCGCGGCCGAGATCGCCCTTAAGGGCGTCAAGCTCTCGGACGGCCCGACCAAGACAGGCTCAGGCTCCGTCATCGCGTTTATCGACGCCCCGGAGGGCTACGAGGTTGAGCTGATCCAAAGGGGCTAGGCCGCGCTGCCCCGCCGCTCTTTCCAGAGGTCGAGGTCAAACTTCGCCCAGTCGATGGGGCCCCGCCCGTGGAAACGGGCCGCGACCATACCGAAAAACACGGTTTCCCAGAACCGGTAGAGATCCCGGTCCTGGGGCGAGTGCCGGGGCACGGCGCCCCTTGCCCCCGGGGCCGGCCCCCAGTGCTCGCGCATCCATGAGAGGACGTGGGTGTCGAGGACGCCGAGCATCTGCCCAGGCCGGGAGTGGAGCGTGAAGAATTTCGCCGTCTTTATCCCGATGCCTGGAAACTGGGTCAGGTCCTCCCACCTGCACTCGCGCAGGTCGATGCCCGACCGGGCCAGGGCGAGGAAGCTCCGGACGAGCAGCGAGTACTTTCCCAGCCGAACCTCCCGCAGGAGGCCTTCGAGTCCCTGCTCGTTCGAGCGGATGTAGGCGAAGGGCCTGCGTCCCTTAAGGAAGCGCTCGAGCTTGGCCGCCTGCTGGTCCGCATTCTTTCCCGCGACGACGACGCAGAAGAGCAGGAACTCCTCGAGCTCCTCGGCCGAGCGCGACGTGTCCGTGACGTTGAGCGGGTCGATCATCGGGCTTTCCGGCCCCGGCTACTTCCCGCCCTTGTCCCAGAGGAAGCTCTTCGCCTGCGCAAGGACCCTGCCGTCGGCTGAGCGGAGCTCGAGCTGCCACGCGACGGGCTGGATCCGGGGCTTGTTCCAGTCCTTGCCCGTCAGTCCGATCTGGAAGAGGTGGCTTCCGGCGGGGATGTCCTGGGGGAAGTTGAACGTGACCGTGTCGGTCGAGTCGGGTGCGATCACGCGGAGGGTGAAGGTGGCCCCTCTAATGGCTCCGTCTGGGTTCTCCACCCGGGTCAGGAAGTAGATGCCCGCCCTGTCCCCGGGCTGGCTCCTCACGACTATCCATTTTCCCGTCAGCTCCTTGCCCGTGTGGTCCTCATAGAAGCTCTGGAAGGAGTCCGCGTCGTACCACTGCGGCCAGACGCGCTTGAAGGTCACCTCGCCGGCCCGGGCGGCGGTGGCAAGGCAGAGGAGAAGGAGCGCCAGGAGTGGGATTCGCATCTGGGGGGAGGGTACGCGCTCGTGTGGGCCCGGGACAATCCGATACCTCACTCCTCGGAGAGGCGCACGAGGGTGTAGCGGTGGTACCCGAGAAGTGCCGGTGTCCATCCCCCTACGCAGGGCGCAATCAGGTAGGCCCTGGCCCCGTAGTAGAGCGGCGCCACTGGGCCCTGCTCAAGGAGGTAGGCCTCGGCCTTCTGGAAGTCCTCGAACCGCGCCGCCTGCGACTGCTCCGAACCGGCTTGGTCCAGGATCTGGTCATAGGCCTTTTCACCCCATCCGGTCCAGTTGTTGCCGCCGCCGGTGACGAAAAGGTCCAGGAAGGTGACCGGATCGAGGAAGTCACCGGCCCAGCCCGCGGTCGACACGTCGTAGTCGAGCGTCTGCTGGTTCTGTATCCAGGTCTTCTGCTCGACCGTGGCGATCGTCATGTGGACGCCGAGACCCTTGGACCACATCGCCTGAACGGCCTCCATGACGACCGGCTGCACCTCGTCATTGCGGACCTGGACCTCGAACGGCCTAAATCCCTTTCCTCCCGGGAATCCCGCGTCGGAGAGGAGCTTCCTGGCCTGCTCTAGGTCGAGCTCCACCCGGGAGCGTGAGGTGTATCCGCCGCAGTCAGGGGGCGTGAGGGAGTGGGCGGGCGGATATCCGCCGGAAAGGACCCGCCTGGCGATCAGGTCCCGGTCGACGGCGAGCGAGAGGGCCCTGCGGACCCGGGCGTCATCAAAGGGGGGGCGCTTGGTGTTGAACCTGAGGAAGAACGTCTGCAGGAACGGGTCCACCCGGAGGAGCTCCGGCGACGCCTTCCTGTAGGCCTCGATCTTGGACAGGGGCAGGGAGTAGGTGAGGTGCAGCTGGCCCGCCCGGAAATCCTTCTCCTCGGTATCCGGGCTCTCGTTGGGGAAGAAGACGATCTGGCGCAGCGTCACCGCGTCGGCGTTCCAGTAGTTGGGGTTCTTCGCCACGACGATCCTCGAGTTGGGCGTCCACTCGTCGAGGATGAAGGGGCCGTTGCCGACAAGGTTGCCGGCGCGGGTCCACTGGGTGCCCCGCTTTGTGGTGGCTCCGTAGTGTTCAAGGACGCGGGGGTTAACGGGGAACCACGGGGGCTGGGCGACCAGGGCCGCCAGGTAGGGCGTCGGCCGTGCCAGCGTTATGCGGATCGTGCGCTCGTCGGGCGAGGCGAGCCCGAGGATAGCTGGGTCGTTGCTGGAGCCCATGTTGAACTCCTCCGCGCCCTTGATCGGGTAGAGCAGGTTGGCGTACTCGGCCCCGAACGCCGGCGTGAGGATCCGCACCCATGACTGCACGAAGTCGTCGGCCGTGAGCGCCTCGCCGTCGGACCATCGAAGGCCCTCCCTCAGGTGGAACGTCCAGGTGAGGCCGTTCGGGGACGTCTCCCAGGAAGCGGCAGCCGCGGGGACGGGCTGGGACGTCTTTTCGTCGATCGCCGTCAGGCCCTCGAAGAGCGCGATCAAGATGTTCTGGTCCGAATAGGCCGTCACGACCTGTGGGTCGAGGTCCTCCGGCTCGGCCCCGTTCCCAAGAAGGAGGGTCTCTGCCTTCGCCGCGGACGCCGCGGGGGTCTCGCGCTTGGCGTGGACGGCGCCCGGAAGGAGTAAAAGGGCAGCGAGGAGCGCCGCGCGCAGCGTGGCAGTCCAGGACTTCATGTCGCCGTAGTCACCTGGCATGTGGCGCGGGCCGGCGCTTGTCGGTGGGAGCGTTGATGCCGCGGCATGGCCAGAGGCTCTCCGCAGGGATTTGTTCGGGCAAGGGAGAACTCTGCCGGGAAATACCCATCGCCGCGTGGGCCCGCTCTAGGGCCTGGACCCGAGGATCGGCCCTAGGACCTTCCATACCCCGGCCGCGACGGCCTCCGCCCCCGCGGGGTTCGGATGGATGCCGTCGGCCTGGTTGAGCGAGGGGTTCTCGGCCACGCCGTCGAGGAGGAACGGGACCAGGGCGAGCTGGTTTCGCTTGGCGAGCTCCGGGAAGATCGCGCCGAAGGAGTCCGCGTAGTCGGCGCCTAGGCTCGGCGGCATGCGCAGGCCCGCCAGGATGATGCGAGCCTCCGGGTATCTCGAGCGCACGCGGTCGATGATCGCCTGCAGGTTGCCGCGGGTGGTCGCGGTCGGGATCCCGCGGAGTCCGTCGTTGGATCCGAGCGCCAAGAAGAAGATGTCGGGCCTCTGGGCTAGCACCCAGTCGACCCTCCTGAGGCCTCCGGCGCTCGTCTCCCCGCTGAGCCCCGCGTTCACGACCCGCCACGGAAGGTGTTGGGCGTCGATCCTGGCCTGGATCCTCGCCGGATAGGACTGGGAATCCGGGTCGGCGAGACCGTAACCGGCTGTAAGGCTGTCGCCGAAGAAGACGATCCGGTGCGCCTCTGGCCCATCCGCGCGGGCGGGTCCCGCCAGAAGGGCCAGCCCAAGGGCCACGGCGCGACAGGCCTCGCGCAGGATCGTTCTGGTGGGGAGCGGCGGGTTCATGGGACAGCCGTCGAGATGAGGCATCGCCCGTTGCGCTTCGAGAGTATTCTGTGCGGCGCGCCCCCGGATCCCGTTTGCGCTCCGCCCGCACCCGGTGTTTCTTCAGCGCCATGCCAGAATTAGCGATGCTACGGGTCACCCGGCTCACGAAGACCTATCCGACGGCGGCGGGGCCGCTCACTGTCCTTCACGAGGCGAGCTTCGAGCTCGGGCCGGGTGCCAGCATGGCGATCGTAGGGCCGAGCGGCAGCGGAAAAACGACCCTCCTCGGCCTGTGCGCCGGGCTTGACCGGGCAACCGCCGGGTCGGTCGAGCTTGCCGGGGAGCGCATCGACTCGCTCGACGAGGACGCCAGGGCCCGGGTGCGAAACGCGAGCGTCGGCTTCGTCTTCCAGAACTTCCAGCTGATCCCGACACTCACCGCCCTTGAGAACGTGCTGGTGCCGCTTGAGCTCCGGGGGGAGCGCGGCTGCGAGCCGGCCGGCCGGGCGCTCCTTGAGCGCGTGGGCTTGGCGGCGCGCTTCGACCACTACCCCGTGCAGTTGTCGGGGGGCGAACAGCAGCGGGTCGCCCTTGCCAGGGCCTTCATCAACTCGCCGAAGATCCTCTTCTGCGACGAGCCCACGGGCAACCTTGACGGCGATACCTCGGACTCGATGGTGGAGCTCATCTTCGGGCTCAACCGGGAGCGCGGAACGACGCTCGTCATGGTGACCCACAACTTCGAGCTGGCGGGACGCTGCCAGCGGATCCTGCGGCTAAAGGGTGGGACGGTCGTGTCCGACGAGCGCGCCGCCTAGGTCCACCGGCATGCGCTTCACCCTCCTGATGGCCTGGCGCGACTCGCGCGCCTCCCGGCGCAGGCTCGCCCTGTACTCCCTCTCCGTCGTGCTGGGGATCGCGGCCCTGGTCTCGATCGGCTCGTTCAGCGCGAACGTGCGCCAGGCGATCGACCAGGAGGCGAAGGGCCTGCTCGGGGCCGATCTTTTCGTGACGTCGCCGGCGCCGCTGGCCCCCCCGGTTCTCGAGTACCTCAAGGGGCTGGGGGGCGACATCTCCAGGGAGGAGACCTTCTCCTCCATGCTGGCGATCCCGTCGCAGTCCCACGTGAGGCTAGTCCAGGTCCACGCGGTCGAGGGGGCCTTTCCCTACTACGGGAAGTTCCAGACCGAGCCCGCCGGCGGGCTGGAGGCGCTTCGGGGGTCCTCGCCCACAGTTGTGCTCGAGCCGACGCTCCTGGCGCAGTACGGCCTCCGCACGGGCGACGCCGTGAAGCTCGGGCGAACCCTCTTCACCGTGGCCGCGGCGCTCAAGAAGGTGCCCGGCGAGTCACCCGGGGTCGCGATGATGGCCCCCCGGGCCTACATCTCCATGGGGGAGCTTGCCGGGACCGGGCTTTCGGGGCCCGGGGCGCTCGCCAGGTACCGGGCGATGGTGCGCCTGCCCGCGGGGAGGGACGCCGACGTGGTGGTTCGAGAGATGAAGGACAGGCTCCCTCAGTTCCGCCTCTCGTTCGAGACGGTGGGCGAGCGCAAGCGAAGCCTCGGCCAGGCCGTCTCCCACCTCGACGGGTTCCTGAGCCTCGTGGGCTTCGTGGCCCTCATCCTCGGCGGCATCGGCGTCGCAAGCTCGCTCCACGCCTATATCCGCGGGAAGATCGCAACCGTCGCCATCCTCCGGTGCCTGGGCGCCAGCGCCCGCCAGAGCTTCTCGGTCTACCTCCTTCAGGGTTTTGCCCTCGGGATTGCCGGTGCCGTCGCCGGGGGAGCCCTGGGCGTGGCTGTCCAACTGGCGCTGCCCGCGCTCTTCAAGGGCCTTCTGCCAGTCGACGTCGACTTCTTCGTCTCGTGGCCCGCCCTTGCGCGCGGTACGGGAGCCGGGGTGGTGATCTGCCTCCTCTTCTCCCTGCTGCCGCTTCTTGCCGTAAGGCGGATCCCGCCGCTGGCGGCCCTGCGCTCGGCCGTCGCCGACCGGGCGGCCGTCGCGGCCGACCCCTGGAGGCTCGCAATCGCCGGAATGATCGCCGCCTCGGTCGCCGGCTTCGCCGTGTGGCAGACGGGTCAGCTGTCCGTCGGCCTCGGCTTTGCGGCGATGCTTGGTTTGGGATTCCTCTCGCTCGCCGGGCTCGGTTACCTGGTCTCCTGGGCGGCCCGCCGGTTTATCCCGAGGCGACTGCCCTACGTCGTCCGCCAGGGTTTCGAGAACCTCCACCGCCCGAACAACCGCACGGTCCTTCTCCTGGTCTCCCTCGGGCTCGGAACTTTCCTTGTCCTCACGCTCTTTCTGGCCCGGACGACGCTCCTGCGCGAGATCGAGGGGGCGGGCACCCTCGGCCGGCCGAACCTCATTTTCTTCGATATCCAGGACGACCAGATCGCCGACCTGAGGACGGCGGCCGCGGAGGCTGGGACCCCGGTGGTGGAAAGCGCGCCAATCGTGACCATGAGGATCGCCTCGGTGAAGGGTCGGTCGGTCGATGACCTCATGAAGGACAAGGACCCGAAGGTCGCGGCATGGGCGCTGCGCCGGGAGTACCGCTCGACCTTCCGGGGATCGCTGTCGCAGACCGAGAAGGTCGTCGAGGGCCGGTTCACCGGGGCAGTGGCGCCCGGTGGAGGCCCGGTGCCGATCTCGCTCGAGGAGGGTCTCGCGCGAGACATGCAGCTGCACCTCGGGGACCCCGTTGACTGGGACGTGCAGGGGGTCGTGGTGCACTCCCGCGTGGGGAGCATCCGCACCGTCGAGTGGAGGCGCCTGGAGCCCAACTTTTTCGTGGTCTTTCCCGACGGCGTCCTTGAGGGGGCCCCAAAGACCTACCTGGCTGCGCTTCACGCCGGGTCCGCCGACCAGTCGGGCAGGGTGCAGCGGGCGGTGGTCGACAGGTTCCCCAACGTCACCGCGATCGACCTTGCCCTGGTCGTCGAGACATTGGACGGGATATTCTCGAAGGTGGCGTTTGCGATCCAGTTCATGGCCCTCTTCACCGTGGCCACCGGGCTCATCGTCTTGGCAGGCGCCGTCCTCATGGGCCGCCACCAGAGGATCCGTGAGACCGTCCTTCTTCGGACACTTGGGGCCACACGGCGCCAGCTTGCGGCGATCCAACTGGTCGAATACGCCGTGCTCGGGTTTCAGGCCGCCGTGGTGGGCTCGGTGTTCGCCGTCGGGGGAAACCTCCTGCTGGCGCACTTCGTGTTTCACGTCGCCGCGGCGGCGCCCTTCGGCCAAGTGGCGGCTGCCATAGCAATCGTCTCGGCGCTCTCGGTCTTGACGGGATGGGCCGCGGGGAGGGGCGTCGTCGACCATCCGCCCCTCGAGGTGCTGCGTCAGGAGACCTAGTGCCGCATCTGGTCTGGACCGTACGATCGCTCCTGGGACAAGATAGCCGAAACGAGGGCACATGTCCGAGCGTCTTGTGTCTCAAGGAGCTAGTCGTCCCCCCCCGGAAGCCGTCCCCTCCGAACCGATGAACAACCTGCCCGTCGCACGCACCCTGCGCAATGTGGTGCTGGCCGCCTGCATTCTCATTTTCGCATGCGCCTCCTCCGCGTCGCCGCTCTCGTCGCGCGGGTTCCTCATCCCGCCAAGCGGGGCGCTGGAGTACCGGGAGGGGGTCGTGATCGCCAAGCCGAAGGCCGCGGCGAGGGACTCGGTGGGTGTGGCCGAGCGCGGCGAGGGCCTCGTTCTGCGCGCCAGGTACGATCGGTTGGGGGGCCTCAGGGTCATCCAGCTCGCCGCGGGAGACACCGTGCCGGCCGCGATCGCTCGCCTGATGTCGACGGGTCGCTACGAGTTCGTGGAGCCCGACTATGTCAGGAAAACGCAGGCCACCGTCCCTAACGACAAGAACTTCGGCTCCCAGTGGGGGCTCAAGAACTCCGGCGCGAACGGGGGCATTGCCGGAGCCGACATCAATGCGGAGGCGGGGTGGGATATCCAGAAGACTGCTCCGGACGTGGTGGTCGGGATGCTGGACTCCGGCGCGCTCCTCACCCACGAAGACCTGTCGGCCAACCTCTGGAAGAACCCGAACCCGGGGACGACGGTCTCCTTGGCCTCGGTCGACTCGAGCACCGGGGCCGCGGACACGGTGAGCGAGACGGACTCCGCCAACGGTCTGAACGGCCTCACCAAGTCGGGGACGCCGTCGGACGACGAGGGCCACGGGACCCTCACCTCCGGCGTGGTGGGGGCCGTCGGCAACAACACCTTGGGCATCAGCGGCGTCGCCTGGCAGGTGCAGCTGATGGAGCTCGCGTTCCTCGACAAGACGGGCTCGGGCTCGATCTCAAATGAGCTTCCCTGCATCTAGTACGCCATCTCCCACAAGGTCCAGGTGATCAATGCGAGCTTCGGGAGCTCCTCCGGCTCGCAGGCCGAGATGGACGCGATACAGGCCGCGGGCAAGGCGGGCATCGTCTTCGTGTGCGCGTCGGGAAACAGCGGCGAGAACATCGACATCTCGCCGGCCTTCCCCGCCGATTACCCCCTCGACAACATCGTCTCCGTAGGCGCGACCGACAACCGGGACCTGCCGGTCTATTTCTCGAACTACGGATCGGGTTCAGTCGAGATCTTTGCTCCGGGCGATAGCATCCTCTCTACGTCGAGCTCGGGAAACTCGGCCTACGCCTTCGCCAGCGGAACCTCGCTGGCCGCGCCCTTTGTTACCGGCGCCGTGGCGCTCCTCAGGGAGAAGTACCCGAGCGACACCTACCGCCAGACGATCAACAGGGTCCTGAACGGCGCAGCAGCCAGCGCCTCCCTCGCCGGCAAGGCGCAGAGTGGTGGCCGCATGGACCTGGCGAAGGTCCTGGGGGCCGCCTCCACGCCCCCAAACTGCACCTTCGCGGGTCGCACGACCCTTGTGGGCCTGGACCCGTACACGCGCTCCAACAACACCGACTCGCCGTCGTCGCCCGAGGGGGGGACCCCTGTCGTGGCGGGGACGGCGGGCGTGCACTCCCTCTGGTGGCAATGGACCGCTCCGCAGGACGCCACGGTCGAGATCGACACGAGCGGGACGAACGGGGGCAGCTACGTGACGGGCGGCAGCACCTACCCCACGCTGCTGGGGGTCTACACCGGCTCGAGCCTCGGCGCCCTGACCCTCGTCAAGGACAGCGCGACCTACGCCACGGAGCCGCTCGAGGGCAGCAGCCCGGTCACCAAGGTGAGCTACAGCGAGGTCAGTTTCCACGCGACCGCCGGTACGACCTACCAGGTCCTCGTGCAGGGGCAGGCCGCGCAGACCATCCAGAGCGGGCAGACGATCCTGGCCATCAACACCGACCCCGACAACGACTCGATCTCCGCGCCCCGCGTCCTTTCGGGCCCGAGCGTTTCCGTGCTCGACGCCAACGGCAACGCCTCGCTCCAGTCGGGCGAGCCGAGGATCCTCGGCAACGCCGGCGGGCACTCGCTCTGGTACGCGTGGACCGCGCCCTACACGGGACTCGCCCAGGTCTCCGGGTATAGCCTCGACTTCGATCCCGAGGTTGCCGTCTACACGGGCAACTCGCTGTCCTCGCTCGGGCTGCTCGCGTCGGCCGCCTCGACGGGCAAGACCGGGACCGCGACGGCCGTTAGCCAGTGCCTCTGCTCCTTCAACGCCGTCTCCGGCACCACCTACCTGATCTGCGTCGACGGGAAGACGACCAACGACATCGGGCAGTTTACCCTCTCGGTGGCGGACTCGCGGTGGCAGGCGCTCACCGGCGACGCGATCACCTGCTCCCCGGCGGCGGGGCCGGACGGGACGGTCTACGCGGGAAGCGGCGACGGCTCGTTCTATGCGTTCAGCCAGTCGGGAACGGTGGCCTGGAGCTACGCATCCGCGGGCATCTTCGACACGAGCGCTGCGGCCGTGGCCGCGGATGGCACCGTTTACGCGGGATCGACCGACGGCAACCTCTACGCCTTCGCCCCGGGCGGCTCCCTCAAGTGGAAATACACGGTTCCGACGCCGTCCAGCTCCTCGGGCCTTACCAACGGCGTCTCCTCGTCCCCGGCACTGGCGGCAGACGGCACGCTCTACTTCCACGCCGAGGACGGTAATCTCTACGCGGTTTCGACCGCCGGCTCGCTCAAGTGGACGGAGCCCGTGCCGGGCGCCTCCTACGCGGCGCCCACGGTCGGGGCTGACGGCACCGTCTATATCGGCACCGACGGCGGCGCCCTCTACGCGTTCACGCCCGCGGGCGCGCAGAAGTGGGTGTTCAATGCGCCGGTGTCCGGCGAGGCCATCTACACCGCGGCCGCCATCGACGGCGCCGGCAACCTGTACGTCGGCACGCTCAGCGGGAACTTCTACTCGGTGACCTCCGCGGGAGGGCTCCGCTGGACCTACAAGGTGGGCAACGGGGTGACGTCCGCCCCCGCGCTCGCCGGCGGGGCCGTCTACTTCGGGGGCTACGACGGCTACCTGTATTCGCTCAGCGCCTCCAGCGGCGCCCTCAACTGGAAATACCCCCTCGGGGCCCAGGTCAGGGCGAGCGCCCCGGCCGTGGATTCGAACGGCACCGTGTACATCGGCAGCTACGACCACAACGTCTACGCGGTCTCGTCCACGGGAAGCCTCGTGCGGACCTACGCCTCCGACGACTGGATCCGGTCCTCGCCCCTCATCGCCGGGACGACCCTCTACTTCGGCAGCAACGACCACAAACTCTACGCCTTCGACCTGGGAGTCGGTGCCGCCTCGGCGGACTGGCCCACGTACCAGTACGGGGTCCGCAGGACCGGCCGCGCGCAGGTCGACGCGCTCACGATCACCTCGTCCCCGGCCACGCAGACTGTCACGCCGGGCTCCACGGTCGTTCTCTCGGTCGGCGCGACCGGGCCCGCCCCGCTTTCCTACCAGTGGTACCTGAACGGGACCGCGATCGCGGGGGCCGTCAACAGCGACTACACGATCCGCGGCGCCACCGCGTCGGACGACGGCTCCTACACGGTGACGGTGACCGCGGGCTCGTCGTCAGCCACGAGCGCGGCCGCGGTTCTCACCGTTGCCAACCCGCCGCCGCCTTCGCAGGGCGGGGGGCGGATCATCGACTTGTCTGCGCGCGCCAATGTCGGAACCGGGGGCAACATCCTTATCGCCGGCTTTGTGATCCAGGGCACGGCCTCAAAGAGCGTCCTGCTTCGCGGCGTGGGTCCCACGCTCGGGACCGCGCCCTTCAACCTGACCGGGGTCCTCGCGCAGCCGGACCTCACACTCTACTCCTCCTCGCAGGCGCAGCTGGCGACCGACGCGGTCTGGGGAGGGGGCGCCGTCCTGACCAGCGCGTTTAGTCAGGTGGGGGCCTTCAAGCTTCCCGGCTCCTCCTCGGATTCCGCGATCCTCACCTCGCTTGCTGCGGGCAGCTACACCTCCCAGCTGACGGGTGTCGGCTCCTCGACCGGGATCGCGCTGGCGGAGATCTACGACGCCGACACCGGGACTCCGGCGAGCAACCTGGTGAACATCTCGGCGCGCGCCAACGTGGGCACGGGGGCCAACCTGCTGATCGCAGGCTTCGTGATCTCCGGCAGCCAGCCCGTGCAGCTCCTGCTGCGTGGCGTGGGGCCAACGCTCGGCTCGGCCCCCTTCAACGTCTCGGGTGTCCTCGCGCAGCCCGTCATCAACCTCTACGATTCAAGCAGCGTGCTGATCGCCAGCAACAAGGGCTGGGGCAACCCCTCCGTCGCAGGAGCCTCGACGGTCTCGGTGACGATCCGGCAGGCCACGGCGGGCGACATGTCGGCTGTCGGGGCCTTCAAGCTGGCCGACGGCTCCGCCGACAGCGCCATGGTGGCCACACTCCCGGCGGGGAGCTATACGCTCCAGATGAGCGGGTCCAACAGCACGACAGGCGTGGGCCTGGTCGAGGTCTACCTTATGCAGTAGCCCGCCTCACTGGTTCTTTGGAACGTAGGAGGTCTCCGTGGCGACGATGAAGTCCTCGAGCTCGGCCGGGGTCATGGTCGCCGGGTCCCTGGTGGGCTCATGGCCGAGGAGGACCTGCGAGATGATCCGGGCCCTCTCCGGCGCGTGGGCCGACCGTCCGAACGCGAGGTAGTACTCCCTTGGGTCGACGGTGAACTGCGCAGCGCCCGCCGCCTCGAGCCGGAGGTCCTTGCCGAACGGCAGGCCGACCCGCAAGGCCCCGGGGCCGCTCGCCGAGACGGTGACATCGACCAGCGGGCCCCTGCGCACAAGGTCGAACTCGAGCCTCCAGTCCCGGTAGCGGAAGTTCCCGATGTGGGCGTGGCCCATCCCGGGGGGCAGGCTCGGGGCCAGCTCCAGGTCGGCGCGCTCCGACTCCGGGTTCACGCCGAGGAAGAGGAGCAGGGTGGAGGTGACGAAGTCACCCTGCGACCACACGATCATCTGCTTATCGGGGACGCCTTTTCGGTCCCAGTACTCGGGGAGGTAGCCGCTCATGTCCTCCAGGTCGTACCCCCGCTTGTTCACGATGCCGGAGATCAGGTACCGCCAGGCAAGGTCGGTCCTTCCAAGGAGCCACTCGTCCTGGGCGGACCAGGCGGCGATGATGGGCCAGGTGTCGAGCTCCCCGCCGGGCGCATGGGGGCTGCCGGGGCTCGGGCCGAAGCGGAACGTGGAGTGGTCGGGGTTCTCCAGGTCCCGGATGATCTCGGCCTGGGTCGATGCAAAGCGGGGGTCGTCGACGGGGATGATCCCCTGGTTTGCGCCGAAGGCGCCCAGCCTCCCGATGATCAGCATCCCGGCGTCCACGCGGTCCTCGCGGAGGGGTCCGTTGCGGTTCTCGGCCTTCGGGTAGTCGGGGTCGGTGAAGGCCTTCCCGGCAGGTCCAGCCATCGGGATCAGCCGCCCCTTGCCCGCGTCGTAGGCCTGGGCGAGGAAGGTCTGCTGGAGCCGGTCGGCCGCGCGCGTCCACTGGCGCTCCTCGTCGGGGTGCCCGAGAGCCCGGGCAATCTTAGCGGCGGCGCGCAGCCCGCTGTACACCTCGGCGTTCGGCCAGGTTGAGGGGGCGGGGATGAAGCAGATCCACTCCTCCGCCAGGTTGAGCATGCCCTCTCTGTCGACCCGGCCGGCGTAGTAGTCGCAGTAGTACTTAACGTAGGGCCAGGCCGAGGCGAGGAAGGTCCCCGCCTCGGGCCTCAGGCGCGAGTAGAACCACAGCCCCGTGATGGCGATCGCGGGCTGCTGGGCCTCGCGCTCACCTCCGACCGAGAAGTCCCGCTGCGCTGTCCAGAAGCCAAAGTAGCGGTCCACCGAGGCGTAGTCGCCGGCGAGCGCCTGGCCAATCATCGTATAGGTGCCGTCGCGCAGCCAGGAGTCCCGGTAGAAGAAGATGTCGGCCATCAGGTCGCCCGACGAGAACTGGCACGCCCTCATCGCATCCAGGGAGAGGGAGAAAAGCCGGTCGAGTTTCGGGTCGTCGCTCGAGAGCGATACCCGGTTCTCCGCGATCTCGGCCTCCGGGTCTGTTGTGCCGCCGAGCGACCGGACCCAGGATGCGGCGTAACAGAGCTTGCCCTCCGGGGCCGGGGCCGCGTCGGTTGCGTCGACGCACAGGAGCACCTCGCGGACGCCGGTGAATTCCTTCTCAAGCCCGGAGGCGCCGATCTCGAGCGTCCGCCCCTCTGGGGAGGTCGCCAGGACCAGCCGCGGCCCTGCGGTCGTGGTCAATACCGGGTTCTCGGCCCTCCAGAGCGTCCGGAACTCGGAGAGACCCGAGGCGTCGTCGGAACGGAACGACTGCGTGAACTCGGGGTACTTGAAGCGCGAGGACAGGCGCAGGTCCGAGGGTTGCCTAAAGGAGTAGCGCACGAACATGGGGCTTAGCGGTGCGCCTTTCCTGGAGGAGATCTCGATCGAAACCGCACCGTCCTCGGACTCGAGCCGTATGAACCCCGGCCGGGTCCCGGTGTGGCGGTAGCGGAGCGATGTCAGGTCGGTCCAGGCGCCGCCGCGCCTCACCCGCCCGACAATCGAATCCTCGAGGAAGAGGGGGATGTGCCTCATCCTGCCCGGGTCCATGCCGCACCAGATCTCGCGCACCTCGCTGTCCCGGCCGGCCCTCAGGAGCATCGTCGGACCCGAGGCGTACAAGTCGGTGATCGCGTACTCGGGGACCTTGTCGACCGCGCGCAGCAACGGGACGCAGAGAATCAGGGCGAGGAGGAGGCGGGGCGTTTTCATGGGGTGGGTTACCATGGGCTAGCCCGTGGCCCCATTCAACCGCAACCCTCCGCTAGCGCTGCCCGAAGTAAGCCGTGCCGCGGCCCGACCAGCGGATCCCGCGGCCGCGCGTGAGCGCCCTGGCGAGGAACGAGCGGGCGAGGCGGACCGACTCTTGGAGCGAGGCGCCGCGCCCGAGCCAGGATGCGATTGCGGCGGAGAGCACGCACCCTGTGCCGTGGGTGTTCTTCGTCTCGATCCGGAGCGTCTCGAAGATGACCGGCTCGTCCCCGGGGACCGCGAGGTAGTCGCGGCAGATCTCGCCGGGGGCGTGCCCGCCCTTGACCAGGACCGGCCGGCCGCAGTCGTCGGCGAGCCTCGTGGCGGCGCGCCGGGCCTGTTCGAAGTCCCCGACCGGCAGCCCCGTGAGGAGCGCGGCCTCCGGCCAGTTCGGGGTCACGAGGGAGGCCAGGGGAAGGAGCTCCGACCTGAGCGCGCTGATTCCCGCCTTCGTGAGGAAGACCGTCCCGCTTGAGGAGGCGAGAACCGGGTCCACCACCAGGGGCAGCATCGGGACCTGCGAAAGGGCACGGGCAGCGGCCCGCACGGCACCGGCGCCAGGGAGAAGGCCGGTCTTCACCGAGGAGACGGTGAAGCCCCCCAGCGCGGACTCGATCTGCGCGCGGATCAGGCTGACGGAGACCCTTTCCCAGGCCTGGACTCCCCTGGCGTCCTGAGCGGTGACGGCCGTCACCGCGACCAGGGCATGGCCCCCGATCGAGCGGATCGTCCGCTGGTCGACCTGGACGCCCGCGCCCCCGCCGCTGTCCGAGCCCGCGATCGTCAGGACGCAGAACGGCGAGTTCATGGCTGCCAATCCCTGATCCCGCCGGTCAGGTTGAGGACCTGGGTGAAGCGGTGCTTGGAGCGGAGAAGCTGCATCGCGCGGTGGCTCCGGACGCCCGCGGCGCAGTACACCACGGTGCGCACGCCGGGGTCCATCCCCTCTACCGGCCCGGGCGGGAGTATC
This sequence comes from uncultured Opitutaceae bacterium, assembly GCA_903887455.1. Lineage (GTDB taxonomy): Bacteria > Verrucomicrobiota > Verrucomicrobiia > Opitutales > Opitutaceae > Palsa-1447. Next base: position 2,926 of record CAISPT010000057.1, on the reverse strand, counting down.
TCCAGGCGGCCGAGCGGCAGGTGCACGGAGGGGTCGATCGACGAGAGCTCGCGCTCCCATCCCTCGCGGACGTCGAGAAGCTGCAGCGGCCTGCCATCGGAGAGCATCCGGCGGAGCCCTGGGGCGTTCACCTCGTCGGTCCTGGCCTCGGCGATGCAGGTCTCCCCGTACCCCTCGGGCGGGAGCTCCTTTATCGACCGCTGCAGCGGGTCGGGCCTCAGGCCCACCAGGGAGGCCCTCATCGAGAGGGTGTCCCACACCAGCAGGCGACCGGAGAGCGGCTCGCCGACTTGGGCGAGGACCTTGATCGCCTCGCAGGCCTGGGTGGTGCCGATCATCCCCGTGACGGCGCCCAGGACCCCCGCCTCCGCGCAGTTCGGGACCGTGCCGGGCTCGGGGGGCTCGGGGAATAGGCAGCGGTACGTGGGCCCCCCGTTCAGGTTGAACACGCTCACCTGGCCCTCGAAGCCCTGGATCGCGCCGTAAACGAACGGCCTGCCGGCGATCACGCACGCGTCGTTCACGAGGTAGCGCGTCGCAAAGTTGTCGGAGCCGTCGAGGACCAGGTCGGCGGCGGCCACCAGCCGCAGGGCGTTCGAGCGGTCGAAGCGGACGGGCAGCGCCGTGACCCGGATCAGCGGGTTGAGTGCAAGGAGGCGCCGCGCCGCCGCCTCGGCCTTGTTGGCGCCCTGGTCCTCGCTCGTGTACAGGACCTGCCGCTGGAGATTGGAGGCATCCACGCGGTCCGGGTCGGCGATCGTGATCGAGCCCACTCCCGCGGCGGCCAGGTAGAGGAGGGCGGGGCAGCCGAGGCCGCCCGCCCCGATGACCAGCACCGAGGAGGCCTTCAGGCGCTCCTGGGCCGCCGGGCCAAAACCGGCGAGCGATAGGTGCCTCTGGTAGCGGGCGATCTCCTGGTGGCTGAGCGGCATCGGCGGAGCGTCAGGATGCAGCCGCGGCCTCGGCGCTGCGAGAAAATCCATCATAGGCCCGGTCCCAGTCCTTCCACACGGGCTCGTAACCCTGTGAGCGGAGGTATGCCGCCACCTCGCCTGGGCTCCGCGCGTCGTCTATCGCAAACTGCTCGAGGGACTCGGGCTCGCTCGCGTAGCCCCCGGGGTTCGTCTTGGACCCGGCGCTCATCGCGGTGAAGCCGAGCCGGAAGGCCTGATTCCTGAACAGGGCGCCCTCGCGCGTCGAGAGCGAGAGCTCCGCCTCCGGGCAGAGCAGCCGGAAGGCGCAGGCCGCCTGCACCAGGTCACGCTCATGGAACGGGGTGACCGGGATCTCCGCGCCCTCGTGCGGCCTTAGCCTTGGGAAGGAGAGGGAGAGCTTGGTGCGCCAGTGGACGGTCTCGACGTGGCGGAGGTGAAGGCCCGTGAACCAGGCGTCCGCCCTCCAGTCGCTTAGGCCGAAGAGGGCGCCCAGGCCCACCTTCTTTATCGAGGCCCGCCCGAGCCGGTCCGGCGTGTTCAGGCGGTACTCCATGTCGGCCTTCGGGCCCGAGAGGTGGTGCCTCGCGTAGGCCGCCGGGTCGTACGTTTCCTGGTAGACCATCACGGCACTCAGGCCCTCGCCCCCCAGCGCGGCGTAGTCGGCCTCGTCGAGCGGTTGCACCTCGATCCAGAGCCCGGAGAAGTGGGGCCTGAGGAGCCGCAGGGCGTTCGCCAGGTAGTCGGTCCCGACCCTTCCAGCCTCGCCGGTCACAAGGAGGACATTGTCGAACCCGTGACCGCGGAGCACCCGGGCCTCGGCGAGGATCTCCGCGTCGGACAGTACCTTCCTGCGGATCTTGTTGTGGGCACTGAAGCCGCAGTAGGTGCAGACGTTGGCGCAGGCGTTCGACAGGTAAAGGGGAGCGTAGAGTCGCATCGTTCGCCCAAAGCGCTCGACCGTGTTCCGGTGAGAGGCCCTGGCCATCGCCTCGAGGTGCGGTGCCGCGGCGGGAGAAAGGAGGGCCTTGAAATCCTCCAGGTCGACCCTGCCGCGCGTCCTGGAGAGCGCCCGCTTCACGTCCTCGGGCGTCTTTGAGGCGATCTCCCTGGAGATATCCCCGAAGTCGTGGCGGCCCCATACTTCCGAGAAGTTCACGCGAGGGCCTCCCCCAGGAAGGATGTGAGGGGTGAGGTGGGGCGGGCCTCGGCGGCCCCCCGGCCCGCCTGGGCGAGCGGGAGCCCGGCAAGCCTCGCGAGCCTGCCGGCCTCGACGCCCATGCGGAACGCGGCGGCCATCGCGACCGGGTCGTCGGCCGCCGCGATCGCGGTGTTCACGAGCACGGCGTCGGCGCCCATCTCGAGCGCCGCGGCGGCGTGCGACGGGGTGCCCAGTCCCGCATCGACCACCACCGGGACCCGGCTCTGGGCGATGATGATCTCAAGGAACGCCCGCGTCTCGAGACCGAGGTTGCTGCCGATCGGGGCCCCGAGGGGCATGACCGCGGCGGCCCCTGCGTCCTCGAGCCTCTTGCACAGCACCGGATCGGCGTGGACGTAGGGCAGGACCACGAAGCCCCGCTTGGCGAGGATCTCGGTCGCCGCAAGTGTCTCGATCGGGTCCGGCATCAGGTATTTCTGGTCGGGATGGATCTCGAGCTTAAGCCAGTTTGTGCCCAGCGCCTCGCGAGCGAGTTCGGCCGCGAGCACCGCCTCGCGCGCGTTGTGGCTGCCCGAGGTGTTCGGGAGCAGGCGGTAGCGCGCGGTGTCGAGGTGGTCCAGGATGTCGTCCGGGCCTCCGCCCGTCCGGACGCGCCCGAGAGCGACCGTCACGAGGCCCGTGCCCGAGGCCTCCAGGCTCCGGCGCAGGGTCTCGCCCGAGCTGAATTTCCCCGTTCCGAGGAAGAGCCGCGAGGGGAGCGCGACGCCAGCGATGACCAGTGGGGTGTCGTTCATGAGTGTTGGGCGGAGGGCCATGCGGCGGCCAATGCGCG
>CAISPT010000056.1 GCA_903887455.1 uncultured Opitutaceae bacterium | reverse complement strand
CGGCGGCGACGTGCGCATCGTCTACTCCCCCCTGGACGCCGTTACGATCGCGCGGGAGAACCCCTCTAGGCAGGTCGTCTTCTTCGCCGTCGGCTTCGAGACCACGGCGCCGGCCAACGCCATGTCGGTGCTCCTCGCCGAGCGCGAGGGCCTTAAGAACTTCTCGATCCTCACGTCCCACGTCCTCGTCCCGCCGGCCATGCGGGCGATCCTCGGCTCGCCCGACAACCTGGTCCAGGGGTTCCTGGCGGCGGGCCACGTGTGCACCATCATGGGGACGGGGGAGTACGGCCCGATCGCCCGGGAGTTCGGGGCCCCGATCATCATCACGGGCTTCGAGCCAGTCGACATCCTGGAGGGCATCCTGCTGTGCGTGCGCCAGCTCGAGGAGGGCAGGGCCGAGGTTGAGAACGCCTACTCCAGGGCCGTCCGCGCCGAGGGCAACGTCCACGCCCGGCGGGTCGTCGAGCAGGTCTTCGAGGTCTCCGACCGCGACTGGCGCGGCATCGGAGTGATCCCGATGAGCGGCCTGTCCGTGCGGGCCGCCTTCCGCCCGTTTGACGCCAACACGCGGTTCGCGCTCTCCAAGTCGGTGGACAACGCAGCCGGCGAGTGCATCAGCGGCCAGATCATGCGCGGGGTGAGGAAGCCCCACGACTGCCCCGCCTTCGGGACGCGCTGCAATCCCGAGCACCCGCTGGGGGCCCCCATGGTCTCTAGCGAGGGGGCCTGCGCCGCCTACTACCGCTACCGGAGCCGGGCGCTCGAGGGGGCGCCTGCGAAATCCTAGGCCGACGATGCACATCCCCGACGGATTTCTCGATGCAAAGACCGCGCTGGCGACGGCGACGCTGTCGGCGGCGGGCTTAGCATACGCTCTCCGGCAGGTGCGGGCCGAGCTTCCGCCGAGGAAGGTTCCGCTCCTCGGCCTCTCCGCCGCGTTCCTCTTCGCCGCCCAGATGGTCAACTTCCCCGTGGTCGGCGGCACCTCCGGCCACCTGGTCGGGGCCGCCCTGGTGGCGGCTCTCCTCGGTCCGAGCGCGGCCGTCGTCGTCCTGTCGACCGTCCTGATCGTGCAGTGCCTGCTCTTTGCGGACGGCGGCCTCCTCGCGCTCGGCGCCAACATCTTCAACATGGGGCTGGTGGCGACCCTCTTCGGCTACGCCGTGTACGAGGCCTGCCGCAGGCTGGTCGGCGGCACCCGGGGACGGGTCGCGGCGATCGCCTTTGCGGGCTGGTGCTCGGCGGTCGCGGCCTCGATTTCCTGCGCCGGGCAGCTCGCCTGGTCCGGCACCATCCCGTGGCCGGTGGCCCTGCCGGCGATGGCCGGGGTCCACATGCTGATTGGGGTCGGGGAGGGGCTGATCAGCGCGCTTGTCCTGCTGGCCGTGAGCCGGACGCGGCCCGATCTTCTCCAGGGTGCCCTTAACCCTGCGCCGCCGTCCAGGACCCGCGGATTCGTTGTGCTCGGCCTTATCTCAAGCCTGGGAGTCGCCCTCTTTGTCGCGCCGTTTGCCTGCCCCTGGCCGGACGGCCTCGAGTCAGTGGCGGCGCGGCTCGGGTTTGGCTCACGCGCCGCCGCTCCGCTGGTGGCCACCCCCCTGCACGACTACCGGATCCCGGGGCTTTCCTCGCCGGCAATGGCGACCGCGGCCGCGGGCGCCGTCGGCACCCTGGTCGCCTTTTTCCTGGCGCTGGCCTTCAGCCGCCTGGTCGTTCGCGCCCGGGAGGAGGGCAAGCCCACCCGCCCATGAGCGCGACACCCGAGTCCCGCTCCCGCCGAAACGCCGCCCTGAAGGTCGCCGGCGCTCTGCTGCTCGTCCTCTTGATCACCCTGACACCGGTGTCGAGGCCCCTTTGGCTCGGAGCCGAGGGGCTTCTTGTCGCTCTCGCGGTGGCCGTCTGCCGCGTTCCCCTCGTGCCTCTCGCCAGAAGGGTCCTCCTCCTTTCCCCCTTTATCGCCGGCGCAGCCTTGGCCTCGGCCGTGGGCGCACATGCCTCCGACTGGCAGACGCTCGCCGTCCGCAGCAGCCTCTGCCTCGTAACGGTCGTGGTCCTCTCGCAGGCCGTGACGATCGCGGAGCTGCTCGCGGTCCTCAGGGCGGCGAAGGTGCCGACCCTGCTCCTGACAACCCTAGCTCTCATGCACCGCTACCTCTTTGTGCTCGCCGACGAGTCGGCCCGGATGGGGAGAGCGCGCTCAGCGCGGACCTTCAGCGGGCGGAGGCGCTTCGCCTGGATCGCCGCAGCCTCCGTCGTCGGCAACCTCTTCGTCCGCGCATCCGAGAGGGCCGAGCGGGTCTACGAGGCCATGTGCGCAAGGGGGTGGAAAGCGTGAATCCGGCCATCGAGCTCCGCTCGCTTTCATTTCGGTACGGCGACGGCACGGCGGCCCTCACCGACGTGAGCCTGCGCGTCGAGCAGGGGGAATGCGTGGGGCTCCTTGGGCCGAACGGCTCCGGAAAGTCGACGCTCCTGCTCCACCTTAACGGGATCCTTCCCGAGCGCCTGCCGGCCGGCGGGGGCGCCGTCCTGATCGACGGCGTCGCCGTGGGTCCGGATTCAGTGGCCAGCGTGCGCCGGACGGCGGGCCTCCTCTTCCAGGACCCCGACGACCAGCTCTTCTGTGGCACGGTCGGCGAGGACGTGGCGTTCGGCCCGCAGCAGCTTGGCCTGCCGCCCGCCTCTGTCGACATGAGGGTCGAGGAGGCCCTCATGAGGGTGGGGCTCGCCGAGCTCGCCCAGAGGGCCCCGCACCACCTGAGCACCGGGGAAAAGAGGCGGGCATGCCTTGCGGGGGTGCTGGCCTGCTCTCCCTCGATCCTTGTCCTGGACGAGCCGACGAGCGGGCTTGACCCGCGCGGCCGCAGGGAGCTCCTCTCGCTTCTGCAGGGTATCCCGGCGACCAAGCTGATTGCGACGCACGACCTTGAGCTAGTCGTCGAGCTCTGCCCGCGGTCCATCATCCTTGACCGGGGCAGGGTGGTGGCCGACGGGCCGACGCTCGAGCTTCTTAACGACGAGCCCCTGATGCTGCGGCACGGCCTGGAGCGCCCCCATGTCCTCCAGCACCGGCACCCGCACGGGCCGTAGCTGCCCCTAGCAGATCCGGGGCAGCTGCTCCCCGCTGATCCGGTCCACGATCCGTTCGGAACCAATCACGCTGCGCTGGGTGACCTGACCCGCCGGACCCGGCCTGACCGAGCCAATGACGACTGCCGGTCCGCCCGGGGCGTTTGCAGAGATGATCTCGGCCGCCCTGGCGGCCTCCGCCTCCGGGACGACGCAGACAAACCGGCCCTCGTTGGCCACATAGAGGGGGTCCAGCCCGAGGATCTCGCACGCTCCGCCCACGAGCTCCGACACCGGCACCCGTGCGCCGTCGATGGCGATCGCAAGGCGTGAGGACTCGGCGAGCTCGACCAGGGCTGTCGCAAGGCCGCCGCGGGTCAGGTCCCGCATGCAGTGGACCTCGATCCCGGCCGCTAGAAGTGCCATGACCGGCGCCACCAGCGGGGCGCAGTCGCTTTCAATCGCGCTCTCGAAGGACAACCCCGCGCGGGTCGCCATGATCGCCATCCCGTGCCTGCCGATGTCGCCGCTCAGGACCACGGCGTCGCCGGCCCTGAGCGAGGCGGGCGAAATGGCGAGCGGGGTCTCGATCACGCCGACGCCGGCCGTCGTGACATAGAGCCCGTCGCCCTTCCCACGCTCGACGACCTTCGTGTCGCCGGTGACGACCGAGACCCCGGCGGCGGCGGCGGCGGCTCGCATCGACTCCACGACGCGCTCGAGTGTCGCGACCGGGAACCCCTCCTCCAGGATGAACCCAGCGCTCAGCCACAGGGGCCGGGCCCCGCACATGCACAAGTCGTTCACGGTCCCGTTGACCGCGATCTTTCCAATGTCTCCGCCAGGGAAGAAAAGGGGGCTAACGACGTGCGAGTCCGTCGTGAAGGCGAGGCGTCCGCCCCCCGGAAGGCGAAGTAGCGCCCCGTCGTGCTGCGCGTCGAGCGAGGCGTTGGCGAACGCGGGCCGGAAGACCCTGTCGATCAGGTCCTGGGTCAGGCGCCCGCCTCCCCCATGGCCCACGGTGATCTCGGAGCGGTGCGGGAGAGGGGCCGGACACGTCGAAAATGCGCCGGGGGAAAGGTCAGCCATCGTGCACCCTAGATAGTTGAGTGGCGCTCATCAGCCGAGAGAAAAACTACTAGATCTTTCATGCTCACAGTCAGCCAATTGCCCGTTTCGTGGGCCGAGAGCCCACGGCAGCGTCCGACCGGCGCTCCGCGAGCGTCGTTGACTCGACTTTGAGAATCCCGCCCTCGAAAATCGCCGCCTCCATGAAACAGACCTCGGCAGCCCTCGAGCAGATTCGCCACGCCATCAATCTGCGCCTCTCGCTCCTTGACTGCCCCCAGGTCGACGACGGGGACGCCCCGTGGATGGAATTGACGGCGCCGATCTTCGCGCGCTACCGCGAGGTCACCCGCAGGCTCGCGGACCGCCCCTGCCCGGTGGACGAGCGCATCCAGCGCTTCCTGGACGGCTACCTGTCCTCGGTCGGGCCCGCGCCCCGTCTTCCGGCCCGCACCTTCGTCCTCGACCAGCTTGGCCTCGCCCGCCAGCTCTCGCTGCCGGCAGACGGCGACGAGTTCACGTCACCCCTGGTCAAGAGCTATCGCCTCCGGAACGGCGTCCTGCACAATCCGGCCAACGACCGCAGGACGACTCAGGGCGTCTTCCACATCGCCGAGGGCGGGCTTCCGATTCCCGACGACAAGCTCGCTGTCCCGAAGGCCGTGTTCGCGCGGATGCTCGACCTGGCGCTTCGTCCGTCGCGCGAGCTCCTTCGCCTGCCGTACACCGCCGGACGGCCCCTCGAGGCGGAGGCGATGGTCTCGCTCCTCATCCGCCCCCTGGTCGTGCCCGCGGTGCCCGGGGTGAACACCGCGAAGAGGATGGAGATCCGCTTCTTCGCGCCGGGCTCGCTGGTCTCGAACCTCGACTTCATCGAGACCATCTTCGGCAACGCGGGCGACCCGTACCTGCCGCAGAACGACTCGGCGCTCGATATCGAGGGTTGGTCGGGCCACACCGGCTGCGTCATCCTCGCCCCCCACCTGGTGACGGTGCCCAAGCACATCGCTGGGCTGCCGCCGTGGGAGCTGGCGACCGCAAGGGAGCGCAGGGACGGCATGTGCTGGAAGTCCGAGACGGAGCTCTACAACGGCGGCTCCGCCTTCAAGCTGTGCGCGAGGGACGCACGCGGCGTCATGGTGACGATTTTGGCCGACAACTACTACGGCTATTGCAAGAAGGAGGTGAAGACCCAGATCAGCTTCGCCGCCAACCTCTACGGCGCGGCCGAGGAGGAGCACTCGGGCGGGGCCCTCGTGTTCCCGAGCTACGACCTCGGCGACGACTTCTCGGCCTTCGCCGAGCCCGGGACATACTCGATCGAGGACGTCCTCTCCCGCGAGCCCACGGAGTGGGAGGCCCGGCCCGAGGGACACGCCGTGCACCTGACGATCCGCGACCTGATCCTCGTTCCCGAGGCGACGCGCTTTGACATGCGCCGCCAGACGATAACGTGGACCGCGAAGGACAAGACGGTCCACTCGCTCAAGCTCCTTGCGGGCAAAACCTACGTCCGGCCGAGCGGCTACCGCGTGCACATGGAGCCCGTACGCGGCGAGCCCGGCCAGTGGCGCCTGGTCGGCACCCTGGCCGAGGGCTCCCTCTGCCACAAGCCCTCCACCGTCTCGGGCGGAGGCAAGAGCGAGATCTCCAAGGCCATATCGGACGCCATCCTTCCCGGGCACGTCTTCATCGCCGAGCTCGCGGCCGATCTCGACAGCGTCGCGAAGATCCTCACCCGGGATTTCAGCTCGCGCTTCCGGGATCCCGCGCTCAACGGCAAGGACAAGCGCCCGATCCTCAGCCCGCAGCGGTCGCTCGGCAGCGTGATCAAGCTGCTCACGCCCTCGCGCGTGGAGTTCAGCGACGAGCACAACGCCTGGCTCGAGTCCGTCGCGCAGCACGTCAAGGAACTCGTCTTCGTGGTCAAGCGCTACTACCAGCCCGCCTGGGGAGACGACTGGCGCAGCCACTTCTCGGTCGACAAGGTGAACGGCCGCTCCGGCTACGAGCTCAAGCTCGACAACCGGACGCTGGTCGTGAACACGCTTCGCGTGGGATTTGAGGCGGACGGATCGTGGCGGGTCTTCGGGCTGAGGCACGATTTCCATCCGGCCGCCAAGGTCCAGATGGAGGACGACATCACGGCCTCCGTCGTGGTGCCGACTGCGCCCGGGGCCCCGTCCCTCAAGTTTGTCGAGAACTGCGAGGCGCGACTCTTCCAGCGACCGGACGATGCGATCCACAGGGGCTACGACCGGCAGACCGAGGCCGACATGGCCCAGCCCGGCAACTTCATCTCCAACTATGAGCCCCTGACGGCCGCCGACGCCCGCGCCCTGATGGAGGACGCGATCGGCTACTCGGCATTCACGGAGCCCATGCGCCGGCTGATCCGCGAGTCCGCGGCCGCGGGCGACACCGGCTTCCCTAGGTTCTTCGTCTCGTCGGCCCACCCGCGCCTCGTCGGGGGAAAGCCCTCCAAGAACCCCCGCTACCTGCAGACGAGGCCGGACGTCTCCGACCCGAGGGGCTCCCAGCTGGCGAGGCTCTGCCTGCACCTCAGGCGCAAGCTCGATCCCAGCCAGCACGCGGCCACCCCCGTGAACCTGGTGGTCCCGGGACGGCGCAACAACCCGCCGGAGGGCGCCATCCGCCCGCTGTGCGTCTTCAACCCGATCCACTACCTCGAGCTGCCCGAGCTCTTCATGGAATTCGTGAGCTCGATGACGGGCAAGTCCCCGTCGACCACGGGCGCCGGCTCCGAGGGGGCGCTCACCAAGGGCCCGTTCAACGCGCTGCCCCCGATCATCGACCTCAATGCGGCGCTCGTGTCGCTCATCCTCACCGGCCACGACGTCCTGGTCTCCTGCGCCGGCTACCTCGGGCCCAAGGTCCGTATCGACCACGACGTGAGCCTCCTCGTCCCGGAGGTGCTCTCCAGGATGACGCCCTCCGAGCGGAGCGCCGCCAACCTGATCGCGGACGGCTGCCTAGAGCGGATCGCCGACTTCGAGCACGCCGGCAGGACCGTGCTCGCGAGCCGGCTCGGCTACCGGATCACGTCGCGATTCGTCAGGATCTACTTCGGGCGCGTGTTCACGCATCCCCACACCGTCTTCAGCGACGAGATGCTCCGCCCCGAGCTCCAGGACCGCGACATCTTCGCGGACGGCGTCGACAACATCGCAGCCACGCACAAGCGGGTTGCGGAGAGCTATTTCAAGGACGAGAGCATCGAGCTGGCATGCCCGCCGCTCCGGGCCCTGCTCCACATCATGGTCTACGGAAGCTTCGAGGGCCACGGCCTCGACTCGTCCGAGGTCAGGGGCCTCTTCACCCGGGAGCAGCTCCTTGGGAGCAGCTGGTACGCCGCGCGCCTCGACGCCAAGCAGCGGGTCGACACGGGCCTCTGGGAGCGCCACGTCAGCTCTCTCGAGCAGTTCCTGGACGAGCCCAGGTATTCGGACGTGTCCAAGAGCATGAACCTGGCCGGGAGGCTGGGGCTGGCCAAAGCGACCCTCGAGTCCGTCAGGTCCCCGGCCTACCTGGGGAGCCTCAAGGGAACCCTCGGGCGGCAGCCCCTCTGAGCTCTGGCTCCCCGGGGACTGCGATCTAGGTTTTGGGGCGTGTGTTCGAGGATTCTTACCAGCCTTGATACTGGAGAACGGCCGGAGGAAGGGCACGTTGGTCCCCGTCCCCCTTAAGGAACTCCCGACGCCCATGAAGCCACCAAAGCACCTGATCGCAGCCTACGTGCTCCTCGCCCTTGCCCTGACCAGCGCGCCCGGCCTCAGGGCCGAGCCCGAGAGGGACGTCTCCGGCCTCGCGGCACGGCAGGCGCCCGCGTGGGCGCGCGGCGCCGTCATCTACGAGGTGTTCCCGAGACAGTTCTCTCCGACCGGCGACTTTGCCGGAGTTACAGCCAAGCTCGATGAGCTGAAGGCGCTCGGGGTGGACGCTATCTGGCTGATGCCCATCCACCCGCTCGGCCGCCTCAAGGCCAAGGGATCGATCGGCAGCCCCTACGCTGTCCGCGACTACTACGCCGTGAACCCGGACTACGGGACGAAGGAGGACTTCCGGGTGCTGGTCGAGGCCGCCCACAAGAGGGGCCTAAGGGTCCTGATCGACATCGTGGCCAACCACACGGCCTGGGACAGCGTGATGATGGCCCACCCGGCCTACTACAAGCAGGACGCCGGCGGCCACGTGATCCCCCCACACCCGGAGTGGCTGGACGTCGCCGGACTCAACTACCAGAACCCGGAAACCCGCGCCTACATGCGCGAGATGCTCCGCTACTGGGTGCGGGAGTTCAACCTGGACGGCTACCGCTGCGACGACGCCCTGGATGTGCCGACGGACTTCTGGGAGGACGTGCGCCGGGACATGGACGCCATCCACCCGGGCTTCTTCATGCTGGCGGAGGCGAGCAAGCCAGAGCTCCTGGTGAACGCCTTCGACTGCGACTATGCCTGGCCGATGCTGAAGACGCTGAACGCCGTCGTGATGGACGGGGCGAGCGCCACGGCGTACAGGGGGACCCGGGACAAGGCCGAGCTGGCCGCGTTCCCTAAGGGCTCGCTCCATCTGCGCTGCAGCGACAACCACGACGAGAGCCGCGCCGTTAGCCGCCTGAGTTACCCCGGGGCGCTGGCGGCGAGCGCCCTCATGTTCAGCCTGGACGGGATCCCGCTCCTTTATAACGGCATGGAGGTAGGCGACAGCACCGAGTCCTCCGACCCCTCCCTTTTCGAGAAGGTGCCGATCGTGTGGGACAACAAGGGTCGGGGCTCCTTCCGGGCGACCTATACCAAGCTCATTGCCCTTCGCCATGAGCACCCGGCCCTGGTCGGTGGATCGGTGGACTGGATCTCCAACTCAACACCGGACGACGTCGTTTCGCTCCTAAGGCGCGACGGATCAGAGGAGATCCTCTCCGTCATTAACTTCTCCAACCGCCCGAAGACCGCAGCCTTCGCCCTGGATCACGCCGGCGAATTCGGGCTGCTCCTCGCCTCAGGCCCCGCTCCCGCGGGGGGCCCGGCTCCGGCGACGCTCGGGGCCTACGAGTGGCGGATCTACCGGCGCAGCCTGAAGCCCTAGCGCCCCACGAGGGGCCTACTTGAGGCCCGCAAGCTCTGCGGCGAAGAGCTCCCGGGCCTTGGCCTTCGCCTCGGCCAGGGGGACCTCCCCCTTGTCGAGCTTTGCGACGAGGGCCCTCTGCGCCAGGTAGTCCTTATTGGCGACGCCGGCCTTGCTCTGAAGCATGCGCCAAGCCTTCCTGCGCTCCACGGCGAAGAGCACCATCTGGCGCGAGACGGCGTAGTAGTTCATCTTCCCGTGTTCCTCGGCTTTGATGAAGCAGCCGAAGTTGGTCACGAAGCTGCGGTGCGAGGGATCAAAGACCCGGCGGTGGATGACGTCGTCCTGCGTCACGAAGAGCAGCATGTCGTCCAAGGGAGTGAGCTTCGCGGCGTCGGCCTCCTTGATCTGCTTCACGTGCTTCCTGAAGCGGGCCTCCGTGATCGCCCAGTGGGCGACCGAGAAGTTGTACTCCTCGCCGGTCGTCGAGAACTTGGTCCGCCACCAGTCCCTGTCCATGCTCGGGTTGCCCTTCAGGTCGAACGCCTCCTGGGAGGTCTCCCCCTTCCTCGGGTTGAAGACGAACTCCGGCATCCCGCGCGCGTCCCTGACCATCTTGGCCTGGTCCGCGCTCATGTTGTCGGCGACCCCGTGCTCCGGCTGGCAGGTCGTGTAGGCCTGGAAGAAGGCGGTTCCCCGGTACTCGAGGCCGTCGAGCAGCGCCTTGTAGAGCTTCGCCGCGTTCGCCATCGAGACCTGCGCGACGAACGGCGAGCCGTGCCCGCTCGTGAACGCCTCCGCGACGTTCTTCTTCTCGATCAGCTTGCCCTGTGAGGCCACTCCGAACTGGTTCATATCGTAGCCCCCGAGCATCGTCGAGGAATCCGAGTTCTGGCCGCCGGTGTTCGAATAGACCTGGGTGTCGAGCATGAGCATCTTCACGTTGGGCCGGTTCTGCAGCACCACCTTCGAGACGTTCTGGAACCCGATGTCGCCGAGGGCGCCGTCGCCGCCGATGACCCACACCTTCGGCAGCTCCCGGATCTCCTGCTCGGTCATGAGGGCGTCGTCGAGGTGGGTGAGCGTGAAGTAGTCGGCCTCGGAGCTCACGCCCTCCTGGCGCTCGAGGAGCGAGTCGCAGAGGCGCTCGGGCACCACGGACCGCCGGGCGTGGGTCAGGATCACCGACTCGGCCATGAGCCAGGAGATCGTGGCGCCGTCCTGGAAGAGCGAATTCATCCAGGGATAGGGGTGGG
>CAISPT010000055.1 GCA_903887455.1 uncultured Opitutaceae bacterium | reverse complement strand
TAAATCCAGGCGGTCGCGCGGCATTTCTAATTCCAGCTGAGTGGATGAGCGCAAACTTCTCTTCTGGACTGAAGAAATATTTATTACATCGAAACCTAATTCATTCACTCGTAACGTTTTCCAATTGCTCGAATGTTTTTGGCGACGCTCTTACGACCGCCAGTTTAGTCCTACTCGAAAAATCTACCGTGCGAGTAGAAAAAATATTTAGCTATTACCTCCAATCGATTGATGCAGACAGCGCACCAAAATCGCTCGCGCAGCTGAAATCAGAATACCAAACTCGAGAGGTTCGAACCGAATTACTTTGGAAGGCAGCAAAGTGGGAGCCGGTACTTCGGGGAGATGAGTTCGTCACGCCCGCCGGATGGATCACTCTGGGGGACATCGCTTCTACGAGCCGCGGCATCGCTACGGGGGCAAACGCGTACTTTTTGATTTCGGAAGACTGCAGAATTGCGGCACAGATTGATCGTGCGCACGTCCTTCCCTGCGTAGGTCGGTCGAACGACGTGCGGGGCTTGCTTTTCGCCGAGGGAGATTTCAGTTCCCTCAATCAAAGGCAGGCTAAGATTTGGCTCTTGAACTTTACACCAAAGCTATCAGCGGCAGAGCAGGCGTATGTTCAGGAAGGCGAGGCAAGGGGAATCAATGAACGGTATCTAACACAATGTCGCCCGCTTTGGTTCACTATGGAGCAACGGGCTCCAGCCCCGATTTGGGCTGGAGTCTTTGGACGAGGCGATTTGCGGTTCATTTATAACGACGCGCGCGTCAGATCGCTCACCAATTTCCATTGTATTTATCCAAAAGTCGGCGGACCTAGGTTCCCTCAAGCGCTTGTAGCAGTTTTAAACTCACGTCCTGTAAGAGCTATGATGGTGAGTCATCAGCGTGGCTACGGCGGCGGGCTAATGAAGTTTGAACCTAAAGACCTATTGTCCATTCCGATTCCCGACCTGCGCACTCTGCCCGAGCAAACAATCGACGAGCTAGCCGACCAATTGCCTCTCATGCACGCTCGCCAATGTGACGGGCTGGAGCCATGCACCGAGCGGGTTAATGAAATTGTCTCATCGACCTGCAGGACAATATTCGAGGATGACTTTAAGCTGATTGGATGAGAACCAAAAAGGAATCGGTGCGCCGTCCTAAATTACTGCAAGCAACTCCTTTAGGTCGATAACCGCATCTCCGCCTAGAGGCCTCGCGTAAATGTCATGGCGGCCGTTATCATGCATCGTATGAACTACTTCAAAGTCAGGCGGAGTCACAGTTCCAATTTGCCGACCTAAGCTGAGCGGGATCATGATTGTGAACTTCCCCGATCTGCTTGGATTCTCGAGCGTAAGCTTCTCGCCCTTGCTGTTTATGAATCGGAAAACCTCGGTAAAGTTCAGGGCATAGATGCTGTCGAAAAATACCTGAACGTAAATCAGCGGTTTCTTATTCCGAGCCATCCATCGATAAACTTTGCTCAAGTCTTCAACTTTGACGGTGTAGCTCGGTTCCATCCTTGCCGGTCGCTTGCCGAGCTCTTTCTGCTTTTTGCAATAATCAATATATCGATGAGCTGAGGTACGACTCGAGCGAACCTCAAGTGCCGCTTCACAGGACCTACACAAAACTTCGGCTTCCTCTCCGGAAAGAACTGTAGCTTCCTTCGGGGTTTCGGTTGTTCTCTTGAAAAGTAACAAATCGGACCTCTTCCCGAACTCTAATTCCCGGACCTTCCCCGCTCGATATAAAGCAGCGAAAGATTCCTCTTGGGACAAGGTCTTATCATTATCCCCAAAAGCGATTGCTTTGCAATCTGTACTCCGATTTATCGCCGTGGCCACACGCTCTTCCGCCCAATCCCCTAGAGCTTGTTCCATTTGAAACTTCGACATTGCCTGGGCTGGTGCCCAAATACGCTCGGGGACAGGTTCACCTTTAGGACCAAACCGGCAGAAGCGCTTATCAACCCCCTTCGCGAGCAAAATCTCGCGCGCCTTCAATACTTCCTTCTGGAGATTCATTCGGATGGAAGCTCGTGCGTGAGCGACGCAACATCCCGCCCAAGGGCCCGAGCAATCCGGCAGAGCATTGAGAACGTAATATTGCGTTCTCCGCGCTCGACGCCTCCAACATAGGATCGGTCGATTTCCGCCTTCTCGCAGAGATCCTCCTGTGTCCATCCTTTTAATTTGCGGGCGGCTCGGATTCTCTCACCTAGTCTCCGCTGGCACTTGAGGAATTCTGGCACTACCACATAATGCCCGAATGCGGCCTAAAAGACCACGGACTATGATACCCATTTCCAGTGCGAACAGTGCTATTCACCTGAACTTCGCCATCCGGATTGTCGCTTGGTACCTAAGGGGCGCTTGTAATCAGCGGTCCATCGCCTGTAGATCGACCGACCTCACGGTTTGATCCAACCTTCCGCGCACGGAGATGATCCTCGACGAAATAAAGCAATTCTCCAACGGCGCGCAGTTCCGCCGGGCCGACCTCCACATCCACTCGTATGGCGCCGATGGTTCGTATGATGTGACCGACGCCACCATGACGCCGGAGGCCATCGTGGATACGGCGATTGAGGAAAATCTTCAAGTCATCGCCATCACCGACCATAACACGATCGGCAATGTCCGGCGCGGGGTCGTGCATGCGCAGGGGAAGCCCCTACTCGTGGTACCTGGCGTCGAGCTGTCCACCGCACAGGGGCACTTGCTCGTTTACTGCGAGACGTACGAAAAGCTTGCCGGGTTTTTGGGAGGTTGGACATCACCGCGGATCGGAAGGCCTGCAACAACACAGTCCCGCAGTGCCTCCAGCTCGCGGCGCAGTTCGACGGCTTCGGCATTTGTGCCCACATCGAACTCGGCTCGGGGTTAGAACTCGCTCACCCAAAGTTTGACGCTTTCAAGCAGCAGATTTTCAACTCCAAGAATCTGCTGGCCTTGGAAATCTCGAATCCGGCCAACAGCTATTGGTATTCACACAGCGACGCCCACCCCGACCGCAAGCATTTCGCTGCCCTGCGCTGCCAGCAGCTCGGCCAAGAAGAGGAGATAGAATTGCCGAAGGTGATGTCCTCCGACGCGCACACGCTTGGAGCGTTAGGCAAAAACGCCGCAGGCAACCGAAAGCTGACGCGCGCCAAGATGGAGTCGCTGACGTTTGATTCGCTGCGGATCGCGCTGCTCGACGGTGCGGCCCGGGTCAGGCTCGAAGACCTCCTCCCCATTGGCGTCCCGCAGTTCATCGGAATGAAACTCGAAGGCGGATTCCTTCGCGATCAGGTGATCCATTTCAGTCCGAACCTCACCTGCATCATAGGCGGGCGCGGATCCGGGAAATCAACTCTGCTGGAAGCGTTGCGGGTTTGCTCGGGCAACGCCGTGAAAAAGAAAGAGAACGACATCGTGGATTCGGAGGTATGGCCCGACGCCATCACGCTGATTTACGAGGACGAGGTCGGCCGCCAGCACACACTCACGCGCAGCAAACTCAACGCGGTGGCCAACGGCGACCCGAACGGGCCGCTTGCGCTCCCTATTGAGAGCTACGGCCAGGGCGAGACGGCCGAAACGATCCAGCATTGTGATGAAGATCCGGGAATCCTGCTCGGATTCCTCGACGGCTTCTTGGATCTCGCGGAAATGCGGCGACGCGACGAGCAGCTGCGGGAGCTGCTGCTCGAGAACCAAACGCTAATCGAACGGCTGCAGCTCGACCTGAACCGGATTCCGGAGATTGACGCCGCAAAAAAAGTCGCGGATCAACAGGTCGCGACGCTCAAGACACAAAAGGCGAGCGAGGTGGTCGAGCTTGAAGAGAAGCTGGCGAATGGACGCCGGTTTCGCGCGCAGTTGATCGAGAAACTTTCCGAGCTCCTCAAGTCGATCAACGGCAGCCTCAGCAGCGAGGACCTTAAGAATCTCACCACCGCCATGGACGGGAAGACGCTGGCGGTTGGGAAGGCGGAATTCGATGCGGTAATCGCCCTCGTGCAGTCGCTGGCCACCGAGGTTGAGACCTTATCCTCGCAGCTCAAGGGCAAGATCAACACTTCGACTGCGGAAATCAACGCGCAGCTCAAAATCTGGGTGACCAAGGAGCAGGAAACGCAGACGAAGATCGAGGACCTTCGCCGGGAGCTGGAGAAGCAGAAGATCAAGCTCGACATCGCCTTCATCCGGAAGGTGACGAAGGACGCGTCGGATCATGCGACCAAGCTGGTGGAATTGAAGAAGAGCGTTCCGAAGCAACAGGACGCCTTTAGGCAGCGCCGGGAGCTGCTGCAAGAGCGCCAGGAACTGAAGAGCCGGATTTTCACCACCCGGCAGGCCTTCGCGACAGTGATTACCAAGAACCTCGCCGCCACCGTCGTGGACTATCGCGTCACCGTTCGGTTTCACGAGGGAGTTTTCTCCCCGGAATTGGAGGAGCAGGTAAAAACCGCCATGGGCTGGCGCACGTCGCAGGTGCCCAAGGCGCGGCTGCTGGCGGAGAGCCTGTCACCGCTGGCGCTGCTCGATGCCATCGAGCGCAACGATTCCGGCTCGCTCGAAAAGATTCTTGATGAGAACAATAACCGCGTGTTCTCTAAGGCCGAAGCCTCGGACATTCTGGCCAAGCTCAAGGTCTGGGGACCGTGGGTGGCGATCCAGCGGTGCGCTTTTTGAGGATCGTCCCGAGATCATCGTCGCGAAGACGGTCGTCCTCGCCAACGGCAGCAAGGCTTATCCGGTCAAAGATTTTTCCAAGCTTTCGCTCGGCCAACAGCAATCGATTCTCCTCACCATTCTGCTTTTCTCCAAGAGCAAGACGCCGCTCATCATCGACCAGCCGGAGGACAATCTCGACAGCGAATTCGTCTACAAGACGCTCGTGCATTCCCTCCGCAGCATCAAGGAACACCGCCAGGTCATCATCGCGACGCACAATGCCAACATCGCGGTGCTCGGCGACGCGGAGCTGATCGTTCCGTTGCGCGGCGCCAGCGACCTCGCCGTGATCCGCGATCGGGGATCCATCGACACGGCGGGCACGAAGGAAATGGTCTGCACGATTCTGGAGGGTAGCAAGAAGGCGTTCATCCGCCGCCAGATCGTGTATGGCTTTTGAGGAGAGGGCGCGGAGCGCGCATGGCTCGAGGGCTCCCCAGCCTCAAGAAGCTAGAAACCTAGTTTTGCCTGGAGCCGGCAACAAAAAGGCCCTTCCGTTCAGGAAGGGCCCTTCGCAATCACTTTGATGCGCCGGTCTAAAAACCTAGCGACTGGACAGGCCTAGATCCCGACTCTTTCACCGTATACCCTGCCTCGACGTTTTCGAAGAAGGCCCCCAGTTTGACGACGTTCACCCAGAGGCGTCCGCCGACCTCGCGAAGGCAACGGCCCTTCACGAGAACTCGGATCATCTCCTCAGTGGCGAACGCAGGGCCTAAGGCTTCCAGCGGGACTGGAAGGCCATTATTGACGGCAAGCGCCTCGTAGAGCGCGGACACATTCGGTTGTTTCTTATCTTCTTTCATTTGGTTTTTGTTGGGTCCCCGAGCGAAATTGCGCGTTGGCCCAACCATAGGTTAAGCGATGAAAAGGCGCTCTGCTTGGAAATCTTCATCTTTTTTTTAGGGCCACTTTCCCCAACACGAGGCGGATTTTCGGGTTAGAATGACGGGGATGAATGACGAGGTGAACGGATCAGCTGGCGGGCCAGTGGTGGACCGAGAAGATGTCCGCCGCGCCATAGACTTGGCCGGATATAAGGCGACGCCGGAGCTCGAGGCAGAGGTGACGAGGCTTGTCCGCGAAAGCTTACGGGAGGCGCTGGTCACGCGAGCCTTCAACGCGGTCAGGGTTGCCGCGCGCCGTAGGGAGGCGCGATGACCCGCCGGAGGCCAAGCCCGAGGGAGCCGGCAGGCGACCGGCTTACCGCTGCCGCCCAACTTAGGTTTCCGGATCGGAAATCGAGGGGGGCGGCGGCGGTTAGCGGCGCTTGCAGAACTGCCGCCGCCACACTTTTTGAAGCGAACCGAGATAGAAAAAAGGAGGGCCCGTGAGTGGGAGAAGAGCCAAGCAACGGGGACGGACTCACGCAATAGTGGGGACCGAGCGGGCCGTTGCGCACCTAGATTCGACGAGCGAGACCCACGCCCGGGATCGAGAATTGGCCAAACGGGCTGAGAAAACGGTCGCGGGCGTGATCATCGCGGATGACTCGCCCCCGGACACCTTGAAATTCCCTTCGTTGGAGGGTGGCGTGTTGTTAGGAGGCGATGGAAGGGAGATTTCGAGCGAGGAGCACGAGTCCTTGCTGAACGGGTTGCGGAAGGAGCGCGGTCATTATGTGGTGACGCAGCGAAGGTCAGACGGGCGCGAATATAAACGGCGTCGGAAAACCAATGGCCTCCGTCAACTGGCGATCAGCTTCCGGCCCGAGCACGCCTTGGCTTACGCGCGGCTGGAGCGGGTGGGCCTGGGGGTTCGCAGGGAGGTGGTTGATGAGGTTCGACGCCTTGGAGCCGAGTTCAAGCGGCTTTCGGGATATCGGTTGGAGGCATTGGAGATCCACCCGGAGGAAGGGTCCCTTCACCTCCATTTGGTTTATTCGACCGTGGGTCCCGACCAGAAGCTCCTGCATCCAGTCGGGGGCGCAGGGCGAAAAGGCCTGCGCCTGGCGGGACCATCAGTCATAGGGACGTTGCGGCTCGTCGAGGCCGGTGTCTGGCCGGAGTCTGACGGCAGGCTAGCCCGGAAATGGTTGGCGGACCGGCGGCGGGGCGGCGTGGAGCCGGTTGACCTTTCGCTGTCGCAGTATTTGGACGGCCTCGCGGAGAAGGCCCTCCTGGCGGTTGGGTCCCGCGAGCCGACTGCCCTGGCGGTCATCACGGGTGCCCGGGCGGATTATGTGAAGTGCGCGCGGGAAAGGCGTGAGGCCCGTCCGGATGTGCTCGAAGAGCGCGTCAATGAGCTGCAGGGCCGCAACGATCGGCTTTCTTCCGAGGTGGAGCAGCTGCGTGTGGAGTTAGCTCTGGCGAAAGAAGTTCAGGTGAACAGATTTCCCGCAAGATTGCGTGGCCCCAATCTCGGCGGACCCGGCATGGGAATGTGAAGTTAGGCCGGAGAGGATGAGGGGAGGTTCCATGGCGGCGCCTTCGAGGAGGTTAGGTTTCCACGTGCGCGTTCACCGACGCCGATCGGGTATGGGAGTCTTGTTTAGAATGCTCCAATCGTGAAATAGAAGGACGCGCATTAAGTCAGCCTCGCGAATAGGGGGATATTGATTTTCCGGAATAGGGTCTGGATCGGTACACCGAGTGACGTATTCCTTGAGATTGTCTCTTTGCTTGGGCGTCGCAGCCAGCGTGAAGAAGTCGATCCAGGATTCGTCTGTGAGGTTTACGTAGTGCTTCAAACTTGTCCTCGGAGTTGAATGACCAAGTTGCTCCATGAGTAGCGGCATACTCTTCGTCGCCTTTAAAAAGAAGCTGGCAAAGGTATGCCTCGCGGCATCGTGCGGCCAAACATTGATACCAGCTCGTTTGAATGCCTGCCGAAAACGTTTTCGTAGAAGATTGTGAGTCATCGGAACAAGCAACGAATCTGGATCTGGTTCGGAGCCGTGCTTCTCCCGGAGATTCGAACGAAAATCGCTAATCATTTCGCACGCGTTACAGGGCAAAGTGACAACTCGAACGTCACGGGTTTTGGCATTCTCTGCTTTAAGACGAATCTCCCAACCAAAATTTCGGAAATCGTTCCATTTTAGTTTCGTAATCTCGTGTGGTCGTATCCCGCAAAAGAGGCCAAGCACGGTGTAGATGAATACTGCTCCGTCATGATCGTCATATGATGCTTGCAGCAGGCTCTCTGCCTGTTCCACGGTAAGGATCTTCGGGTCGCGCCGTCCCAAAGCAGGGCTTTGTAGCTTTGCCATTGGGTGTTTTTCCATGAATTCGTGCTTCACGGCATGGCGGAACAGCATCTTGAAGTATTGGAAATATTGATAGCGGCTAACGTCCCCTAGCTTTAGTTTGCTTAGGTACCCTTCGATGTCGGAGGACTTGAGGTTGCTGAGTCGCATGTTCGCCAGCGCTTGGCCTAGTTGGTCGATTTTGTGGAGCGATTGCAGGTATGGATAGGAATACCGAGGCATCCTTTCACCAGTTTCAGGGTTTGTCTTTGTCGCAGCTCGCTTGTGGGCTATGAAATGATCCGTTAACTCGAGTACTGTTAGGTCACCCCCTTGCGGATACCTGTGTTTTAGAAAATAATGAATAGCCTCGGACAGAGTCTCGCGCACTTTTGCCTTTTCCATCAGACTCAGTGCCTGCAGTGCGTCATGTCTTTGCGCTGGCGACAGCGTGTGATTGCTACCCCCACGTTTGAATTCCTCCTGCCAGTCACTGCGCAGGACTTTCGCTTCATCTTCTGACTCGCAAATTTGCCTCCTTCGGGGTGTAACTTTTGTTCCCGTGTCCACGAGCCAACGACCATCCTTTCGCTTGCTGATGTATGGCCACTTCATTTCGGCGTTATGTCATTTTAATGCCATTTATTCAATCTCATAGGAGAAACCCATGAAAATCGTACTCGCCTATTCCGGCGGCCTCGACACGTCGGTCATCGTCAAGTGGCTGCATGAAACCTACGACGCGGAGATCGTCACCTTCGCGGCGGACATCGGCCAGGAGGAGGAGCTGAAGGGCCTCCCCCAGAAGGCCCGCCGCACCGGGGCCTCTAAGCACTACACGCTCGACCTGGTCGAGGAGTTCGCCCGCGACTTCATCTATCCGATGGTCCGCGCCAACGCGGTCTACGAGGGCCAGTACTACCTGGGGACCTCGATCGCCCGGCCCCTGATCGCCAAGGCGCAGATCGACATCGCGCGCAGGGAGAAGGCCACAGCGGTGGCGCACGGCGCCACCGGAAAGGGCAACGACCAGTGCCGGTTCGAGCTCACGTACATGGCGCTCTCCCCGAACCTGGAGATCATCGCCCCCTGGAAGATCGACGCGTTTCGCGAGGCCTTCCCGGGCCGCTCGGAGATGATCGAGTACTGCAGGAAGCACAGGATCCCCGTCGAGGCCTCGGTCAAGAAGCCGTACTCGATGGACAGGAACCTCCTGCACATCTCCTACGAGGCCGGCATCCTCGAGGACCCCTGGTTCGACCCGACCACGAAGGCCAACAAGGCGATGTTCAAGCTCTCGGTTTCACCGGAGGACGCGCCCGACCGGGCCGAGTACGTGGAGCTCGACTTCGTGAAGGGCGACTGCGTGGCCGTGAACGGCAAGAAGCTGACGCCCGCCGGGGTGCTGAGGACCCTCAACAAGCTCGGGGGCAAGCACGGAATCGGTCGCGTTGACCTGGTCGAGAACCGCTTTGTCGGGATGAAGAGCCGCGGCGTGTACGAGACGCCGGGCGGCGCCATCCTGATGCAGGGCCACAGGCAGGTGGAGTCCCTCACGATGGACCGCGAGGTAATGCACCTGCGCGACTCGCTGATCCCGAAGTACGCGGAGCTCGTCTACTACGGGTTCTGGTTCGCTCCGGAACGCGAGGCGCTCCAGGCGCTGGTCGACGAGAGCCAGAGGTTCGTCACCGGCACCGTCCGCCTGAAGCTCTACAAGGGCAACATCATCACCTGCGGCCGCAAGTCCAGGTACTCGCTCTACGACATGAAGATCGCGTCCATGGAGGGCGTGAAGAGCTGGTACAATCAGAGCGACGCCACGGGCTTCATCAGGCTGAACGGACTCCGGCTGCGAGCGCGCAACCTCGCGCAGCGAGGCCCCAAGGTCTGATTCCGCGGGGCGCGGGCGGACGGGTTTCCCGCCGCCCTCCAACCCTGAGTAGGCTCCCTAATTGACGGACTTCGGGAACTTCGCGATGAAGGCGTCCGGGCCGCCCTCCTCGTAGCCCGTCTGCTTGAAGACCACCTTCTCGTTCTCGTCGAGGACGATCAGGGTGGGGAATCCCTCGATCCCGTACTTGTCGTTTAGCCCCTTGTTCTGGGCCTTCACCTCGTCGGAGAGCTTCGTCTCCCGCGGGAAGTCAACCGTCACCAGGATGAGCTTCTTGTCGGCGAAGTCCTTGAACTTCGGCGTCTCGAACACATCGGCGTCGATGCGCTTGCACCAGATGCACCAGTCGGAGCCGGTGAAGTCGAGGAGGAGGAGCTTGTGCTCCTTCTTCGCGGCGTCGAGGGCCTTGGCGTAGTTGTCGGTCCACTCGGCGGCGCGGGAGAGCGCGGGAGCGAGGAGGGCCGCCGAGAGGACGGCGAGGAGGCGATAGGGGTGCTTCATGGCTTGTTGTAGGTGGGAGAAGGCAGGTTTGGCAATATTCCCGGCGCGGGGGTCAGAACAGAGCGTTGGCGACGATCCCGACCGCGGTGATCGGGCCCGAGTCAGAAAGCCCGTCCAGGGCGCGGTCGACCTTCTTTATCGTCACCTGGGCGTTGTTGTAGAGGCCCGGGTCGTTGATCAGCTTGCCGAGAGTCCCCTCGCCCTTGGCGAGCTTGTCGGAGACGCTCCGGATGTTGGCGATCGAGGCCTTGATGTCGTCGGCCGCCTTCTGGTCGTAGACCAGGGTGCCCAGGGGGCCCTGGCCCGACTTCACCTGGTCCATCATGGCCTCCGCGTTCGAGACGAACTCCTTGGCCTGGGTGGCCGTCGAGCGGATCTCGGCCACGGTCGCCAGGAGCTCGTCGTGGAGCTTCGGGTCGTTCACGAGCTTGCCGAGGGTTCCCTCGCCGCGGTTGATTTTGCCGGTGATCTCCTGGAGGTTCGACATCGTCGCGTCCACGCGGGAGCTGTTGTCGGTGACGAGCTTGTCGAGCTTCTGAATGATCCCGCCGCCGGCCTTGCCGTCGCCGTTGAGCGCCTTGCTGAAGGAGCCGAGCGAGTCCTGGAGCTGCTTCCCGAGCCCGCCAATCTCGCTCATGAGGGTGTTCAGGTCAGGGGTCTCGACGGTCCTGATCTCGGCTCCGTCGGGAAGGGGCGGGGCGCCGCTCGACCCCATGTCGATCGAGATGTAGTTGCCGCCGATCAGGCCCGACATGACGATGCTCGCAGAGGCGTCGCTGGCGATCGGGACCTTCGGGTCGATCTGGAGCAGGGCCTCGGCCCTGCGGCCGGCAAGTCGGGTCTTCGCCACGCTGCCCACCTTGACGCCGGCCAGGCGGACCTCGTCGCCGGTCTTCAGCTGCTTCAGGTCGCCGAAGCCCGCGATCAGCGTTTTTGTGTGCTCCTCGAAGATCTTCCCATCGCTGAGGGTCTCAAACGTCACCCAGACGAGGGCGACGCCGAGGAGGAAGAAGAGCCCGACTCGGGCGGTCTGTTGCGTGGTGTTCATGGTGTCTCCTGGGTTTCCAACTTCTTAAAGCGGGGATTCTGCAAATCGATCTTCGGGTAGAGGAAATCGACGAGTTTCGGGTTCTTCGTGTCCCTGAGCTCCTGGGGGGTGCCGAGCGTGATGAGCTTTCCCTCCATAAGGATGCCGACCCTGTTGGCGATCGTGAGCGCAAGCGAGCGGTCGTGGGTCACGACGATGGAGGTGACGCTGTACTCGTTCTTCAAGGTCGCGATGATCTCGCTGATCGTGGCGCTCATGACCGGGTCCAGCTCGCTCGTGGGCTCGTCGTAGAGGAGGAGCTGGGGCTCCATGACCAGGGCGCGGGCGATCGAGACGCGCTTCTTCATGCCGCCGGACAGCTCCGACGGGAACTTCTTGGCGGCGTCCTCGACCGAGAGGATCCGGAGCGCGTGCATGACCCTCTCCTTGATCGAGGCCTCGGTGCCCGAGCGGTGCTCCCGGGGGTAAAGGGCGAGGTTGTCGTAGACCGAGAGCGAGTTGAAGAGGGCCCCGGCCTGGAAGACGAGCGCCAGGCGCACCCGGTCGCGCGTCTCCTCGAGGCTCGGGTCCTGGCCGTCCACGGTGATTGAGCCCGCGGTCGGCCGCTCAAGGCCCGCGATCTGGCGCAGCAGGACGCTCTTGCCGGAGCCGCTCGGCCCCATCAGGACGAAGATCTCGCCCGGCTGGACATCGAAGGAGATGTTGGAGAGCACGCTCACCCCCGAGTAGGTCTTGCTCACCTTGTCCACGTGGACGCCCACGGCGTTCGCCTCGGCGCCGGTGAAGGGGTTGCGTGTCTTGCTGCAGCAGGGGGAGTCCATGGGTGCGGGGCGCCTAGAGGAGGATCTTCGTCACGAAGTAGTCGAGGACCAGGATCAGGATCAGGGAGACGACGACCGCGCGTGTGACGGCCGCGCCGATCTCCCGGGGCCCGCCCCGCGTGTTCAGCCCGATGTCGCAGCAGACGAGAACGACCACAAAGCCGAACACCTCGGCCTTCTCCATGCCGTTCATCACGTCCTTGAACTTGGTATAGTGCCTGAGCGCCGCGAAGTAGGCCTCCGGGCTTATGCCGACGTAGCTCACGTAGCGGGCGACCACCGAGCCCCCGAACCACCCGACGATGTTGGCGATGATGATGAGGACGGGCATCATGACCAGGACCGCCGCCAGCCGGGGCAGGACGAGGATCTTGGCCGCGGGGATGTTCATCGTGGTCAGGGCGTCGATCTCCTGGTAGACCTTCATCGACGCGAGCTCGGCCGTGATGGCCGACCCGACGCGGCCCGCGAGAAGGACCGCCGTCATCATGGGCCCGAGCTCCCGGGCCATGGAGAGTCCGACCAGGCTCCCGATGAACTCCTTGGCGCCGAAGTCCGACATCGCGTAGCCGGCCTCGAGCGCGAGCACCGTTCCGATGAAGAATGAGAGGATCGCGACGATCGGCAGCGTCGTGTAGCCGATCATGTAGCACTGCTCGATGAAGCGGGCGCGCTGCCGGGGGATGGTGGCCCAATAGGACAGGGACCGGACCAGGAGCTGGACGACGCTTCCGACCCCCTCGAGTATGGCGTAGAGTTGCTTCATTGCTGGCGGTTAGGAGGCTTACTATCTGTCGGTTTCGTCCCAATATCGAATCCTAAGATCGACCAGGCCTCGCCCGAGTCGAGGCGGCGCATCCCGACCAGGGGCCCCAGGTGGAACTCCCGGAGTTCCCCGTCGGGCCCGCGGCGCCACGTGAGGGCGTTCCAGAGGACCGAGCTCCGCGTCTCGCCCGTGGGCCGGTGGTCGTAGCGATAGAGCGAGAACAGCGGTGACCAGGTCAGGCGCATGTCGGGGTTGTCGGGAAAGAAGACCTCGAGCGGGCTCGGGAACTGGACCTGGCGGCTTCCCGCCCCGTTGTCCCAGACGGAGAGCAGCGGCCAGTAGTGCCTCTTGTAGGCGTGCGCCAGACCGGGGCGCGACAGGCTCCTCTGGTCCTGGGACCAGTAGAGGAAGTAGAAGAACTGGGTCTTCGTCTGGCCCAGGTCCGCGTCGCTCCAGGTCTTCTGGTGCCACAGGGGCCAAGCGACCCAGGTCGAGTCGGCACCCTTCGCGTTCGAATAAGCGTAGAAGGGGGCCCAGCGGTCCACCACGTGGTCGTCGCCGCGGCCCTGGACCACGAAGGGCCAGAGGTAGCGGCGCTCGCTGTAGCGAAAGGGCGCGGTACGCTCCGTGTAGCCGAAGAACGGCCAAAGGTAGTTCTCGCTCACGAGCCCCGGACCGGCGTCCCGCGTGTAGAGGGGGAGGAGGCCGAACTGGGTCGTGGGCGCCGTGCCCTCCGGGGCGTCGGGACCGGGGGCCACGACGTTGTTCCAGAAGAGGGGCCAGGCGGCGTAGAAGTGGCTGGAGACGCCCGGGCCCTTCGTGGAGCCGAAGAGCGGCCAGATCGCGAAGCCGTTCGCCGCGCCGGTGTACGTCCGGATGAAGGGGAAGGGTGTGTAGCGGGTCTCGGTGCCCTTCATGTGGAGCTCGACGTAGAGCGGGAACAGGACCCACGAGACCTGCCTGAAGCCGAGCCGGCCCTTGAGGGTTCCGGCCACGGGGAAGAGGGCTTGGTAGGAGTCCGCGGGGGTGTCGGCCTTGAGCGAGAAATAGAATGGCCACACGTCGAAGCGCTTCTCGGCGAGGTCGGTGCCGTCGCCCGGCCGGGCGTCGGTGCCCTGGCCGTTGATCAGCTGCAGAACCGACCAGGAGTACGAGTCGGGGTACTTCCGGAAAAAGAACAGCGGGTAAAGGATGTCCGTCTTCACCACTCCGCCCTGCTCGGTTCGGACGTAGAAGGGCCTCAGGCCCGCGGCGGTCCCAGGCTCGGGCCCCGGTGCCGGTTCCCGGAACACCAGGGGGCCAGCGCCCTGCCATTCCACGGTAGCCCCGGATTCGTCCTTCTGTAAGACAAACGCGGGCCAACCGTTTAGCTCATAGGCATACCCCCGCAATGCGGCGGCGGCGGCCCAAAGGCCGATCAATGCAGTGAGCCTGCGGATCTTCATGGTTGCTTGGCGCCTCGGTCAGAAGGCGCCCAGCATAGAGTGGCAGGGATTGTAAATTCTGCAACCATTTACAGGGTAAGCGATTTACCTCCGACAGCTGCCGGGCTGAAAAGGTTCCCACTCGCTTGGCCCGTGTCCAAGCCCTGGGCTCAGACGAGAACACTCCCGCCGATCTCCGGGGCGTCGAACGTGGAGACCTGATCCCCGCAGGCTTCACGGAGCGCCAGGACCGGTTCCTCCCGGGCCTCGTCGGTCAATTGGAACGTGCCCCAGTGCATCGCGATGCTCCGCCTTGAACCCACGTCGCGGTGCACGCGAACGGCCTCCTCCGGGTTCATGTGTGCTGCCTTCATGAACCAGCGCGGCTCGTAGGCACCGATGGGGATCATGGCAAGGTCGGGACTGCCGCAGCGCCGGCCGATCTCCGTGAAGAGGCCCTCGGCGTAGCCCGAGTCCCCTGCGAAGTAGGCGAGCCTGCCGCCCGTCCGGATCATGAATCCACCCCAGAGGCGGGTGTTCGTGCTCAAGGGGCCCCTCCGGCTCCAGTGCTGCGACGGAACGAGGGTGACGTCCAGACCCCGGAGCACCGCGTTGTGCTGCCACCAGTCGAGCTCGACCCGCCGGGTAAACCCGGCGCCCCGCAGGAGGGCGTCGTGCCCGAGGGGCGCGACGACCACCGGGTTGTCGCGGCGGGCCAGCCTGGCAAGGGTGGGCAGGTCGCAGTGGTCGTAGTGGTCGTGCGAGAGAAGGACCGCATCGACCCTGGGAAGGGCCTCGAAGGCGACCGCGGGCGGTGCCGCCCTGCGCGGGCCCGCCCAGGCGAAGGGGCTCGCCCGCTCGGAGAAGACCGGGTCGGTGAGGAGCGTGGCGGAGGCGCTCCTCAGAAGGAAGGTCGACTGGCCGATCCAGGTCGCGGAGAGCCCCTCGCCCGAGGGGGCCGCGGGCACGGAGGCCGGGGCGACTTCCACCCGAGCGGGCCAGGGGGCCGCCCGGCTCGTGAGCTTCCACTTAAAGATGTCGAGGAGCCCCGCTTGGGCGGAGTGACCCGGATTGAAGAATGTTTTCCCGTTGAAGTGGTCGGACGGCGGCAGTGACATCGTGGATCGTGCTCTTTAGGAGGCCCATACCCTTGCCCACAACCCGACCGGCGCAAGCACGCGCCAGGGAAAGGCGGCCGTGCGCATAAGCGGGGGAGCCGCCCGCGGGATAGAGCTGCACGTGCCCCGCGGCGATGCGGTGCGCCCCGCCACGGACGGGATGCGGCAGGCGGTCTTCTCGAGCCTTGCGGCGCGCATTCCGGGCGCGCGCTTCGCGGACCTTTTCGCCGGAAGCGGCGCCTACGGCCTGGAGGCCTTCAGCCGGGGAGCCTCCGGAGGCACCTTTGTCGAGCGGAGCGCGAAGGCGCTCGCCTGCCTTCGGCGCAACATCGAGTCGGTGGCCAAGAGCGTAGGCAGGGGCCCCGGGCTCCTGTCGGCCGTCGAGGCCGACGCGCTTTCGGTCCCGGCCGGGGTCGGGGCGCCTCCGGACCTGATCTTCGTCGACCCGCCCTACGAGGTGATCGGCGAGGTGGCCCCCGTCCTCTTCACGAAGCTTTCCGCGGTGCTTCCCCAGGACTGGGCCGGCCTGGTCGTCTTCGAAATGCCCGGGGAGCAGCAGCTCGATCCCCCCGGCTGGACCTGCCTGAAGCGGCTCGGGCGGGGCGCGCGTAACCCGAGCGTTGCCTTCTTCGCGAGAGGTGCCGCCGGCTAGGATCCGGACTTTGCAATCGCCAGCGCGGCGACGACGGCGGTCTCCGTCCTGAGGACGCGGCTCCCCAAATGCGCGAGCACGAAGCCTCGGGACCTAAGGAGCGTCCGCTCGGTGGCCGACCACCCGCGCTCCGGCCCGAACGCGAGGACGAGCGGGCGGGCGAGGTCGCCCGCCGCCAGCCGTCCGGGGGCCTCGTAGTTGTCGAGGGCCACCAGGCGGGCGCCCTGAGGCAGCAGGTCCGCAGCCTCGGCGAGCGACCCGGCGTGGTGGATCTCCGGGATCCGCGTGTCGAAGGCCTGCGCGGCGCCGTCAAGCAGGTGCCGGCGCCACTCGCCGCCCGTCCAGAGGGTGCTCTCCGCGTAGCTGCGCTCCCCCTTCTCCGACCTGAAGAAACGGATCGAAGTGACGCCGAGGGAAGTGGCCTCCCCGAGGATTTTGCGGGCGGTCTGCGGGCGCGGGACGGCGAGAAGCACGTGGACCGGGTCGGCGGGCTCGGGCTCCGCTATCCTCTCGAACGTGAACTCAAGGCCGTGCTCGCCGTAGGCGCCGACACGGCCTTTTCCCCGGGGCCCGTTCACGATGCCCGCGTCGAAGAGCTCGCCGGGCCGGCGCCTTAAGACCCGCTCGATGTGCAGCGCCCTCGCGTCCGCGCGCGGAAGCGGGGCTCCGATCTCGCCGGGCTCGAAGAGGATCAGGTTCAACGCGGCGCCGGCGGCTGGACGGGGCCTAGGCCAGGATCGACTCGATCGTCTTCAACTCCTCGGCGCTGAACGCGAGGTTCTTCAAGGCGCCGAGGTTCTCCTCGATCTGCGAGGTCTTGCTGGCGCCAATGAGCGCGGTGGTGACCGCCGGCTGGCGGAGCACCCACGCAAGCGACATCTGGGCCAGGGACTGGCCGCGCGCCTTTGCGAGCGCGTCGAGCCGGCGGATGCGGGAGAGCTTCTCCTCGGTGATGTTCTCGGGTTTGAGGAACCTCGGATCGTGGCCGGCCCTGGAATCCGCGGGAATTCCGCCAAGGTAGCGGCCGGTCAGCATGCCCTGGGCTAGCGGGGTGAAGACGATGCCGCCGATCCCCTCCCTCACCAGGACCGAGAAGAGGGCCTTCTCGGGCGTCCTCTCGAACATGTTGTACTTCGGCTGGTGGATGAGGCACGGGGTGCCGAGGTCGCGGAGGATTTTGGAGGCCCTCTCGGTGAGCGCCGCGTCGTAGTTGGAAACGCCGGCGTAGAGCGCCTTTCCGGAGCGCACGGCATGGGCGAGGGCGCCCATCGTCTCCTCAAGCGGGGTCTCCGGGTCGGGCCTGTGGCTGTAGAAGATGTCCACGTACTCCAGGCCCATGCGCGCGAGGCTCTGGTCCAGGCTTGCGAGCAGGTACTTGCGGGAGCCGAAGTTTCCGTAGGGCCCGTCCCACATGTCGTAGCCGGCCTTCGTCGAGATGATGAGCTCGTCGCGGTAGGGCCGAAGGTCGTCCTTGAGCACCTTGCCGAAGGTGGTCTCGGCCGATCCCGGCGGCGGGCCGTAATTGTTGGCGAGGTCGAAGTGCGTGATGCCCAGGTCGAAGGCCCTGAGCACGAGGGAGCGGCTGTTTTCGTAGCTGTCCACACCGCCGAAGTTGTGCCAGAGGCCCAGCGAGAGCAGGGGGAGCTTCACCCCGCTGCGGCCGCAGCGGCGATAGAGGTCCGGGTTGGAGTAGCGGTCGGGGGAGGGGGCGTAGCTCATGGTGGGGAAGCCCTTAGCAATGAAAGCGGTGTGCCGGGGCGGCAAACCCAATCTGGGCGAAAGTCCGCTCGGCCAGCTCAGGCTTGACGGTCCCGGGGTCCGGGGGAAACATTCCCGCTCGCAGGAACGCGGGCGTAGTTTAGTGGTAAAACTTCAGTTTTCCAAACTGGCCTCGGGAGTTCGATTCTCCCCGCCCGCACCATTTTCCGGGCCTAGCCCCGGCGCAGCGGAATCAGGGAGCGGATGGCCCGAAGGCGCATGAAGAGCCCTCCCCACACCAAGACTCCGATGATAACGGTCGGCCACCATGTCTCTCCGATGCGGACGCTGGCGGCGGTTGCCCCTCCGAAATAGCCGGTGACGAGGATCGCGCCGAGGACCGACGTCCTTGGGATCACGTAGAGGAGGGCGCAGGCAATCTCGATATAGCCCAGGGGCGCGAGCGTCGCCTCGGGAAAACCCATGTGGGCGAAGCCCTGCAGGACCGAGACGGGCTTCATGATTTTCATCACGCCGCTCAGGACGAGGGCAATGACCGGCAGGGCGCTCATGACGTAGCTGGCCCAGCGGGCCGCCGTGGAAATCTGGGGGGAGGGGGTGTCGGAGGACATGGGAGGGGGTGGGGTTGTGCCAGTTGGGTGCTGCACCCCGGAGGCTTCCGGCGATGTGGCGCCACTTCAAAGAGAAAATCCTAAAAAATCTCCGCTGTTTATTACGCACCGCCCGGTTGCCTTTGCCGCCAGCGGCCCTTTTCTAGTCCCCAGATGGAGGCTTCTATCCACACCACCAATACCCATTCTGAATCGGCGGCCGCCTGACGCGATGGAGCTCAGACATCTCCGCACCTTCCTCGCAGTCGCAGATACGCTCAACATCTCCGAGGTGGCGCGGCGGCTGAACGTCACCCAGCCGGCGCTTAGCCGGCAGATCCGAGAGCTCGAGCGGGATGTGGGGCATCCGCTTTTCGTGCGGGGGCCGAAGGGCCTGGGCCTCACCGAGTCCGGCGCGGTCCTGCATGCCGACGCGAGCAGGGCGATCGCCGCGCTCGATCAGGCCCTCAAGGCGTCGCGCGGCGCCGGGGAGGGCAAGGCCCAGTTCCTGAACGTGGGCTATTACAGCAACGTCTGCGTGTGGGCGAACATCCTGGGCCCTGCTTTCGAGCGCCTGGGCCGCAAGTATCCGAAGACGACCACGGGGCTAACCGAGTCGACAAGCATGCGGCTCCTGGAGCAGGTCTCGAAAGGCGAGCTCGACATGGCGCTTCTCGGACCTGGCGAGTACCCGAAAGTGCCTGGAGTCGAGATCGCGCTCGCGTGCACGGTGCCCGCCGTAGCGATGATGCCGGCGAACCACCGGCTGGCAAAGAAGCGGCAGATCTCGGTGGAGGACCTCAGGGATGAGGTGATCGTGGGGTTCAAGCAGCAGCTCGAGCCGTCAAGAAACCGCGCGCTTCTCGCCGCCTGCAGCGCGGCGGGTTTCAAGCCAAAGACGGCCGACGTCGCCTCGGGGGTCCCCGAACTCATGCTCGAGGTGAAGAAGAGGATGGGCGTGGCTGTCCTCGATTCCTTCGCCCGTGTCGCTCCGCTTCCGGGAATGGCACTCCTCAAGTTCAAGCCGCCGGGACTGAGCCTCGACATCTACGCGGCCTACTCCAAGCAGGCGGCGCCCGCCGTGAGCTTGCTAGTCGAGCTCGCCTCGGCCGAGGCCAAGCGGGCTGCGGCTATCGTGTAAGCCATCCCCCCGGGAAGGGTTAGCTCCTTGGAAGCCGTTCTTTTTGTCCATGCCGAACCGGCATGGGACCCGGGAGGACATGGCATTGGTCGAGAGACTGCGCATCTGATATCCTCATTTGTTGTCATCAACCCACCCTAAACTGAAGGAACCAAATGCCTAAGTATGTGATTGAACGCGAAATCAACGGTATCGGAAAAGCCACCATGGCCCAACTCCAGGGCGCCTCCCAGAAGTCCTGCGAGGTCCTGAAGAAACTCGGGCCCCAGATCCAGTGGATCCAGAGCTATGTGACCGGCGACAAGCTCTACTGCATTTACATCGCGCCAAACGCGGAAATGGTCCGCGAGCACGCGCGCCTCGGGGGCTTTCCCGCCAACACGGTGTCGGAGGTCCACGAGATCATCGACCCCACGACCGCCGAGGCCTGATGGCGTGGGGAAACCGGCGCGCCGGGGCGGCATCCGGGCACGGCGCGCTGTTCCCCGTGGCTGGCAGGACCGGTGGTCTCTTGCGGATGTCATTGGGGCCCATGGGCGGCCGGTCTCCAGGGTCCCAAATTCCTCCGATGGGGCCCTCTGGCACGACCCCTGCTAAACTGGGGGCTCATGACCACTGCCGACGAAGCAATTGATCATGAACTTGAGCAGACGCACGCCCGCCTCCTGCTGGACCTCGTGAGCGGGTCCATCGGGCTGGGAGTCGCGATCCTGAACCCGCCGCCCACGGACGACCCGGAGTGATCGGTACGCGTCGGCCGTAGCCTGATTAAGCCCGGGAGCCGCTAGATGGCCGGCTGATTTTTCTTCGGATCGCTCAGGAGCTTCTCGTACCTCGGGTAACCCCGAAGGGATTCGAACATCGGGTCCGTCCGGATATCGAAGACGCTCAAGTTCCCAGGGTCGCGCATGAGCTGCTCCAGGACGTCGACTGAGCGGTCCTTTTCCCCGGTCAAGGCATAGACGCGGGCGAGACCGTACAGCATGCCTACCCCATCGATGGCATCCCGCGACAGGGGGATGAGCTCCTTTGCCTTCGTGATGAGGATCACGGCCTCCTTGTCGTGGCCGAGCAGCGCTTCGGCGCATGCCAGCACGTTGTAGGCGCGGGCATTCGAGGGCTGGGTCTCCAGCGTCTCGTGAAGCACCTTCGATGTGTTGCCGAGTCTCGCAATCGCACCATTGCGGTCACCGAGGAGCATCTGCGCCGAGCCAAGGCCCAGATCCTGGTAGGCGTGATCGACACCATCCCCGTCGAAGTAGGGTGCCCTTTCGTCGAGGCGCTTGAATTCGGCGGCGTTCCCGTGCCACGTGGCCACCATCTTCCTGAACTGGAGGACGCGAGGCGAGTCGAGGTCCTCTGGCGACAGTTTGGAGAGGAATTCATCGGCGGGCGCCGTGGAATTGTCCCGCGTGCACACGAGCCGCACGAGCGCTATCTCCTCGCGAAGGCGCTCCTTGGGTAGCAGGTCGACGATCTTTCGCTGGAGTGCGACAGCCTCGTCAAAGCGTCGGCAGGCCCTCAGCGACTCCAGAAAGCTGCGCATGTAGCCGAGATTGCCCGGATCAAGTTCCATGGCCTTGCGCATCTTCACGATCGACTCGGCCCATTTCCCCTGGCGCCGGAGGATCAGGCCAAGGGACTCCTGCACGGTCGGGTCGTTGGGCTGGATCTCGGCCAGCTTCTCGTACTGCTGGATTGCCCGGTCGTAGTCGCGGTAGCCGTAGTAGGCGTAGGTTCCGAGTGACCGGATCACCTCAGGAGAGTCCGGCTCTAGCCGGATCGCGTTCGCCATCGCCGCGTCGGCCTTGGCCAGGCGCTCGGGCGTATGATCGATCTCCCAGAACACGAACAGCGAGTGAAGCTCGGCCAGGTAACCCCAGGCCGTCGCAAAACTGGGGTCCATGTCCACCGCCCTTTGGACGAATCCTTCGCTCTCGCGCAGGCTGGCCGGGTTCCCGCTCGGCGCCTGGTTGCGGATGTCGCGGCCCTTCAGGAAAAGCTCGTAGGCAGCGACGTTCTCAGTGTGGTGGCGCTCCAGGAGCCGGTTCTCATTGGGCGAGAGCGCCGCGGCCAGGGCGCCCGCGATCTCCTTCGAGAGCTCGGCTTGTATCCCGAAGATGTCGGAGATGTCGCGGTCGTAGGCCTTCGCCCACACGTGCTCGTCGGTGCGTGCGTTGATCAGCTGGCCGGTCACCCGAACCTTGTTTCCCGCCCGGCGCACGCTCCCCTCGAGGATGAAGCCGACGCGGAGCTCCTCGCCGATCTGGCGGATCGTCTTCGTGGTCGCGCGGTACTGCATGACGGAGGTGCGCGAGACGACGTGGAGCTCCCGGACGAGCGCGAGGTTCGTGAGGATGTCCTCGTGGATTCCGTCCGTGAAGAAGAGGCTGTCCTTTTCCTCGCTCATGTTCTCGAACGGAAGGACGGCGATAGACTTGTCGTCGACGGGCAATGGGGTGGGGGCCGCGGCGACCACCGGGGCGGGCGACTTCATGGCCTCGGGCGCCGCCGCCCGCGGTCTCATGAGTAGCCATCCGATGACGCCAAGCGCGGCCGCCAGCGTCACCGCAAGACCTATGGTCCCGGTCCGTGAGGAAGCCGCGGCTGGCTCGGTTGCCTTTCCCGCGACCGTCGACGCGGCTTCCTTGGGTGCGGCCATTGCAGGTCCCTCCAGCATGCGCTTCACCTGCTCGACAAACGCGGGCGAGGGGAGCGCCCCGGGCAGGCGGGTCCACTGCACCCTGCGGAATTCGGGCGGTACGCCGACCGCCGCATCGGCGGTGTCGTCGACCACCACGGGAAGTAGGTAGGGGACCCCTTCCATCAATAGGTGCGTCTGCTCCACAGCCAGCTTCCACTCGAGCCTGAAGTACCCCTTGCTGCGCGCCTCCGTGTTCTTGGAGATGATCGGCATGAACAGCGCGCAGGAATCGATCTGCTTGCGGATCTTCGCATCCCAGGCGTCGCCGCCGCGGAGCTCATCCTGGTCGAACCACACCTCCACGCCCTGGCTCCGGAGCGCCTCGGCGATCCTGTGCGCCGCCGGGCCGTCCTCGCGGGCGTAGCTGATGAAGAGGGCTCGTGAGGAGTTCAAGGTGCGCCTTTGGTGGCGGGATAGGGTGGCGCGGCGAGGTTTGCCGCCAACCGGGAGCGATGACGAGCCAAAAGCTTGACGGCCAACGATCAAGACCGGGCGGGGACTCCGGCGCCCAGCGGCTCGGGCCTGGGCCCGGCGCATCCCTTGCTGCCCCGGATTCCTTACCCTTTATTGACCGTCTAGGCGGTTCAAAAGGGTTGCGGCGGCTTGGCCGCCCTGTTTTAACCGCGCCATGGCAATTTTCTCCCCCGCCTCCCAGTCGCCCGCGGCAGCAGCCAGTCCGGTCTTGGGTGGTAAGCGGGGCGCGCCCGACGTGCGCGCCGCGCAGGCCCTTGCCAAGCAGAAGTCGCTCGAGAAGAGCGCGAAGAAATACAGGCTCCCGCTCGGGGAGCTGACGATGTTCACGCAGCAGCTGGCGTCGCTCCTGGTGGCCGGTCTTCCTCTGGTGCAGTGCCTCGAGGCCCTGCAGGACCAGACCGAGGACCCGCGCTTCCGGATCATCATCCGCGACGTCCGCCTGGATATCTCCCAAGGTAACTCCTTCTCGTCCTCGGTGAAGAAGTTCCCGGCGGCGTTCCCGACCCTCTTCATCTCGATGGTCGAGGCCGGTGAGGCCAGCGGCGGCCTGGCCGAGATCCTGGGCAAGGTTGCCGGGTACTTCGAGGCCACGGTCAAGCTGACCAAGAAGGTAAAGTCGGCGATGGCCTACCCGATCGGCGTCATCTCGCTCGCGGTCGTGCTCGTGAACGTGCTGCT
Source organism: uncultured Opitutaceae bacterium (assembly GCA_903887455.1). Lineage (GTDB taxonomy): Bacteria > Verrucomicrobiota > Verrucomicrobiia > Opitutales > Opitutaceae > Palsa-1447. The sequence goes on along the minus strand of CAISPT010000055.1, from coordinate 7,304 downwards.
GATCTTCGTGATCCCGGTCTTCGCGGCCATGTTCGCGGACTTCGGCGCCAAGCTGCCCCTCCCGACCCAGCTGCTGATCGACCTCTCGCACTTCATGGGCCACTGGTGGTGGGCGATCGGCGGCGCCTGCTACGGCGCCTACTGGGGCCTCGGCAAGTTCACCGCGACGCCCCGCGGGCGCAGGCTGAAGGATCAGGCGCTCGTCCGCGCCCCAATCTTCGGCAACCTGGTGCACAAGATCGCGCTCTCGCGCTTCTGCCGCACCTACGCGACCCTGATCCGCTCGGGCGTGCCGATCCTCAGGACCCTCGAGATCGTCGCCAGCGCCAGCAACAAGGTCCAGATCGAGGACGCCTGCCAGGAAATCGCAAGGCACGTGAGCCAGGGCGGACAGGTCTCCGAAATCCTCGCGTCAAACTCCTTCTTCCCGCCGATGATGAAGCACATGGTGAAGGCCGGTGAGGCGACCGGAAACGTCGACGGGATGATGAACAAGATCGCCGACTTCTACGATGTGGAGTGCGACGCGACCGTCGGCGCCCTCACCTCCCTGATCGAGCCCCTCCTTATCGTGTTTCTCGGCATCATCGTTGGCGGCATCGTCATGGCGATGTTCCTGCCGATCTTCCAGCTCGGTGCCGTCGCCGGCGGAATGGGGTGATCCCCTCAGGCGGAACTTCCCCCGGCCGGTAGCGGGTGGTGTTGACTTGCCCGAAGACGCGGGGGAGTCTGGACGCTCTACGACTCAGTCATGCCTTCCGTCCTCATTGTAGACGACCTGATTTCGATCCACGAAATGCTGGACGCGGTGATCCAACCGACCGGCTTCTCGACGGCGTTTGCCACGGACGGCGAGAAGGCGCTCATCCGGTACAAGGCCGAGAAGTTCGACATGGTGCTCGCGGACATCGACATGAAGCCGATGGACGGGATAACGCTACTGAAGCAGCTCAAGCAGTACGACCCGAACAACGTCACGATCATCATGACGGCGTACGCGAGCACGGAGAGCGCGGTTCAGGCCCTCAAGTGGGGCGCCTTCGACTACCTCCAGAAGCCCTTCCGCGTGGACGAGCTGATCGCGACGCTGCGGCGCGGGATCGAGTTCCGCGAGCTGCAGGCCCAGCGCAACGCCTCGACGGCGGGGGCGGGGGTCAAGCTCGACGACGTCGAGGGTCGCCTCCTTGGGACAAGCCCGCAGATCAAGCGGCTCATCCAGCAGGTCAAGAAGCTCGCGGTGGTCAGGACCCCGGTGCTCCTGATCGGCGAGAACGGCACCGGCAAGAGTTCCGTGGCGGAGATTCTCCACAGCGCGGCCGGCGGCGACCAGAAGAACTTTGTCCGGATCGACTGCTCGCTCAGCTCCGAGAAGAGCTTTCGGGACGGGCTCCTGGGTCAGAACGGTGAGGGCGGGCCCTGGACCAAGGAGGCCAAGGGGGGGACCCTCTTCCTTGAGCACCTGCAGTGCCTGGCCGAGCCCATTCAGAAGGAGCTTGTGAGCGTGCTCCGGAACACGGCCCACGCCTTCCGGCTCGTCTGCACGACTACCGACGACCTCGAGAAGATGGTCGACGAGGGCAAGTTCAACGACGAGCTCTTCTACCGGGTCGCATCGCTGCCGCTGGCGATGCCGGCGCTCCGGGACAGGAAGGTTGATATCCCGCTCCTGGTGAAGCACTTCACGCTCAAAGCGTCGAACCCGCTCGTCGATCCGAACCTGATCGAGTTCACGGCGGACGCCATGTCGATCCTGGAGGCCTACGACTGGCCGGCCAACCTCACCGAGATGTACCAGGTGGTGTCCAAGGTGGCGTGCACGACGGAGATGCGCGTCATCACCTCCGAGCAGCTTCCGCTCAGGATCCGGCAGTTGAAGGACTGGCCGACCCTGGCCCAATTCTCGGCCGGCCAGGAAAAGCAGTACATCGACCGGGTGCTCCACGCCTGCCGGGGCGACAAGGCGGTCGCCGCCAAGGTCCTCGGGGTCGATATTTCCAGGATCGGATAGGCCCCAATTTCCCTTGCGGCGGGTTTGGGCGACCGCAACTGTCGGAGGAATCCACGCGCCCCGAAAATGCCCAAACGCACCGACCTCAAGTCCATCCTGATCATCGGCGCCGGCCCCATCGTGATCGGCCAGGCATGTGAGTTTGACTACTCGGGCACGCAGGCTTGCAAAGCGTTGAAGGAAGAGGGCTTCCGGGTTATTCTGGTGAACTCAAACCCGGCGACGATCATGACGGACCCGGAGTTCGCCGACGTCACCTACATCGAGCCCCTGACGATCGATATCCTCGAGAAGGTGATTGCGGCGGAGCGGCCCTCGGCGCTCCTGCCCACCCTCGGGGGCCAGACCGCGCTCAACCTCTCGATGGAGCTCCACAAGCGGGGGATCCTCGAGAAATACGGGGTCGAGATGATCGGAGCGAAGCCCGAGGCGATCTCCAAGGGAGAGGACCGCGAGCTCTTCAAGCAGGCCATGGTGAAGATCGGGCTGGATGTCGCCAAATCGCGCACGGTCCGGACGTCGGAGGAGGCGCGACTGGCCTCGGAGGAGATCGGAGCCTTCCCCTTGATCATCCGCCCGAGCTTCACCCTCGGGGGCCAGGGAGGCGGCATCGCCTACAACCGCGAGGAGTTCGAGCGCATCGTCTCCAACGGGCTCGACATCTCCCCGGTCCACGAGGTCCTTGTCGAGGAAAGCCTGCTCGGCTGGAAGGAGTATGAGATGGAGGTCATGCGCGACCACAAGGACCAGTGTGTCGTGATCTGCTCGATCGAGAACTTCGACCCGATGGGCGTCCACACGGGGGACTCGATCACGGTGGCCCCGGCGATGACGCTCACCGACAAGGAGTACCAGGCGATGCGGGACGCCTCCTTCGCCGTCATCCGGGAGATTGGCGTGGAGACCGGCGGCTCGAATATCCAGTTCTCGGTCTGCCCCGACACGGGCCGCCAGATCGTGATCGAGATGAACCCGCGCGTCTCGCGCTCGTCGGCGCTCGCCTCCAAGGCCACCGGCTTCCCCATCGCGAAGATCGCCGCGAAGCTGGCAGTCGGCTACTCGCTCGACGAGCTGCGCAATGACATCACGCGGCTCACCCCCGCGAGCTTTGAGCCCACGATCGACTACGTGGTGACGAAGATCCCGCGGTTCACCTTCGAGAAGTTCCCCGACGCCGACCCGACGCTCACCTCGTCCATGAAGTCCGTCGGGGAGGCGATGGCGATCGGCCGCACCTTCAAGGAGTCGATCCAGAAGGCCCTACGCTCGCTTGAGATCGGGGCCCGCGGCTTCGGCGGCGGCGGCAAGCTCGGCGGCGACGAGAAGCCCGACGACGCGACGATCAAGACGAAGCTCGGCACGCCGAACGCGGAGCGCATCTTTTTCATCCGCTACGCCTTCAAAGCCGGCTACTCGGTGGACCAGATCTTCGATCTGACGAAGATCGACCGCTGGTTCCTCCATCAGCTCCTCGAGATCCACCAGATGGAGGACGCGCTAGCCGGGCAGTCGCTCGCCACGGTCGACACGGCGCTCCTGCGGCGCGCCAAGCAGTACGGCTTCTCCGACGCCCAGCTCGCCCACCTTCTAAGGAGCGACCTGAACACCGTGAGGGCCGACCGCAAGGCCAGGGGCATACAGACCACCTTCAGGCTCGTCGACACCTGCGCTGCCGAATTCGAGGCCTTCACGCCCTACTACTACTCGAGCTACGGGGACGAGAACGAGGTGATCCCCTCGGCAAAGAGGAAGATCATGATCCTCGGCGGCGGGCCCAACCGCATCGGCCAGGGCATCGAGTTCGACTACTGCTGCGTGCACGCGAGCTTCGCCCTGCGCGAGGCCGGGTTCGAGACGGTCATGGTGAACTCGAACCCCGAGACGGTCTCGACCGACTATGACACGAGCGACCGCCTCTACTTCGAGCCACTGACCCTGGAGGACGTGCTCGAGGTCTACCAGCAGGAGAAGTGCGAGGGCGCGATCGTGCAGTTCGGCGGCCAGACCCCGCTGAACCTGGCCACGGCGCTCAAGGCCAACGGCGTGAACATCATCGGCACCTCCCCGGAGTCGATCGAGGTGGCCGAGGACCGCAAACTCTTCGCAGCGGTGTTGCGCAAGCTCGACCTCCTTCAGCCGGCCAACCGGACGGCGCTCTCCGAGGGCGAGGCCGAGAGCTTCGCGCTCGAGGTCGGCTACCCGGTGCTCCTTAGGCCCTCGTTCGTCCTCGGCGGCCGGGGCATGTTCATCGTCTACAGCGCCGAGGACCTGCGCAACGTCGTCAGGCAGGTCTTCGACGTCATGCCGGGCAAGCCCGTGCTGATCGACAAGTTCCTCGAGGACGCGATCGAGCTGGACGTCGACTGCATCTCGGACGGTGAGACCAGCGTGATCGGCGGGATGCTCGAGCACATCGAGTTCGCCGGGGTCCATTCGGGCGACGCGGCGATGGTGATGCCGCCGCACACCCTCCCGAAGGAGATGCTCGCCCGCGTGAGGACGGCCACCCACGCCCTGGCCCGCGAGCTCAAGGTCGTCGGCCTGATGAACATCCAGTTTGCGATAAAGGACGGGCAGCTTTATGTCCTCGAGGTGAACCCGCGGGCCTCCCGCACGGTCCCGTTCGTGGCGAAGGCCATCGGGGTTCCGCTCGCCAAGCTCGCAGCCCGTGTGATGGCGGGGGCAAAGCTCAAAGACCTGGGGTTCACCCGCGAGGTGGCCCCCAAGCACTGGTGCGTCAAGGAAGCCGTCTTCCCCTTCGTCCGGTTCCCTGGCGCAACGATCGCCCTAGGGCCCGAGATGCGCTCCACCGGCGAGGTCATGGGTCTCGACGAGGACTTGGGGATCGCCTTTGCGAAGGCCCAGGCCGCTGCGAAGCCAGGGCTCCCGACCGAGGGCAACGTGTTCCTTAGCGTCAAGGACGCCGACAAGGTCCACGCCGTGGTGCTCGGCCTCGCGCTCGAGGCCATGGGCTTCACGATCTACTCGACCAGCGGGACAGCCAAGACTCTCGCCGAGGGCGGGGTGAGCGTGAAGCGGATCGCCAAGATCAGCGAGGGCCGCCCGACGGCCGTCGACATGATCAAGAACGGCCAGATCCAGCTGGTCATCAACACCCCGGGCGGGCTGATTCCCCGGCGCGACGAAAACGCGATCCGGGCCGCCGTTTACGCCCACAGCGTGTGCATCATGACGACCATCATGGCCGCCAGGGCCGCGGTCGAGGGCATCCGCGCCCTGAAGACCAAGCCGGTCGGGGTCCGCCCGATCCAGAAATACAAGGGCAACGTGGTCCCGGTCTAGGCCGGGCGTTTCCGGGTTTACAGGGGCGGGCCGTTTTGTTTGTGTTGTCGTTTCCCACAGGAATAACCCACCGCCAATGACGACGCCCGCCACGCCCACAGACACCAAGCCCGCCCCTTCCGCCCCCAATCACGAGGAGACGCTGAGGGAGGCCTGGAAGCGCTACGGCAGCTTCGTCTACATCACGTGCGGAGTGGTCGCGCTCGGCATCCTTGCCAAGGGCGGCTGGGAGTATCTTAACGTACAGAAGGAAAATGGGATACAGAACGAGTTTGCGCTGTGTGTGACCATGGATTCCTACCGGACCTTTGTCGCGAACCACCCGGGGCACCCGTTGGCGGGCGCGGCCGAGGTCACGATCGCCGACAACGCCTATTCGGGCGGCAAGTTTGCCGACGCCATCACGGCCTACACGTCGGCCGTTTCCGACCTTCCGGATGGCCCGGTGAAGGCCCGGGCTAAGCTGGGCCTGGCAATGTCCCTGTACCTTGCCGGCAAGACGGCCGACGCCGAGACCAACCTGAAGGCCCTGCTGAACGACACCACGCTCCTTAACCAGGTGCGCTGCGAGGCGGGCTTCCATCTGGCCGGCCTTGCGCTTGCGGCCGGCCGGCTCCCCGACGTGCAGAAGTACGCCGAGCAGGTGATGCAGATCGACGCCACGAGCCCGTTTGCCGAGCGCGCCTTCGCGCTCCGCTCCTCGGTGAACCAGGTCGCCGGACTGCCGGGATCCGTCGCCGTTCCCGCGAAGCCTTGACCGTCAGGGTAGGCGCTGGCCCGAAGGGCTCGCGCTCACCATAAAGGTTTGGGTGACCGGCTGGGCCGCCTCGTAGTCCGAGTCGCCCTCCTGGGCCGCCTGCACGGACACCATTCCTGGCTGCGCGACAAGCGCCGTCCCGCTCAGGCTCGCGGAGCCCGAGATCACGGAGAGACGCACCGGCAACCCCGAGGTGGCGCTGGCGCTCAGGACCACGCCCTGGCCGGCCACGGCCGAGCCCGGCCCCGGGAAGACGATGGACTGCCTGCGCTTGGTCACCTGCACAAGCGCCCGCGCGCTCGCGACGGTGCCGGAGGGGTTGGTCGCCACGACGTCGTAGGTTCCGGCATCGGAGAGCGAGACGGAGGGAAGGGTGAGCGTCCGCTCGGTCGCGCCCGCGAGCGGAACCGAGTCCTTGCGCCACTGCAGGCCAGGGGCCGGATAGCCGAGGACCGAGGAGGAGAGGACGACGATCGAACCCAGTTCGGCGTGGATCGCGCCCGGCTGGGACACGAAGGACGGTGCCAAGGGCTTTTGCTTCACGCCGAAGGCCCGGACCTCGGGCTTGGCCGGAGCGAACACGGAGTCGCCGGCCTGCGTGGCGCGGACGAACACGAGCCCGGGGGTGTTGGTGAGCCGAAGGTTCTTTCCGTCGAGGACCGCGGGGCCGTCGACGACCAGGAAAGAGACCGGGAGCCCCGAGGAGGCCTTCGCCGAGAGGGCGAACGGCGCGTCACCCACGGTGCGGTCCGCGATCTCCGCGAAGGTGATCTGCTGGAACTTCAGCGCCCCGTCGGCGCGGGAGGCAAGGGGCGAGAGCGCGAGCGCAGCGGCGGCGAGGGCCGCCGCCATGCGTCCCAGGCGTGCACCGGGCTCTGCGGTGCGGGCCCCCATCACTCCTCCTGGTTCACGTGGACGACGGTGGCAGGGGGGAACCCATTGAAGTAGGTCGAGGAGGCGTGGCTGTACGCGCCTATGTTCTCGCTGTAGACCAGGTCGTCCCTGTCGAGCTCCGGGAGGTTCTCGGCCATCGACACGACGTCGAGGGCGTCGCAGGTCGGCCCGTAGACAGCGCTGAGCTTTGTCGCGCCCTTCTTGAACGCCTTTACGGGGTACTTGCAGTGGTCGAAAATGACGCCGGAGTAGGAGTGGTAGACGCCGTCGTTGATGTAGTAGCTGGGCTTGCCCTCGCGGACCGCCTTGCCGATCACCTTGGAGACGGTGTAGGCGGCGTTG
>CAISPT010000054.1 GCA_903887455.1 uncultured Opitutaceae bacterium | reverse complement strand
TCATCCTCGCCCAAACCCCATGCAACGCATCACCCCCTTCCTCTGGTTCAAAGACAAGGCCTTTGAGGCTGCGACATTCTATACATCGATCTTCGAGAACTCGAAGATCCTCTCGACGAGCCCCATGTCCACCCGGTTCAGGATCGAGGGGCTCGAGTACATCGCCTTCAACGGCGGCCCGGCGCTGAAGATCAACCCGGCAATCTCGCTCTTCATCACCTGCGCGACGCAGAAGGAGGTCGACTACTACTGGAGGCGGCTCTCCGCCGGGGGAAAGGTCGTCCAGTGCGGATGGGTGAGGGACAAGTTCGGGGTCTCATGGCAGGTGGTGCCCGAGATCCTTGGCGACCTGCTCGGGGACCCGGACCGGGCCAAGGCCGACCGGGCCATGAAGGCCATGCTCGGCATGAAGAAGCTGAGCATCCACGGTCTCATGCGGGCCCACGCGGGGAAGACCCGAGCCGGGAAATAGCGGCTTTCCCGGCCCGGGAAAATCCTTCGAGCTCTCGCGCTAGCTAGGGCGCCTTCGGCTGCTCGATGCCGAGCCTCTTAAGGAAGGGGGCAAGCGAGCGGGGCCTTCCGAGGAAGGCCTCGATCGAGGTGTCGATGTCGCGGGCGTTGCCCTGCGCATAGATCTCGTTTCGCAGGCGCATGCCAACGTCCTTGTCCAGGAACCCGCCCGGCGAGTTCTCGAACACGGTCGCCATGTCCGCGGCGATCGAGTCCGCCCAGGCATAGCCGTAGTAGCCGGCGTCGTAGCCGCTGCAGAGGTGACCGATGTAGGCCACCATTGCCGTGTCGGCCGGAACCGCGAAGGAGCACTCCCCGAACGCCCTGTTGGCCTCGGCCTGGCAGTCGACAGGCGCCCCGGGGGCGCGGGGGCCGTGGAGCCTGAGGTCCAGGAGGCCGACGCCGAACTGCCGCCGGTAGAAGACGCCGATCGTCGCGATGCGCACCTCCTTTAGTCGATCAAGGGTCGCAGTGGGGATCTTCTTCGTCGGGTCCCGGTAGTCGGCCGCGAAGGTGTCGAGCACGGCCTTGTCGAATGTCCAGTTCTCGAGCATCTGGGACGGGGCCTCGACGAAGTCCCTGGGGACGGACGTCCCCGAGAAGTACGCGCGGTTGGCGCGCGTCGTGATCGAATGCATCGCATGACCGAACTCGTGGAAGAGCGTCCGCACCTCCTCCTGGGCGAGGAGCGAGGGGGCGCCGTTCGCCGGCCTCGGGAAGTTGCACATGAGGCCGACGGTCGGCCTCAGGTAGACCCCGCTAGGGAGCAGGCGGCCCGGCTGGATCGAGGCCTGGGCGAAGTGGTTGTACTTCCCCTCGCGCGGGAACATGTCCAGGTAGAAGAGGCCCATGGGCTCCCCCGTCTTCGCGTCGGTGACGGCCCAGAGCTGGACGCCGTCGGCCCAGGCGTGGGGCGCCTCCAACTGCTCAAACTTCAGCCCGAAGATCGACTGGTAGATCGAGAACATGCCGTTCAGGACCTTCTCGTACGGGAAGTAGACCCGGAGCGCCTCGGTATCGATCGTGTACTTCTGCAGGACCAGCTGGTTCTGGTAGTAGCGCCAGTCCGTGTAGTCGATCTGGGCGTTCGGGTCGCCGGTCTCCTTCACCTTGAGCGCCCGCATCTCGGCGACCTCGGCGTCGAACTTGGGCTGGATGCCCTTTACAAGGTCCTCGATGAACCTGGTCGCCGTGGCCCCGTTCTTCGCCATCTTCGGCTCGATCCGGTAGTCGTCCCAGGAGGCGTAGCCGAGCTTGAGCGCGATCGTGTTGCGGAG
>CAISPT010000053.1 GCA_903887455.1 uncultured Opitutaceae bacterium | reverse complement strand
ACCGGGTCGTAGCCCTTCTCCGCTGCCCACTCCCGGGCCTTCTTGTCCAAGGCGACCGTCACCCTCCGCTCCGCCAGTCGCTTGTTCAGGTCCACGAGGAGCTGGTCCACGATGGAGCCGATCTCCTCCAGGGTGAGCGGCTTGAAGAGGATGGTCTCGTCGATCCGGTTCAGGAACTCCGGACGGAAGGAGGTGCGAAGCTCGGCCATCACGCTCTCCCTGACGCCCTCGGGGATCGTGTCCCCGGTGACGCCGTCCAGGAGGAAGCGCGACCCGATGTTGGAGGTCATGATGACGATGGTGTTCTTGAAGTCGACGGTCCGGCCCTGGGAATCGGTGATCCGGCCGTCGTCCAGGACCTGAAGGAGGACGTTGAAGACGTCCGGGTGGGCCTTCTCGATCTCGTCAAAGAGCACCACCGCGTAGGGCTTGCGCCGGACGGCCTCGGTCAATTGCCCGCCCTCGTCGTAGCCGATGTAGCCCGGGGGGGCGCCAATCATGCGGGAGACGGCGTGCTTCTCCATGTATTCGGACATGTCGATCCGGACGATGGCCGATTCCGAGTCGAAGAGCGTCTCGGCCAGGGCCTTGGCGAGCTCCGTCTTTCCGACCCCGGTGGGTCCCAGGAACAGGAAGCTTCCGGCCGGGCGCCGGGGATCCTTGATCCCGCTCCTGGCCCTCAATATCGCCTCGGTGACGAGCGTCACGGCCTCGTCCTGCCCGATCACCCGCTTGTGGAGTGTCCCCTCCATCCTGAGGAGCTTGTCCTTCTCGCCCTCGACCAGCCGGGTGAGCGGGATGCCCGTCCACTTGGCCACGATCTCGGCGATCTCCTCGCCGGAGACCTCCTCCTTGAAGAGGGTGGTCGCCTTGCCCGACTTCTCCAGGGCCTTGAGCTCGGCCTCAAGCTGCGGGATCTTCCCGTGGCGAAGCTCCGCCACCTTGTTCAGGTCATAGGCCCGCTCCGCCTTCTCCATCTCCAGCCGGGTTGCCTCGATCTGCTCGCGGAGCTTGCGCACCCGGTCGATCGACCCCTTCTCCTTCTCCCACTGAAGCCGCAGGCCCTTCGCCTTCTCGCGCACCTCGGAGAGCTCCTTGCGGAGCACCGCAAGCCGGAGCTTGCTGGCGTCGTCCTTCTCCTTGGAGAGCGCGGTCTCCTCGATCTCAAGCCTGAGCGCGCGGCGCGTGAGCTCGTCCAATTCCTGGGGCATCGAGTCCATCTCGGTGCGGATCATCGCGCAGGCCTCGTCGATCAGGTCGATGGCCTTGTCCGGCAGGAACCGGTCGGAAATGTAGCGGTTTGAGAGCACCACCGCGTTCACGAGCGCGTTGTCCTGGATCCTGACGCCGTGGTGGAGCTCGAAGCGCTCCTTTAGGCCCCTGAGGATCGAGATCGCGTCCTCGACGGAAGGCTGGTCGACCGTGATCGGCTGGAACCGGCGCTCGAGCGCGGCGTCCTTCTCGATGTGCTTGCGGTACTCGTCGAGGGTCGTGGCCCCGATGCAGTGGAGCTCGCCGCGGGCCAGCATGGGCTTGAGGAGGTTGCCGGCGTCCATCGCGCCATCGACCTTCCCGGCGCCGACAATCAGGTGGAGCTCGTCGATGAAGAGGATGATGCGGCCCTCGGCCTGCTTGATCTCATTTAGGACCGCCTTCAGGCGCTCCTCGAACTCGCCCCGGTACTTGGCCCCGGCCACGAGGGCCCCCATGTCGAGGGCGAAGAGCGTCGTTCCCTTGAGCCCCTCCGGCACGTCCCCGCGAAGGATCCGCTGCGCGAGCCCCTCCACGATGGCGGTCTTGCCGACGCCGGGCTCGCCGATCAGGACCGGGTTGTTCTTCGTTTTCCTGGAAAGGATGCGGATCGTCCGCCGGATCTCCTCGTCGCGGCCGATCACCGGGTCGAGCTTTCCCTTGCGGGCGCGGTCCACCAGGTCGACGCCGTACTTCTCGAGAGCCGCATAGGTGGTCTCGGGGT
>CAISPT010000052.1 GCA_903887455.1 uncultured Opitutaceae bacterium | reverse complement strand
GGCTTCGTCTTCCAGTTCCACTTCCTGATGCTCGAGTTCACAGCGATGGAGAACGTGATGATGCCCATGCGGAAACTGGGAAAACTCTCGCCCATCCAGATGGAGGAGCGGGCGACCCAACTCCTGGATTCCGTGGGCCTGGTCGACAAGCGCCACCGTCTGGGGACCCACCTCTCGGGCGGCGAGCAGCAGCGGGTTGCGATTGCGCGGGCCCTTGCAAACCAGCCGACCATCATCCTGGCTGACGAGCCGACGGGCAACCTGGACGTGAAGAACGCCGCCATCGTGTTCGACCTGCTGACCAGCCTCGCCAAGAACAACGGCCAAGCCGTGGTTCTGGTGACCCACAACCCGGATATCGCGCACCGCTGCGACTTTACCCGCCCCATGAGGGACGGCTTATTCGTTTAGGGGGACGGGGTTTAGGGGTGGGGAGGGGCCCGTCAAGCGGGCCTTTAGCTTTTTTTCCGGATAAAAATCGGGGCGATTGGAAATTAAGGTTTACAACCCAAACCCGGAGCCCTTCTTTCGGAGGCATTTCCAGCCATTAAAAGACGTTCCGTGAGCCACGATCCATCGAGAAAAAGCTTCCTCGCCAGGGTACTCGGACTTGCCGCCGTGGGTGCGATTGCGCCCGGGGCCGTCGCCAAGGCTGTCGTTCCCGCAACCCGCAACAAGGCTGACGGACGGTCCGTCGCCTTCCAACTCCGCCCGCAGCCCCTGGCTGTCGCCCGGCGCGAGGGAACGGCGTAGGCCCTAGCCGCAATGGCCAAGCTCTTCCCCAAGTCCTTTAACAAGCTGCCGCTGCAGCTTGCGGTGTACCTCGTGGTCCTCGTCTGCGTGGCGACCGCCGGGATCACGTACTACATGACCCCGAAGTACACGCGGGTCGGGTACGCGCCCATCCAGCCCGTCCCCTACAGCCATGCGAAGCATGTCGGGGAGCTCGGCCTCGATTGCCGGTACTGCCACAGCACGATCGACACGGCGGGGGCGGCGGTGCCGACCAGCCAGACGTGCATGAACTGCCACAACCAGATCAAGACGGCGAGCCCGGCCTTGGCGGTCATCCGGGACAGCTACCAGACGGGCAAGTCCGTCCCGTGGGTGCACGTCCACGTGATGCCGACCTACGTCTATTTCGACCACTCGATCCACGTTAACCGCGGGATCAGCTGCGTGGAGTGCCACGGCAAGATCAACCACATGGAGGTCGTCACCCAGAAGAAGCCGATGAGCATGGGCTTCTGCCTCGACTGCCACCGCGACCCGGCGAGCCACGTCCGCGAGAAGGGCGACATCTACAACCTCGACAGCAAGACGATCGCCGAGAAAGAGGGCATCGAGGCCGCGCGCAAATTCGTGCACGACTGGAACATCAAACCGCCGCAAAGCTGCTCCGGCTGCCATCGATGAAACGCAAAATCGAACATCCCGCTCCCTCCGAACGGGCGTTGACCGGTCCCCGCTACTGGCGGAGCCTGGACGAATTGGCGGACACGCCGGGTTTCAAGCAGGCCCTTTCCCGCGAGTTCCCGGAGGGCGCCGACTCGATCGAGGGCGTCGACCGCAGGCAGTTCATGAAGATCATGGCGGCCTCCTTCGCGCTGGGCGGGGTGGGGCTGGCGGGTTGCAGGCGGCCTGAGGAGCACATTCTTCCGTTCGGCAAGTCGGTCGAGGGCGCGGTCCCCGGGCTCCCGGTCTACTACGCGACGGCGATGCCGATGCGGAGCTGGGCGATCCCGCTTCTCGCCGAGACCCATCAGGGACGCCCGACGAAGCTAGAGGGTAATCCGGCCTACGCGCCGCACGGCGGCGCGAGCACGCTCTTGGCCCAGGCCTCGATCCTCGACCTCTACGACCCGGACCGGGCGACCGCCCACACCCAGGGAGGGAAGGCGATCGACGCGGAAGCCGTGAAGGCGCTCCTTGCCGAGATCGGAAACGCCCACCGCGCCGCGCAGGGCGAGGGCCTCGCGTTCCTGGCGGACGCCTCGTCGTCCCCGACCCGGGCACGCCTGGTCAGGAACCTCCATTCGCAGTTCCCGAGGGCGGTCTGGGCCGAGTACGAGCCTGTGACGGACGAGCCGCCGGCCGATGTGGCCCGCGCGGTCCTCGGCGCCAACGTGAAGCCGATCTACCGCTTCGCGAAGGCGAAGCGGATCGTCTCGATCGACGCCGACTTCCTCCAGTCCGAGGCCGGGAGCCTGGCCTACGCGCGCGACTTCGCCAAGGGCCGCCGGGTCACGAAGAAGGAAGATTCGATGAACCGCCTCTACGTGGCGGAGAGCAACTTGACGCTCACGGGCAGCATGGCGGACCACCGCTACCGGCTGGCCTCAAGCCACATGCTCGCGTTTGTTTCCGCGCTCGCGCAGAAGCTGACGGGCGACTCGGTTTACGCCAAGGCTGCCGAGGGGCTCACGATGCCCCCGGCCTGGATCGCCGAGTGCGCCGCCGACCTCCTTGAGAACAAGGGCGAGACGATCGTCGTTGCCGGCTCGCACCTGCCGGACGCCGTGCATGCGGTCGCCTACGCGATCAACGCCTTCCTCGGGAACATCGGCGCCACGGTCGACTTTATCTTCAACACCCGTCCCCGCACCGTGGGGATCAAGGGGCTAGCCGAGGTGATCGCCAAGGGCGCCGTGAAGACGCTCGTCGTCCTCGGGGGAAATCCGGTCTACAATGCCCCGGCGGAGCTCGACTGGGCCTCCCTCCAAAAGTCCGTCCCGCAGGTTATCCGGCACGGCTACTATAGCGACGAAACCTCGGCGCTCGCCCAGGTCCACATCGCGGCCGCCCACTACTTGGAATCGTGGGGCGACGCCCGGACGGCCGACGGCACCGTGGTCCCGGTCCAGCCGATGATCCTGCCGCTTTTTGGCGGCCTGACCCAGAACGAGGTCCTGGCTTCGCTCGCGCTCCTTCCGTCCTCCGACCCGCACAAGCTGGTGTACGACACCATCACGGCGGGCACCGGCGCCAACGCGGAGAAGGTCTTCAACAAGTTCCTGCACGACGGCGTCCTCGAGTTCACGGTGAACGGGGTGGTCCAGAAGACCACCTTCACGCCGGTCCGCGTCCGCTACAACGCGGCGGCGGTCGCCAAGTTCCTCCAGGACGCCCCGGCGGCCCCGGCGGTGGCGCTCGACGCTCTTGAGGTTCGCTTTGTCGCCGACGCCCGCGTCGACGACGGACGGTTCGTGAACAACGGCTGGCTCCAGGAGTGCCCGGACCCGATCACGAAGATCAGCTGGGACAATGCGATCCTGATCAGCCCCCGGCTTGCCAAGGAGCTCGGTATCGACTCCCCGGCGGTGGGGCTTAAGCCCATCGCGAGGAAGGACCTGGCCGAGTTCGACAAGGGCCGCGAGAACGCGCACCTGGTGGAACTGACGATTGGCGGCAGGAAGATCGTGGGGCCGGCCCACATCCAGCCGGGACTCTCCAACTACACGGTCATTGTCCCCTTGGGCTACGGCCGGACGAAGACGGGCCGGGTGGGCGAGGGGACGGGCTTTAACGCCTACGCCGCGCGCGAATCCTCCCATCTCCACATCGCCACGGGGGTCAAGATCGCCCTCACCGGCGGCAAGATGTACCTGGCGGACTCGCAGTGGCACTGGTCCATGGAGGGCCGCGACCTGGTCCGCGAGGGCAACCTCGGGGAATACCAGGAGAACCCGGCCTTCGCAAAGGAAGTGGGCCTCGAGGCCGAGAGCCCGCGGGTCGTGATCGACCCGACCTTCGACAAGATGTCGCCCGCCGACAAGGCGAGCCAGATCCCGAGGGGCAACTCGCTCTACAAGACCCCGAGCTTTGACGGCGTCCACCAGTGGGGGATGTCGATCGACCTCAATACCTGCATCGGGTGCAACGCCTGCGTCGTCGCCTGCCAGGCCGAGAACAACGTCCCGATCGTCGGCAAGGAGCAGGTGCTCCGCGGCCGCATCATGCACTGGATCCGGCTCGACCGGTACTACTCGGACGGCAAGGCCGATGCCGGCGCCTTCGGCGGCGAGGGCAACATGGAGATCCCGGAGGACCCGCAGATCTCCGTCCAGCCGATTGCCTGCATGCAGTGTGAACTGGCCCCGTGCGAGACCGTGTGCCCTGTGAACGCCACGGTGCACGACACCGAGGGTCTGAACGTGATGGCGTATAACCGGTGCATCGGTACCCGGTACTGCGCGAACAATTGCCCCTACAAGGTGAGGCGCTTCAATTTCTTCGACTGGAACATGAGGCAGCTCGACAGCCTGTACATGGGACCGCTGGGGCCCCAGGGCATGCCGGAGCTTGTGCAGATGGTGAAGAACCCCGAGGTGACGATCCGCATGCGCGGCGTCATGGAGAAGTGCACCTACTGCGTCCAGAGGATCGAGCGCGGGAAGATCGAGTGGAAGGTGAAGCGCGCCCAGGAGGGCCACCCCGAGGACGTCGTGGTCCCGGACGGCACCATCCGGACGGCCTGCCAGCAGGCCTGCCCGGTGGAGTCGATCGTGTTCGGGAATCTCCTCGACCCGAACAGCGCCGTCTCGCAGGCCAAGGCCCGCGAGCAGGACTACTCGCTCCTCGGCTACCTGAACATTCGTCCCCGCACGACATACCTCGCGCGGATCCGCAATCCGAACCCGAAGATGCCGGACTACACCGAGCTGCCGCTTAGCAGGGTGGAGAACTGGAACAAGAACCATCCCGCAAAGTCCTGACCATGTCGCACTCTGCAGAACACACAGCCGACTCACCCGCGATCTTGAAAGAGATCCAGCCCGCGGTGAAGCCGCGGCCGCCCATGGTGGGCAGCCACCGGAGCTTCTCCTGGATCACGGAGAAGATCTGCGGGATCGCCGAGGACAAGACGCCCGTGTGGTGGTGGTGGTGCTTCGCGGTCGCCTGCGTGGTCGCGAGCTTCACCGTCATCGGCATCATCTACCTTGTGGCGACCGGCGTCGGCGTCTGGGGCCACCGGAACCCGGTCAACTGGGCCTGGGACATTGTTAACTTCGTCTTCTGGATCGGTATCGGCCACGCCGGGACGCTCATTTCGGCAATCCTGTGCCTCCTCCGCCAGAAGTGGAGGACCTCGATCAACCGCTCGGCCGAGGCCATGACGATCTTTGCCGTCGTCTGCGCCGGCATCTTCCCGGTCTTCCACGTCGGCCGCGTCTGGTACGCCTGGTTCCTCTTCCCGCTCCCGAACTCGAACTATATCTGGCAGAACTACCGCTCACCGCTCGAATGGGATGTGTTCGCGGTGTCGACCTACGGCACGGTCTCCGTCCTCTTCTGGTACGTCGGCATGATCCCGGACTTGGCGACCATGCGCGACCGCTTTAACGCGGTCGGGAAGACCCTAAAGGCCCGGATCTACGGCTTTTTCGCGATGGGCTGGCGGGGCTCCAGCCGGCACTGGAGCAACTACGAGATGGCCTACCTGATCCTGGCCGGCATCTCGACCCCGCTCGTCCTCTCGGTGCACACGATCGTCTCCTTTGACTTCGCGGTGTCGCTCCTTCCGGGCTGGCACACGACGATCTTCCCCCCGTACTTCGTTGCGGGCGCCATCTTCTCGGGCTTCGGGATGGTGCTGACTCTGATCCTCCCGCTGCGCGCGATCTACCACCTGGAGGACCTAATCACGCAGTACCACATCGACTGCATGTGCAAGGTGATCCTGGCGACCGGGACCATGGTGGGCTACGC
>CAISPT010000051.1 GCA_903887455.1 uncultured Opitutaceae bacterium | reverse complement strand
TGTTCTGGCGCATAAGGAAGAGCTGCTTGCACTGGCCGAGCAGCAGGTCCGTGAGCGCCGGGTCGATGTCGTCGATTTGGGAGGGCTCCTGGAAGGCCCCGATGAACGCGCACCGGTACTTGCGCATCTGCGCAAGGAGCTCCTTCACAAACTCGGTGGCACCCGGGATCAGGAGGATGCGGCGGAGCTCGTCCAGGAGCATCACCTTAGAGGCCGCCCTGGGGAGCGAGAGGATGTGCTGGCGCACGTGGTCGAAGACCACGTAGCCGGCCAGGTCCTTGAGCGTCCCCTCGGGCAGGTGGCTCGTGTCGAGGTGAAGCCCCCGACCCCGGAGGTCCAGGTTGGTCGGCCCGTCGATGAAGGACCCGACGACGCCCCCCGACCGGAGCCCTTTTCCGAGCTCGGAGGAGAGGAAGTCGAGCTCGGCGGCCACGGCCGCGCTCCGGTGGTGGGGAAGGCGCCCATGCCTCATGAGCGCGACGAGCCCCTCGAGGCGGGGGTGCTGATCGGCGCCGAGCTCAGCAAAGGCCAGGGCTTCGACCGAACGCCTGCCCTTGGGGTCCGAGGCGAAGCGGGCCATCTCGTCCTCCGCCGCAGCAGCGAGCCTTTCCTGCGCGGAGGCGGGGTCGAGTATCTCGAGCTCCCGGAGGGCCAGGCAGCCGTCCACGAAGTCGTCGCCGGGCCTTCGCAATTTCTCCACGGCGAGCGCACGCCGGGAAGTGAGCGCCCAACGGTCCGCGTCCGCGTTCCTCCAGTCCTCTGCCAGGTCCTCGTAGCAGCTGCGGACGTACTCGCCAATCAGCCCCTCCCGCCTGCGGTTGCGGTCCTCGTCGCGGGAGAGGCCGACCAATTTCATGCACGTGCGGACGACACGGGCGAGCGCCGACGAGGTGAGCGGGAGCCCGAGGGTGTCGAAGGGGTTGAGCGTCACGTCTCCGGACTCGCGCAGCACGAGGCTCCTCATGCCGCAGAGCGCGGCCTGGGTCGCGAGCGACATGCCCTCCTCCTGGTAGAAGCGGTAGGCCCAGTCGCAGTCCGTCTGGCTCATGAGGTCCACGAGGAAGGCGGACTTGCCCGAGCCGTTCACGCCGACGACGACCGAGTGCTGGGGCGTGCCGCCTGCCGTCACCAGGCGCACGCCCACGAGGCTTCCGCCGGGGCTGTCGTAGAGGGCCTGCGCCTCGTCCAGGTGCCCCGTGAAGGTCGAGGAGATCGGCAGCAAGTCGGCGAGGTTGTGGTTCTCGGCATAGATGTCCCATCCGCGGTAGGTGCCCCCGAGGTTCCCCGGGATCGTCTCGTAGAAGAGGTGACGCGCCTGCGCCGGGTTGTTCACCTCCATGAACTCGGCCCCGTCGATCCCCTGGAGCGCCGAGCGCATGGCAAGCGCCTTGGCCGCGATCCCGTCCTGCGTGGGGCTCCACACCCGCACCGTGAAGAGCAGGTGGAACGGGATCGTGACCGAGGAGAGGAGCGACTCGATGCGCGTGTGCCGTAGTCGGATGTCGTTCTCGACGCCCGCTGCCTTCCGGTCGGCGAGGAATGCGCTCAGCTCGTCGATCTCCCTCCGGAGGCGGTCGATCTCCGCGGCGACCGGCAGCGGGCGGACCGAGAGGGTGACGCACGCGCACGAGGCAACGGCGTCCAGCACGGGGAGAAGCATCCCGGGCCTGGTCCCGCGCGGCAATTCCCTCATGACAAAGAGCGCGTGGAAATTCCCGTCGAAATGCAGGAGCACCCCGCGGCCGCCCGCTCCCGCCGAGAATGCCTCCAGGCCGCTCCTCATGCAGTTTGCCCGGATGGAGCGGTTTTCGTCGAAGCCGCTGAGGGCGGCGTCCGGTCCCGCTGAGAACACATGGGAGAGGCTCGGGTTAAGGAACTTCCTCAAGTGGAGGGCGTGCTCGGGGGTCCCCATCGAGATCCAGCGCCCGAGGGGATGCACCATGGAGAGCACGCGGAGCTGGGCGTCCAGAGCCCCGGACGCCTGTGCGAGGAACGAGTCGCAGGCCTCGAGCGAGCGGAGGTCGCGCTCGGAAAGCCCCTCGCAGCGCCTGCCGACATAGACGTGGACGCGCTCGCGCCGCAGCGATCCTTCCTCTATCCGGCGCCCGTAGTAGGCCCTTCTCACCTCGCGCGCGCGGCGGCACCAGGGCAACCCCTCGCCGCTCCGCCCGGCGTACGCCCCCAAGGCCTGGGCGTAATCGTCCTCAACGGTCCACTGAACCTGGAGAGCGGAGCCTGCGGAGACCAAGGCCAGGAGGTGCGCGTTATGGCGCCTCAAGTCGACCAAGGTCCGGCTGTCGGCACTCCTTAGATCCGGCACCTCGACCCGGGCGCCCCTCGACAGGCAGGTCCCGGAGGCTAGGGAGTCTCCCCACCAGAGCATGTCGCGCTCGAACCACCCGTCTGGAAAGGGACGTGCCATGGCGGACCTAGAGCGGCGAGCGTCCCAGCGCACGAAGTGGATGGAGC
The DNA here is from genome assembly GCA_903887455.1 of uncultured Opitutaceae bacterium. GTDB lineage: Bacteria > Verrucomicrobiota > Verrucomicrobiia > Opitutales > Opitutaceae > Palsa-1447. Next base: position 35,332 of record CAISPT010000051.1, on the reverse strand, counting down.
CTTTGCGCCGCCCTCGAGGGCCCAAGAAAGGCGCCACCGGAGGGACTGATGCGGGGAAGAAGGGGGAGACAGCGGACCGGCGGATCGGAAAAATCAACCCGGAGCGAGAGAGCCGTCGCCAGCAGGTCCCCGCGAAAATGGGGGGGCCTGCCCATCACGAGGAGCCGCAGGTAGCCAAAGCCAAGGGTGAACGGAAGGAGCGCCACGAGGGTCCTAGGCACCCAGTGCACCCCGCTTCCGGCCTCGGCGACAAAGAACCGGAGGGCTGCGGCTATGCTGAGAATCAGCCCCACGAAGACGGGCCAGAGGTCGTTAAACCCCACGCCTTCAAGGCCCAGGTACCCCACCCTAGCCCTCCGTCCTGTGTTGCTCGGGGTGTACGGCAGGGGCGCCTCCTCAGGATCGGCTCTCATGGGAAGGTGTCGGCTACCAGGCCGGGAGGTTTCCGAGTGTCCACACGGGGTTCACGATCCCGATCCGGATCGAGAACCAGTAGACGCCGGCGGAGATCGCGGGGATGCCGATGGCCCAGGCGGCCTCCTCGAGCTTGTCCTGCTTGTCTTGGGCGCGGTAGGCGCGCTGTGCGTGCTTGATGCCCTGCCAAACGGATCCCGCGAGGCCAAGGGTGAAGAGCCATCCGAGGACGTCGGTGGCCTGGAAGGCGGCGGCTAGCGCGGCGTCAAAATGGAATCGCGACATGCCTTAGACATGTCCATCCATACGCGTTACTCAACGGTGAATCGAGTAACCTTATTCACAACTCCCGGCTCGCCCCCTGGGTCGGGCATCGCCGGCTCAATCGCCAAGGCCCACGGTGACCCACGGCGGAGGACTCGGCCTTCCGCTCCTCGTCCGGACGCCTTTCAACCTGAACCCATCGGCTAGATCGCAGGGATTAGATTTGTTTTGCCCGGACCCAACGGCATGAATGGGGAATGCGTCAGGAGTCCAATCCCTGGGGATTCATCAACGGGCTGCGGGGGGTCCTTTCCCTCTGGGTAATTGCCGGGCACTCACTGAATGTGATGAACGCCTCGCTCTTGCAGGTGAGCAACCCGGCCTTGGCTGTCGATGTCTTCATGATCATCTCCGGCTTTCTCATGGCCATACACTTTCAGGAGCGGGCGGCGAGGGAGCCGTGGGAATCGCCGCGGACGTGGTTCCGGTTCTACCTTCGCCGGTTCATGAGGATAGCCCCCGGGTATTATGTGATTCTCGCCGCCGCATTGGCGCTGAGCGCGTCCTATGCCTCGATGCGCGGCGTGTTTTATCCCGAGAGCCTCCCTGCACCGGTTGCTCAGGTAGCGGCTTCAGGAGAGTCGCGCTTTGCATTCTCATGGGCGAGCGCGCTAATGCACCTTAGCTTTCTATTCGGATTGTCTCCCCGCTATGCAGAGTCGGTCGCCGCCATCCCTGATTGGAGCATCGGCCTGGAAATGCAGTTCTACGCCGTGTTCCCGTTCCTGATGCTTGGTCTCAGACGTTTCGGGAATGTCGCGGCAGGGGCTGCGACAACAGCAGCGGTGGTCCTGGCCCACCAGCTCTGGGGCCAGTATGTCGGGGGCCAGGGCGTGCTAGGCGTGTTCCCGCAACCGACTTTCCTGCCGCTCAAGCTAAATTGGTTCGCATCCGGTATACTCATTGCCGACTCGGTGGCGCGTAGAAACCAGAACAACGACGCGTCGGCGGCCCTCTCCGCGGGGATGGCACTTTTCCTGAGCTTCTTCAGCCACTCGCTTACGCTGCCAATCGTCACGTTTGCCTTCCTGGTCCTCGCGCACAGGAGGCACGTCGAAAGCGCGCTCGGGTGGTCGGCCCTGCCGGCGAGGGCGCTCGACAGAGCATTGGACTCTCGATTGGGCGCCTTTCTCGCCGACTGCTCATACTCCCTCTACCTGCTCCACCTATTCGCCCTGTTCCCATTGGCACTTTACCTCCGGTCCGTACCCGGCTTTTCCGACCACATCCCGTTGGCGCAGGCCGGAATTCTTTTCGGTTGCACCGTCGCGGTTGTGTTGCCGGCCTCGGTCGCGGTCCATTGGCTCGTCGAGCGGCCGGGAATTGAATTTGGGCGCAGAATACTCCGAGCTCGGTCTAGGACCAACAGTGCCTAGAATTGCTTGGCGCTCGGAGATTGGTGCGGGTGCGGGGAATCGAACCCCGATTTCAAGCTTGGGAAGCTCACGTGATAGCCGTTATACTACACCCGCGGCGGACTGTTAGTGCACCCGAAATTGGGTCTGGCGGTCAAGACGCTTTCGAATTTCATTTGAATCCCGTTAGTGGCTCAAGGCTTATGAGTTGCGCGCAGTAGCGGCACGGCCGCCCAAATGACACCACGCCCCGTCACGCTCCAGATCAGCCTTTCCCCTTCAGATTTTCGCCACGCATGCCTGTTGCTGGAACATCAGACGAGGACGTGGAGGCCCCAAGTCGCGGAGATCCTGATCTGCGTTGATTTCCATAGAAGCAAGGGGCGCTTCTCCGCGAACTGGTCCGAGGGAAGGGAGAAGATCCTCCAACTCGCGAATTCGATCGAGGGGGCGCGGGTGGAGACCGTAGACTACGGCGCGGACGCGATGTCCAAGGTCGCCGCCGAATTCTTCGACGGAAGGGAGGTTCCCGCCAAGGACTTCCGCGGCGGCCCCTACTATTCGTATTTCTTTGGCCTGGAGCGGGCCAGGCACCCGTGCGTCCTGCATGCGGACTCAGACATCCTTTTTGGCGGCGGAAGCCGGACTTGGCTCGGCGAAGCCCTGGCACACATGGGGGCGCACACCGATGAGCTATTCTCGGCGCCCTTGCCGGGTCCCCCGACCCAGGACGGCACCCTGCTCAGCCAATCGGCCGAAAGGGACCCGGACGAACCCTATGCCTTCAAATTTAGGACCATGAGCACCAGGATCTTTCTGATGGACCGCGCGCGTTTCAAGGAGGCGATCGGGTGCCTCTGCGCGAGGCGCCCCCCCTCCCTGCGCAATGCGTTCAAGGCTCTCGTCGAGCGCAATCCCGTCCAGGACCTGCCCGAACACCTTTTCACCGACGCGATGGCCAAGCGGGGGCTATTCCGGCGCGAATTCCTAGGGAGCGGAAGTGGGATGTGGACTCTCCACCCTCCCTACCGCTCGTCCGATTTCTACTCGAAGCTGCCGGAGCTCATCCGACGGGTAGAGGCGGGCGACGTGCCCGCCGGTCAGCGTGGCGATCACGATCTAAACTCAAGCATGGTCGACTGGAGCGAGGCCATCGCCCAAATCGCCGACAACCGCTGGTGGAGGCGCCTTTTCCGTGGGTGATCCAAGACGCGGCGGCCCGAATGTGCCGGGCTGCAAGTGTGAACTTGAAGAATAGCAGCCGTTTGCCGAGTCTGTGAATCGTGTCTGAACCCGTGATTACCGTTGAAGGCTTGGGCAAGCGCTATGTGTTGGCGCACGAAATAAGGCACGACACCGTCAGGGATTCGCTCGCGCAGGGCGCCCGGAAGTTGCTGCGGGGTTGGAATCGGGGCGGCGATCCAACGTCCGAGGAGTTTTGGGCCATCCGCGACGTCAGTTTTACCCTCAACCGAGGCGAGGTAATGGGGATCATTGGAAGAAACGGGGCCGGTAAATCGACGCTGCTGAAGATCCTTTCGCGCATCACCGAGCCCACTGTCGGGCGCGTGCACCTCAGGGGAAGGGTGGCCAGCCTCCTAGAGGTCGGCACCGGGTTTCACCCAGAACTGACCGGCAGGGAGAATGTATTCCTTAACGGCGCCATTCTAGGGATGTCCCGGCAGGAGATTCGCTCGAAGTTTGACGAAATCGTGGAGTTCGCGGAGGTGGAGCGGTTTCTGGACACGCCGGTAAAACACTACTCGAGCGGCATGTACGTTAGGCTCGCGTTCGCGGTCGCGGCGCACCTTGAGCCCGAGATCCTAATCGTCGACGAGGTGCTTTCTGTCGGCGATCACGCCTTCCAGAAGAAATGCATCGGAAAAATGGAGAGCGTGTCTCGAACAAACGGGCGCACTGTTCTCTTCGTCAGCCATAACCTTTCGGCGATCCGAGAGTTGTGCCAGACGGGCGTCCTTCTATCCGGCGGAACCGTGGTGTGCCAGGGTCCGATCGGGGACGTCGTGTCGCATTATACCGGGCAGATGGGCCGCCGATCGCACTATAGGTGCCCCCCATCGTTCAAGGGGGAGTTGGAACGAGCCGCATGGTTCGAGAGCGTGTCGCTCACGGACTCGGCCGGAGCGTCGGTGGAAAGCTATCCGGCGGGGAGCGCGGCGTGGCTCGAGGCGGGCCTCTTCCTTAGGAGGGACCTCGTTAACGCCCAGATCGCGGCCCGCATATCGACCCAGGACGGCGTCGCCGTGATGACCACAGCCAACACCGACGTCACGCGGAGGACGTCGCCGATCCTGCAGGGGCGCCACCGGATGAGGGCACTCCTTCCCGCCTGGCTCGCGCCCGGGTTCTACAGCGTGACCATCGCCATCCACGAACCCAGGAGACACGACCACTGCACAGTGAACGATGCGATCCAATTTGAAATCACACCCGGTCAGAGTCCGGCCACGGCGCTGCACGACGACCGGCGGGGCTTCGTGGAGCCGATCATAGCCTGGGAACCCCTCCCGCCGAACTGATGCGCGAAGCCCTGGTCTCCTGGATTTCCGTGTGGCTTCCCCAGTGGGACCACCGGCTCCGCGTGCTCCGCCTGAGCGCCGTCGCAAACCGGATGAGGCGAACCTACGACGGTTTCAATGGCAGGATCCAGACCCGTATCCACGGATTTCCAGCCGTGATGAACGGCGGAAACCCCTACCCCTTCATCGTTTCCACGTTCCCGCTATTCAACAGAGCCCTAGTCGAGCTCGCGCTCCAGCAGGGCCGCGATGCGGGACGGAAGCTGGTGGTCATCGATATAGGCGCGTCCCTTGGAAACACGGTCCTCTTGCTTCAGGATCAGGCGGGCGCATCGATCGACTCGATCCACTGCGTTGAGGGAGACCCGGAGTTTGCGGAATTGCTCGAGATCAATGCGGCGCGCTTTTCAAACGTCGTGATCCACTTGGCGATGCTGTCCAGGGAGCCGGGGAGGATAGCCGCGCTTGTGCGGCAGCATCCAGGGACTGCTACCGCCTCAGGCGCAGGAAAGGTGGACGCCACAACCGCCGACTCCCTCCTACTCCCGGCGGCGCCGCGTTTCGATCTCCTTAAGGTCGACATCGACGGTTCTGACGGCGAGGCCCTGACCGGGGCCTCGAGATTGCTGCGGCGCGACCAGCCGACGGTAATCTTCGAGTGGCACCCCGCGCTCGCCTTGAAGGCAGGGAACGACCCGCGGGCGGCGTTCGCAGCGCTCAGCCAAGCCGGCTACCGCCGGCTGCTTTGGTTCCGAAACACCGGGGACTTCTCTCACTTCGGGTCTGTCGACGACAGGGAGATAGAGACCTGGGAGAAGTACCTCGTCGCGATGGAGACCCACGCCGACCCGCATTTCGACGTCATCGCCTTGCCCGGCCGACTCGAGCACCTCGCGTTCGGCATCGCCTCATTTGGAAAACTATGACCAACACCCGCCGCCGGATGCCGTAGTCCCTGGAACCCCAAGGGATCGGCGGCAGCGACTGTTTCCCGCGGTTCGACCCGTGAAGGACTGGCTTGCGGACTCCGTCGCCACGATGCTCGCCGTGGTCTGCCGCGCCGCCAATCGGCGCGGACGCTGCGCCCCACCCCGGGGATTGGCCTCGGCCCGTTCCATCCTGGTCCTGAAGATGGACGGGCTGGGAGATTTTGTCCTCGTGACGCCCTTCCTAAGGGAGCTAAGGCTCGCCGCGCCCAGGGCCCACATCACCCTGGTCACCGGCCGGACCCAGCTATCGTTGGCGGCCGCCAACCCCCATGTGGACACAGTGGCAATCATGCCGGAGTCGGTAGGGCCGCGGCGCTTCGGGACGCTGCGCCTGATCCTGCGCTCCACTCGTTTTCTCTCAACGGTTTCTCCTGGGCGAGCTTTCGACCTGGCGCTGATACCTAGGACCGGGCGAGACACGAGGCACGCGAGGCTCCTCGCCTATCTGAGCGGGGCGCCCTCGCGCGTGGGGTATGCCGCGGACGACGTCCCAAAGCCGTCATCGGCTTCGCTGACCTCATCGCTCGCATACCCGGCGACGCCGATCCACGAGGTGACGGCGAACCTTGCCATTCTTTCCTCCCTTGGGGCCACGGTTCGCTCCGACGCACTCGAGTCGCACTGTCTTCCAAACGAAGAGAGCGAGCTTCGGATATTGCTTGAGCGGGCCGGCATCGGCGGGCAGCCCCCCCTGATCGTCCTCGGGGTCGGCGCCTCCCTTCCCCACAAGATTTGGCCCGCCGACCGGTTTCTAAGGCTGGCGGGTTGCTTCCGCGAGCGCCGCGAGGGACAGGTGGTCGTGGTCGGTGACGCGGCCGACCGTTCGCGATTTCCGGGCACGTCCGACGGTTTCCACAACCTGGCGGGCAAACTCACGGCAGCGCAGGTGGGCGCCCTACTTCGACGGGCCAGGCTCTTCGTCGGGAACGACTCGGGCCCGCTCCACCTCGCATGCGCCGCGGGCTGCCCCTGCGTTCTTGTGAGCTGGGACCGCATGGATTCCGATCCCGCCGATCAAAATTCCTTCATACGTTTTCAACCCTTCGGGGTGCCCTTCATTTCCGTTCATCCTGAGCCAGGGAACTCCGGGCGCGACTGCTCCCTTGTGCCTTACGCCAGGGTCGAAAAGGCGGCCGAGGAGATGCTAGCGCGGCCTCGGCGCGAGACTCATGACGGTCCTCGCCTCGCGCCAGGCGGATCAGGAAAGGGAACCGGCACTCTCGTCTTCTTCTCGAACACCGTGCCCCTCGACGCCACGGGAAGCTTCGTGATCTTTCGCCGGCACCTAAAGCCGCTCGTCGACTCGGGGTGGAAGCTGAAGGTCGTTTCATATTTTCCCGCTCCGGAAGGCGCCGAGATCTTCTGGGAGCACATCCAGCTGCCGCTGCGCCGCCCCTTCTGGCCCCCTGCCGACCCAAGGTCCCTACTGCTGATGCGCCTTCGGTGCCGCCTCCAGCGGAGCCTCCTGGTGCGCGACGGGCTCCTGGACGGGACAGGGCCGTTCGTGCTGCTCTCCAACCTTTGGGACTCCCAATCCCTGCTGGCCGCGTGCTTCGCCAGATCGGGGGCCGGGCGCCTCGGGACATTCCTCCACGACGATGAGATCACCTGGAACAGCGCCACGCTCCCAAAGCGGTTTCTGGCCTGGAGCCGAAAGGAGACCGTCGCGGCATCGGACCGAGTTTGGAGCGTGTCGAGCCGCCTGATCTCCGAGCTGGACCCGGACGACCGCATCAAGGCCGCCATTTTGCGCCCCATCCCGGCGGCCGCGGAAGGCGGGCCTCCCGGGTGGAGGGAATCCCATGCGTCCGGAGTTAGCCTTGGCTATTCCGGCAAGATCTATCCAGGGCTTTGGCCCGCCCTGGCCGGCCTGGTATCGGTCCTTTCAAGCCAAGGCGGCAGCCTGACCGTCATCACAGACCCCGAATCATCCGCGCAGGCGCCTGAAAACCTTGGCCCCCACCTCAGGCTCCTCCCGTATTTCCGAACGGCGGCGGAATCGTCTGCGTGGCTGTGCGCAAACTGCTCGGCGGTCCTGGTTGCCCATCCCCTTAAGGGAGCCCTTCCCCTCGGCCGGTGGCAGATCCTCAGGAGCAGCTTTCCCAGCAAGCTCGCCGAGTTTTCCCAGATTGGACTGCCCCTGTTCCTGCTAGGCAACAGCGACTCCGAATTCGGGGAATGGAGCCGGGGACAGGAGCTGGTTCCCTTTTTTACGGACCCGGGTGATCCGGCCGCCGCACGCTACCTCGAAGGCCTCCGTCGACGTCCAGACTGGGAGGCCGCCTCGAAAAGCGCGCTCGAACTCGCCCGCCGCGAATTCGACCCACGGGCGATCCAGCAGGCTTTCGACGCCGACATTTCGGCGCTCGCGTCATTGTACAAGAAGCTGTCGTGAGACCCGTCGCCCTTCCTCGGTCGCCCCACGTTGCGAAGTTGCTGATCCCCCGGGGGTCTCGGCGGGATTGCCCGCGCCTAACAAAAGCTCCTATCGTCGGCACAAGGTGCGACAATCCGCGCCGGTTGCGGCGTTGCTAAGTTGACAGGAGTCTGCACACAATAACCCCAATCCCTAGCGGACCTAAATGACCACTAATGAAGCATTTACAATCGAGGCGGGCCGTGCGGAACGAAACTATTGGATCGACCTTTGGCGTTTTCGCGAACTCTTGGGATTTCTTGCATGGCGCGACATCAAAGTGCGCTACAAGCAGACCGTCCTCGGAGCATGCTGGGCGCTCATACAACCGCTGGTCACGCTCGTCGTCTTTACACTTGTCTTCGGCAAGATGGCCCGGATGCCCTCGGGTAACAGCCCCTATCCGCTACTTGTCCTTGCGGGACTCCTTCCCTGGCAGCTCTTTTCAAACTCCCTTTCAGGTGCAAGCGGAAGCCTGTTCACAAACTCCCACCTGATCTCCAAAGTTTATTTCCCGCGGCTTCTGGTTCCCCTTTCGGCGGTTGCAGTGGCCCTGGTCGACTTTGTCATAGTGCTCACCCTCTACTTCGGGATGAGCGTGGCCTATGGCTACACCCCCGATTGGAGGGTCATCGTAATCCCCATCTACATTTTTGCCACCCTCCTCGCTTCTCTGGGGGCCGGACTGTGGCTCGCCGCGCTCACGGCCCGATATCGCGACTTCCGCTTTGTCGTGCCCTTCATCGTCCAGGTGGGGGTCTTTCTCTCGCCCGTCGGTTTCAGCACGATGAACGTGCCAAATTGGCGTATCGCATACTCGATCAACCCGGTAGTGGGAATCATTGACGGCTTTCGCTGGTGTCTCCTTAGGGCCGATGCGCCCTTCTATTGGCCGTCACAGCTGATCGGCATGCTGATGACAATCACCCTGCTGTATTCGGGCATCCGCTATTTCCGCAGCACAGAGAGGCGTCTAGCCGACATAATCTAGACATGACCTTGCCAATGAGCCTTGCACCGGGATCAAGTGTCCTTAGATAGCGGCGGACGGGGCCTCCCGACTCCTGCGACACCCAGCACAAAGTGATGCGCGCCGAAATTGCGAGAGTCCTGACCATGGCACGGTGCCTCCGATTGCGTTTTCAGGGCGCATCGATCAGCAAGCCGGACTTCGTTGGCTCGGGGGTCGAGTGCCGGCGCGGCGTTTGGCAGGGACACTCCGGCAGTATCTCGCTCGGGAGCTCGGGCCGGATCGAGGCAGGCGTTATATTCCACGCCTACGGCGGCTCGATCGAGCTGGGACGGCGCGTATTCATCGGGCCGTACGCCGTGCTTTACGGCCACGGCGGCCTGACCATCGGCGACGACAGCCTTATCTCCATGCACTGCAGGCTGATCTCCTCCGAGCACTCGATACCCGTGCCAGGCAAATCGATTCGCTCGGAACCCGACGTTCGGAAGGCCACCCATATCGGGAAGGATGTCTGGCTCGGTGCAGGGGTCACAGTCCTTGGCGGAGTGTCCGTCGGAGACGGCTGCGTAGTGGGTGCAGGCTCGGTGGTAAGGGACGACCTGCCTCCGTTTTCCGTTGCGGTCGGAGTTCCTGCAAGGGTGATAAGAAAAAGATGAGCCTTCAAACATTTGCATGGAGGCCGAATCCGAGTTGGACGCCGAGGGCGCGCCTGAGTGATTGATCACGACAGTTCATGGAAGAGACCAAAGTGGAAATCTCCGTAGTAATCTGCACGCACAACCCGGACCCGGCCCGCATCGAACGCGCGCTTTCCGGATTGCGCGCCCAAACGCTCCCCACCGAGAGATGGGACTGCGTCGTCGTGGACAACGGATCCGATCCCTCCGTCCGCGGGCTCCGGCTCCCCAACCTCCGGATCGTTTCCGAGCCGAGGCTGGGACTCTCCTGGGCGAGGCGTCGCGGGCTGGCTGAGAGTTCCACGCCCCTCTGCGTGTTCGTGGACGACGACAATGTCCTCGCTCCCGACTACCTGTCCAAAGCGCTGTCAATAGCCCGCGATTACCCGCGGATGGGGGCGTTCGGGGGCCGCAGCGTCGGCGAATTCGAGACCCCGCCCTCCCCCTGGCACCAGGAGTTTCTCGGCCTCCTCGCGGTCCGCGACTTGGGACCGGTGGCCCTTTCGTCTTCAAAGCAGGATTCACCGTCGGCCTATCCGATGTGTGCTCCAATCGGAGCCGGCATGGTGCTTCGACGGGAGGCAGCCAGGGCCTGGCTTGAAGCCCCGCCGAACGCCATCGTGGACCGGCGAGGGAGCGACCTTACCTCGGGGGGCGACAACGACATGGTTCTGACGGCAATTGGTGCCGGATGGGATGTCGGTTACTTTCCCGATCTCACGCTGACGCACCTCATCCCCGCCTCACGCCTTTCCGCAAGCTATCTGGCGCGCCTCAACATGGCCATACAGAGGTCGTGGGTGAGGGTTCTTTCGGCGCACGGGATAAGGCCTTGGACGCCGATCGCTCGTTGGACTGTGCCCGCAAGGACCCTGAGATCCTGGGCCCGACACCGGGCGTGGCGCGGAGCGGTGGAAACGATACGCTGGCAAGGGGCCCGCGGGCTCTTCCTCGGCCGCTCCGAAATCCCACGGAAATGACTCCCGGCCAGATCCTGCTCCGGTTCTACTACGAGCCCCTCTCTTGGCTGCGCAAGTCCGGCAGGGAGGGAGGGCCATGGGCGCAACGATTCACTGAGACGAACCGACTGGAAATGGTAGATGCCGCAGGACGCCTGGGCCGACTGCCCTCCACATCGGGCGCGCCCGATCTCACCCTTCACCTGATGACCGGGGCGCGATTCTGGTACCAGACTGCGTTTTGTCTGCACTCGTTTTCCAGATTCTCCGGCGCCAACGTCGGGGCGGTCCTGTACGACGACGGTTCGATCGACGACGAGTGTGCCGGTCGCCTCGAGCAGCTGGGCGCCAGGATCGTGATCCGACGCGCGGAGGATCTGCGGGCAAAGGTGGAAAGGAGCCTGCCCGTCTCGCGATTTCCCGTGCTCCGCGAGCGTTGGTCACACTATCTGAACCTACGGAAGATCATCGACGTACACGCGGGGTCGTCCGGATGGAAGTTGGTGCTGGATTCCGACATGCTCTTTTTCAGGAGTCCCGATCTCCTTGTAGACTGGCTGCAGGGGCCGACCATGCCCCTTCACGCCGTGGATTGCACCGAGTCATACGGGTATTCGCGCCCGTTAATGGAAAAACTCGCGGGCGCGCCTGTTCCTCCCCTCGTGAACGTCGGGCTGTGCGGGCTCCGCAGCGACCTCGTGGACTGGGATCGCATCGAGTCGTGGTGCGCGAGCCTAATAGGAGCAGAGGGTACTAGCTATTTTCTCGAGCAGGCAATCGTGGCCATGATGGTCGCGGGCCAGAAGACGGCCGTAGCTCCAGCCGGAGAGTACATCACGCGACCGGAGAGGGCCGAGGTCGAGCACCCGAGCGCAGTCATGCACCACTACGTCGACACGTCCAAGCGGTGGTACTTTCGCCGGGGTTGGCGGATAGCGATGGGCGCCGAAGCACGATGCGGACCCGCTTGAGGACAAGGGGACGGCTCCCAGGGCCGCGGTGCGACAAGGATTCCATCCGCAAGATTCCGGCCGGCCTGCGGAATTTCCTTAACTCGGCGGTGCATCGAAGTTGCGCGCTCCTGATCCGAATACGCATTCGTACTGCTTTCGTGGACATTCAAGGGCTCTCACCTCGGAGGGCGAACCCTCCGGCTCCCGATTCCCTCCCATTATTTGGAGCCCGTCTCCACGCTGCTTGTTTTCGACGCCCCCCACGGCCATACTGACCCTGATGCCGCTTTCACTAAGATCGCGTTTCAAGCGCTGGCTTTACGGTTCGTGCCCGGGATTATCGGGTTCCTTCCCCTATTTCGGCGTCCGCACCTATTTCCCACGGAATGCCCTCGTATTCAACCTGGCCTGCGAGCAGGGCATATACGAAGCCTCGAACGTGCGCCTGCTTCAGTCGGCCCTTTGCCCAAATTCGACGGTCTTTGACGTCGGAGCCAATATCGGCCTGATGTCGATCCCCCTTCTCGCATCAGAATCCTCCCTCAACGTTGTCTCGTTCGAACCCTCGCCGCACAACGTCGCCCACCTTCAGCGAACGGCGGCGGGCAGCGGGTTTCGAGACCGCTGGGAGGTCATCACATCGGCCCTGAGTGATCACGAAGGTGAGGCCGAGTTTCACTGCGCGACGCCGGACCTCGGCGCATTTGACGGACTTGCCGACACCGGCCGAACAGGAGGGACCACAGCCGTCCGGGTCCACCTGTCCACTCTCGATATCGAGTGGCAACGACGGGGCAGACCCACGGTATCGGCAGTTAAGATCGATGTAGAGGGCGCTGAGCTTGGCGTCCTGAAGGGGGGAGCAGCGTGCATCGCGTCGTCCCGCCCCCTTTTGCTCGTGGAGTGGAACGCTTCCAACCTGAGAAGCTTCGGCTGTGATGCGGGCTCGCTCCTTTCGATTGCCGAGGAGCTCTCCTACGACGTATTCGCGATGCCGAACCTTGTTAAGGTGGCGTCTAGACCCCACCTGCGGGCCCTCATGGCGTTTGACGAGAGCTTCGCATTGATGCCGCGAGCCTAATGGCAGCCTATACACAGGCACTGCCGGATCTGGACGGCTATAGGGTCGAATTGCTGCGCGAAGGGGCTCCCCCAGCCCTTCCCAGGGTTCCTTTCAAACCCAGGGGCCTGCTAGCCGACCTTCCAGAGCCGCCGGACGGGCGTCGCGGGTGGCCCTGGGACGTCGAGTGGCCACCTCCCTCCCCCGTGGGGGACTGGCCCCTGATTTCGGTCGTCACGCCGTCGTATCAGCAGGCTCCGTTCCTCGAGCAGACCATAAGGTCCGTGCTCCTGCAGAATTACCCCGAACTGGAGTTTGTGGTCATGGACGGAGGGTCAACCGACGGAACTTCCTCCATCATCGAGCGTTACGGCCCCTGGCTGAGCTTTCACCGCCGCGCCAAGGACCGGGGTCAGTCCCACGCCATCAACCTCGGATTTTCACTGGCCTCTGGAAAGCTTCGCGGGTGGATAAACAGCGACGACTTCTATCTCCCAGGGGCGCTCGAGTCTGTCGCGCGGACCTTCAACGGCCACTCGGGGTTCGTCTACGGCAACTCTCTCGAGTTGGACGAGTCCACCGGCGAAGTGCGGCACGTCATCGCGGGATTCGCGCATCAGAGATACGTCGCATATCCCGGGTTGATACCCTCCCACGCGGCATTCTGGAGCGAAGGGGCGCACAAACCCGTTTGGGAGGAGCAGCATTGCGCGATGGACTACGAGTTGTGGATCCGCCTGCTGCAGGGGGTTCGTATCCGGCACGTGAACCGGGCGCTCGGAGTCCTGAGGGTTCATCCGGCTACCAAGAGCGCTAACTCCAGGTACCAAGAGTTGTGGAGATCCGATGCGCGCCGAAACGGACTTGCCCATCCCGAACTGTTCGGTCCGCACCCGTGGCGCGACCGCGAATTCAGGGCCGTTCAGCGCCTCTTCCGCTGGTTCAGGTCCCTCGGTGAGTCGGAGAGCCTTCGGAAATTGCAGTTGGAATGCGGATGGGCACAAATCATCAATTCGGAACGATGAAGGAAGACGGCAGAAAAGCCCGCATCCTGATTGTGACCTCGGGCCCCGCATGCCGCAATCCGCGCGCATTCAAAGAGGCCACGGCACTCGCCGCAGCGGATTACGATGTCACGCTACTAACCATCTTTGAGACCGAGTCCGACAGCTCCGAGGACAGCCGCCTCCTGGCCGCCACTTCGGTTCGCCGAATAGAGTTAAGGTCTGGACGTGGGCTAAAAAGCTTATTCAGCCGCCTCGGGACATGGTGCGCCCGGAAGGCCGTCCGCTTCACGCCGTGGAGCCCTCCGGCGTCTCTCGGTCCCGCCGGCAGGCTCCTTGAGGCCTCCCGACAGGTGGCAGCCGACCTCACAATCGTGCACACCGAGATAGCATTCTGGGTGGGTTCCTTCCTGCTTGCGGAAGGCCGCCTCGTGGCAGCGGACTTTGAGGACTGGCATTCGGAGGACCTGTTGCCCGAGGCGCAAAAATCGCGCCCCATAAAGCTCATCCGTCGCCTCGAGGCGGAAATGCTGCGCAAAGCCTGCTACAGCTCGACGACATCGGAGGCCATGGCAGGCGAACTTGCGCTGGCCTATTCCGCACCCAGGCCTTTCGTCCTCTCAAATAGCTTCCCCCTTCAAGCGGCGGTTGGACCGCGCTGGGCGCGTGAACCCGAAATGGTCTGGTTCTCGCAGACGATCGGTCCCGGCCGCGGCCTCGAGGAGTTCCTCGCCGCATGGGCGAAAACCAAGCCTCTCGTGGGAAGACTGACCCTCTTTGGACGCCCGATCCCGGGGTATGAGGATGATCTGCTCGCCGGGCTCGACGACGCCTTCAGGTCTCGCATATCGGTAGCCGGACCCGTGCCGCCGGACTCGCTTCCCGGTCGGCTTCAGGAATTCGACCTCGGCCTGGCGCTCGAGCCGCGACATCCGAGGAACAAGGACCTCACGATCAGCAACAAGATACTCCAGTACCTTAATGCGGGCCTAGCGGTGATCTCGACGCCGACCAAAGGACAGCTGGAGGTGCTTGGCAACGCCCCGGGCGCCGGGCACGGCCTAGACTTCCAAGCCGGTGAGGCGTCCGCCGAACTTGGCCGCATCCTCGGCGACGCAGCCGGCCTGCGGGCTGCCCAGGCGGCGGCGCGGAAAGCGGCGGAGGGCTGCTACTGCTGGGAGAAGGAGGCGCCGAAGCTTCAGTCGCTCGTGAGCCGCTCGCTGGAGGGCAGCCGGTGACGCCCCTGGTTTCCATACTCATACCCGCTCACAATGCGGGTGCCTGGATCGCCGAAACGATCGACTCCTGCCTCGCGCAGACATGGCCGCGAATCGAGGTCGTCGTCGTCGACGACGGCTCGACGGACAGCACCCTTAACATCGCCCGTTCCTACGAGTCCAAAGGGGTCCGCGTCTTCTCACAGGAGAACATGGGGGCGAGCAGCGCCCGAAACCGCGCGTGGGACGAGAGCCGCGGGGAATGGCTTCAGTTCCTCGACGCCGATGACCTGCTCGAGCGGGAGAAGGTTGCGGCGCAGATGGCTTTGGCCGAGGCTCTAGGAGGCGACTTCGCCTATTGTTCGCGTTGGACACGCTTCTCCGGATCGATCGCCGGCGCCGACCATACTCCGCAGCCCCTCTGCACGGATTCCGATCCCCTCGACTGGCTGATCATCAAGCTTCGCGACGACGCCATGATGCACCCGGCCGCGTGGCTGCTCTCAAGGTCTCTAGCCGAGGCTGCGGGCCGGTGGGACGGGGCGTTGACCCTCGACGATGACGGCGAGTTCTTCAGCAGGGTGGTTATCGCTAGCCGGGGTGTCCGTTTTTGCAGCCGCGCGCTCTCCTACTATCGCTCGAACACGCCAGGCAGTCTTAGCAGCCGTAGGACCCGTGCCGCCTGGCTTTCCGCATTCCGGTCCCTTACGCTGACGTCCGAACGTCTGCAAAGCCTCAGGCCCGGTCAGGCAGCCCGCTCTGCGGCCGCAAATGCGTTCCAACGCCTGGCCTACGCCGCGTATCCCGACGAACCCAGGCTCGCGCGCAGATGTGAGGAAAGGGCGGTTGCCCTAGGGGGCACCGACGTTCGTCCCGGCGGAGGCCGGATTTTCCGGGCCGTCGCGGCGGTGGCGGGATGGCGGGTGGCCCGACGGCTTCAGGCCGCGCGCGCCAGGGCCTCCGCCACGGACAAAGGATCCCACCCGGTCAGGTAAAGGACCTGCGGCTGTCGAGAGCGTTCTTCAGCGTCACGGAGTCGGCGTACAGAACGCCACCTCCGCTAGGAATCCCAAACCCGATCCGCGTCACCTTGACCTCCCGGTCGGCCGGCAATTGCTCCCGTATAAAATGGCAGGTCGCCTCGCCCTCGACGTCATTGGAAAGTGCAAGAACGAGCTCATCGATCTCGCCTGCCTGTACCAGTCCAAGGAGCCCGGCAAGGTTAAGGTCGTCGGGACCAACCCCGCGGAGGGGCGAGAGCTTGCCGTGGAGGACGTGATAGCGCGCGCTCCAGGAGCCGCTCCGTTCTATGGCAACCAAATCGGGGACGTTCTCGACAACACATACCGTCCCCTGTGAACGCCTTGCATCCGAGCAGATCTCGCAGAGGTCCTCCTCGCTGAGGTTCCCGCACCGCGAGCACCGGTGGACTCGGGTTGCGGCTTCCTTCAGGGTCACAACCAGCGCCTCCAGCTGTTCCGGCTTTCCCAGGAGCAGATGAAGCGCGATCCGCTCGGACGAGCGAAAGCCGATTCCGGGTAGTTTCCGGAGCGCCATCTGCAGCTTTTCGAATGCCGTGGTCACGGACTCAGAAGATCCCGGGCATCTGGAATGCCGACGTGACCTTCTGCATTTCGCTCTCGTTGATATCCTTGGCCTGCTTCAAGGCGTCCTGAGCCGCCGAAAGGATGGTTTCCGAAACGAATTTGGGGTCCTCTTTCAGGAACTCGGGATCCAATGAAAGCGAGATCAGCTTCCCCGCTGCATTCGCCTTCACCTTGACCGCTCCTCCACCCGCGGCGACCTCGATCTCGCGCCCCTCCAATTGGGTCTGGAGCGTCTCTATGGATCGCTGCATCTTCTGTGCGGTCTTTAATAGTTTTCCGACTCCGGCCATGTGCGACACCATTGCCAATCTCACGTGAAATAACGAGGTGTTTTTGGCAATTTTTCCGTGAGATAACGCTCGGGAGTGTGTTCAATAACCTCCATGTCGACCCAAACGGTTCTCGTCCTGCTTGCCGAGGGGTTCGAGGAAATTGAGGCCATAACCCCGATAGACCTGCTTCGACGGGCCGGATCCGAGGTGACGGCTGCCAGCCTTGCGGAGGGCATCCACGTGACCGGACGCAGCGGGATCACCTTGCATGCCACAACATCTCTGTCCGCGGTGTCCGATAGGCGATTTGACTGCGTGGTGTTGCCCGGCGGCCCGGGGGTCCGTCGGCTGAGGGACGACGCCCGTGTCCTAGACCTTGTCCGAGGGCAAAGCGACTCAAGTGGCTGGATCGCGGCCATCTGCGCGGCCCCTCTGGTTCTCAAGGATGCCGGCATACTGGAGGGACGCAGGTTCACTGCTCATGATTCTGTTCGCTCCGAGCTCCCGGCTGCGCTCTTTGACGAACGCCTCGTCGTTGACGGTCGGCTGATCACGTCACGGGGAGCGGGGACGTCGCTGGATTTCGCCCTGTCGATCGTCGGGAACCTTTTCTCTCCGGAGAAGGCGCTCGAGGTCTCAAATTCCATCCGCGCCTGAAAATGCATCGCCACGTAGGATTGCCGAATGGGCCCGTCACCGTTGTCGTAGACGGGGCTTCGCGCACGGCGAAGCTCACCCAAGCATCCATGGAAACCCCGAAAGCCCACGAAGGAGCGTCCGGCCAAGGCGCAGCCAGGATAGTACCCAAATTATGTGCGGTATAGCAGGCTATGTCGATCCCAGCACCTCACAAAGCGTTCGGGAGGAGGCCGTTCTGCGTATGTGCGAGGCGATGGTCCACCGGGGGCCAGACGACTCGGGCATGGCCTCGCGGGGATTTGCGACTCTGGGCATGCGACGCCTTGCGATTTTTGACCCGCTCAACGGGCACCAGCCGATGACGACCCCGGATGGCCGGTACACCCTGGTCTTCAACGGTGCCATCTACAACCACCTGGAGCTCCGGCCCGAATTGGAGTCGACCGGCTGGGCTTTCCGAACCCGCTGCGACACCGAGGTTCTCCTCGCCGCACTGGCAACTTGGGGAGCGAAAGCCCTGCCGAGGCTCCGCGGCATGTTCGCCTTCGCGCTCTGGGACGGATTCGAGAACTCGTTGTTTGCGGCGAGAGACCCGTTCGGGATTAAGCCGCTTTACTTTGCCATTTCCGAAGGTCGCCTGGTCTTAGCCTCGGAGGTGACCGCGCTCCTTAGGTCAGGGGCATGCACTGAGGACCTGGACATATCCTCGGTTGCAGACTATCTCGCGTGGTTCGCGGTCCCGGCGCCATCGACGATCTACAAGGGCATTTCAAGCCTCCAGCCTGGCGAGTCTCTGAGATTCCGAGCGGGAAAGCTCGAGATAGGGGAGTATTGGTCCTTTCGTTCGATCTCGGACGGAAATGCCGAATGCAGGTCCAGATCCCAATTCGTGGAAGGGCTCAGGGAGAAGCTGGAGGATAGCATCGCTGCCCATGTGTTGGCGGACGTCCCGGTAGGCGCGTTCCTGTCGGGAGGACTCGACTCCGCGGTGATCGCCGGCCTCATGTCCAGAGCCTCGGGCACGGCGCTGAAGACGTTCACGATTGGCTTCGAGGAGGATGGCTTCTCCGAAGCCGACGAGGCCGAGGAGACCGCACGCCTTTTCGGGGCCGTCCACCACACGCGTATCTTGACCGGCGACGAGGTTGCCCGTGACCTGGGGAGCCTCCTTGGCGCGTGCGACCAGCCTTCGGGCGACGGCGTCAACACCTTCTATGTCAGCCAAACGGCTCACGAGGCCGGCGTTAAGGCCGCGCTATCGGGACTCGGGGGCGACGAGCTCTTCGGGGGCTACCCTTCCTTTCGCGACATCCCCAAGCTGTCGCGAGCACTCCCGCACTGGAGGCGCCTTCCCGCCGGGCTCAGAACGATGGTCCTGCGCGCGCTCGGATTCGGGGGGATCCGATCCCGCAAGCTATCCGACTTCCTGGAGTTTGCCTCGGATGCCCATGAACTGGGAGCACTTCAACGGAGGGTCTTTTCGGAACGAAGCAGGCTGTCCATCCTCTCGAATGAGGCCAAGGCGCAGCTTGGGGACCTGTCGCCATGGCATCCCAGGCTTGGCGCGTTGCGCGCCGACATCGGCACCGACGACGTCTTCTCATTGGTGAGCGCCTGGGAGATCCGAACCTACATGGCCGACGTCCTTCTCAGGGACAGCGACGCCATGAGTATGAGGCACTCCCTCGAGCTGCGGGTGCCGTTTGTGGACCGGCCGCTGCTGGAATGGCTATGGCTCCAGCCGGCAAAATTCAGGGACGATCCCAAGAACCCGAAGTCTGCGTTAAGAGACGCTGTCTCCGACATTCTTCCCGAGGGCCTCAAGCGTCGAAAGAAGCGCGGTTTCACTCTGCCGTTTCCCCTCTGGATGCGGAGCCACCTTCGACCTTTCATAGAGGATACGCTTTCACCCGAGTCCCTAGGCAGGAGCGGCCTTTTCCAAATCGAGCCGGTCAGGCGCATGTGGAAGGCTTTTCTCATGAGTCACGACGACCGGGAGTGGTCGCGGATATGGAGCCTAGCCGTCCTCATCTCGTTTGTTAATCGGCCCCGCGCGTCGCAGCCCGCCGTTCGATAGGCCACCAAGGATTCCAGTGAGAACCCTGTTGCTTTCACCCGAGATCTTTTCCGGAGAAGGCGGCATCATGCGCATTTTGCGGCTCTACCTGAAGGCTGCATGCGAGATATCTGGAAGCCGCGGGAGCGTGGCATGCGTGTCGTTGAACGACGGCGAGGGCGCCCCCGCAGGCCTCCATGAATACTCCGGGGAGAACCTCGAGCGATGGGCGCCCTGCGGACGTTCGAAGATAAGGTTCGCCATGCTAGCGGTTTGGTGGACCTGGCGCTCAGAAACGGTGATCTGCGGGCACATCGGCCAGCTCCCCGTCGTTTGGATTGCCTCTCTCTTTAGACCGTCGATTAGATACCACCTCATTGCCCATGGAATAGAGGTATGGCGCCCGTACACGTTCATCGAAAGGAGGGCGCTAAGGCGCGCAACAAGCATCCTTTGCGTCAGCTCATACACGAGGGAGCAGATACTCAGGAGGTGTCCGCTGCCCGCCGAAAGCCTACCGGTATTGGCAAACGCTCTCGACCCCTCGCTCGTCCCCAAATCTCGCTCGGCCATCGAGGGAACCTCTCCGACGATTCTCTCGATCTCCCGCCTGAGCGCGTCCGATAGCTATAAGGGGATCGGCCACCTGATTTCCGCCATGCCGGCGGTCCTTATGGAGATCCCTGCGGCGCGACTTCGGATTGTCGGACGCGGGGATGGACGCGCCGAGCTCGAGGAACTCGTGCGGGAACTGCACCTGGAAGATGCCGTGACGTTTCTCGGCTTTCTCTCTGACGAACTGCTCGGAGCCGAGTACGACCGCTGCCGCCTCTTTGCCCTCCCGAGCGAAAAGGAGGGGTTCGGGTTGGTTTATCTTGAGGCAATGGCCCACGGGCGGCCTTGCCTTGCCGCCTTGTCGGGCGGGGCGCCCGAGGTCCTGACCCCGGAGACGGGAATACTCATCGGGTACGGCGATATCCCTTCCATTTCCAGAGGAATCATTGCGGCGATGAAGACCGATTGGAACATCGAAGCGTTGCTCGCGCGAGCCCAGCACTTCTCATACCCCGCGTTTCGGTCCAGGTTGGCGGAGCTCGTTTACCCCTGAACGCCATGCCAGCTCGCCTCCACCCCAGCACCCTCGACAGGTATACGGAGATGGGCGAGCTCTGCACCAAGGTGAAGTCCGCGACCAGACGGATGTTGTATCCGGCGGCCTTCCTCTTGGCGGTGGAGTCCGCTTACCTTTGGTTCCAGGGCCGCTCGGGAGCCGAGGCGTTTTTCCTTATCTCGCTGGGCACATGCCTCGTCGTGGGCGTCTGGAGCGTGGGGGCGATCGGGCTTCCGCTTCTTCCGTTGGTGGCGGTTCAGGCGCTGGTCATCTACGGGTTGCCGATAGCCGTAGGCCACGACGTGCTAAACGATTACCGCCCCGCATATATTCTGAAGGCCGGGGAGGAACTCCTGATATTCGACCTGGCGATGGTCCTTTCGTGGGGGTTCTTCATGCGCGCGATACATCCTTCGCCGCCGATCTCTTACGCACTGGATGAGCTCAAGCTCGAGGACTCCAATGCGTGGAAGCGCATGGGGTTTGCGCTGGTCATCGCCTCGACCGGTTATGCAACACTCGACGCGTTCAACTATGCGGGGCCATTAGTATCTTTGCTCCCCTCCGGCAGCAGTTCGATATTTGCCGCGCTTGTCGCCATAGCCAGCATGATCGGCTTCTTCCTGGTCTCCCTCGCACTCGGAACGGGCAAGACCTCTGCGTTTGGCAAGCTGGCTTTCTGGTGTCTTCTGATTCTGAACGCAATGATCGCGTCCAAGGACTTTCTGCTTTCCTCTGCCGCGTCCTCGCTAATTGCCGTTGCGGTTGGGTTTTTTTGGAGCAACGGGCGAATGCCCGTCATCTACCTTACCGTGACCCTGCTGAGCCTATCGTTCTTGAACACAGGGAAGACGACGATGCGCGAGCGGTATTGGAGCAATGACCCCGAGCCGATGACCGCGGTTACTGCCCGGAGCCTCCCTGACATCTACCTGGAATGGATTGAGGCGAGTTACTACGCCGTAATTGAGAACGAGAGCGCGTCGCCTGAGCGTGACACGTCCGGAGGCGGAGCCGCGCAGCACAAGAACCAGACCCTCCTTGACCGCGTGGACAACCTCCAGAACCTGCTGTTTGTGATAGATGCCGAGGATTCCGGGCACATCGAGCCCCTTCACGGCGCAACTTATTCCGTGATTCCGGCCCTCTTGGTTCCTAGGATCCTCGTGCCGAACAAGCCCAGAAGCCATGAGGGTCAGGTGATCCTCAACGTCCACTTCGGGCGCCAGGACCTGTACTCGACGTTCACCACCTACATAGCATGGGGGCTTCTACCGGAGGCCTATGGCAATTTTGGGCCGGTGGCCGGGTCGGTCATTATCGGTGCCTTCTTGGGGGGCCTCTTTGCCTGGATAGAGAACCTCACCGCGAGAAAGCTGTTCATTTCGGTCGAGGGATTTCTCGCCCTCTGCCTACTGCTTCACTTCCTGAACTCTTCGGAAATGGTAGCCAGCGTCCTGGTCACCGCGATATTCCAGTCCCTCATCGTCATCGCGGCCGCTAGCATCCCTTTCGCGAGGAGAACCGTAGCCCCGCGTCATCCGGAGCGGATGAGTTGATCCAACGACACCAACATGAGCCCGAGCCGGACGATCCCATCAAGGGTGGCCCTGACGCTTGCCTTGGGGAGGGCTGAGGCTGTTGCGAGGCTTCGTCACCTATCGTGCCGCATGATGCGCCTGTTGATGCGATTCCGAAGCTCGCCGTTCACGCCGGACGGGATCGAGACGATCGTCGTCTTATCGCCCCATCAGGACGACGAAACACTCGGTTGCGGGGGAACGGTCGCGTCGCTCGCAAGGGCGGGCATACGGGTTCAAATCGTCTTCGTTACAGACGGAAGCGCCTCTCATCCGGGCCACCTACGAGTCTCACCGCAGAACCTCTCTGACATGAGGCGGGCCGAGGCCGGCGAGGCCGCCTCCATCCTTGGGGTGGATCCCTCGTGCCTGACCTACCTGGGCTTCAAGGACGGCACTATGGCCCATCTCGACGAGTCAACGTCCGGATTGGCCGTTGAGGCAATCCGCAAAGTCATACGTGACAAGGGGCCGCACCTGGTACTCCTGCCCTGCAGGATGGACGGCAGTTCCGAGCACCTCGCGGTCACCCACCTGCTCGCCAGGGCGTTGGCAGGGGAAAAGCAAAAACCTCGGGTGTTGGAGTTCCCAGTGTGGGCATGGCGGAATCCGCTCAGGCTGATGCAACCCCTGCTGGCCGGGGTGAAGCTTTGGCGGGTCGATCTCGCGGGCTTGGCGGACCTAAAAGCGCGCGCTATTTCCTCGTATGCCACCCAGGTGAGTCCACTTTCCCCTGATACCGAGCCTGCGCTGCCAAGGGACTTTGTTTCGGAGCTTTCCCGTCCGGAGGAGTTCTTCTTCGAGCCGTGAGGCCCTACGACGACGACATGCGCAAAGTACTAATCGTATCACCCCATTTCTCGCCGATCAATGCACCGGATATGCAGCGGACCCGGATGGCATTACCCTTCCTTAGGGATCTGGGTTGGGAACCGGTGGTGCTCGCAGTCCGTCCAGAAATGGTCGAAGGAGGCGTTTGGGAACCCCTGCTCGAGCAGTCCTACCCAGGCGATGTCAGGGTGGTCCGGGTTGGGGGCATTCGCCCTGAGGTGACTCGCAGGCTCGGCTTCGGAAGTCTCTGGTGGCGTTGCGGCGCCGCGATCCGAAGGGCCGGCGAGACGCTCTTGGGCTCGGAGAAATTCGACCTCGTCTTCTTTAGCACAACCCAGTTCGACGCCTTTTCCCTTGGCCCAGCCTGGAAGGAGAGATTCGGCACACCTTACGTTCTCGACTACCAGGATCCCTGGATAAATGACTACTATAAGGTCACCGGCACGCGCCCTCCCGGAGGACACATCAAGTTCGGCCTTTCCCAATGGAGCGCGCGAAGGAATGAGCCAAAGACCCTGAAGAATGCCGCGGCTGTCATCGCTGTTTCAGACGCCTACGGCACCGAACTCGCAAGGAACAACCCCGGATTCAAGTCCGAACGCGTGCATTTTCTACCCTTCGGTGCGTCCGAGCGCGACATTCAGATCGCCCGGATGCATCGGCCGAACGAGCCCCTGTTCGATTTCAACGATGGCGATTTTCACCACGTCTACACAGGGAGGTGCGGGCCAGACATGTCGATAGCACTGAGGATCTTGTTCCGGGCCTTTAAGCGCTATCTTGCCAACGAGCCGGAGAAGGCTGCCCGCGTGCGCTTTCATTTCATCGGCACTGATTACGCGCCTCGGCCGCTCGGCCGAGAATGGGTGATGCCGACAGCCAGGCTCGAGGGTGTGGAGAGGTTTGTGTCCGAGTACTGCTACCGCATCCCGTATTTTGACGCGCTGTACTACCTTTCCAACGCCCAGGCCCTGCTGGTGATAGGTTCCAACGACCCAACCTACAGTGCATCGAAGATCTTCCCCTACGTTCTCGCCAATCGCCCGCTGCTCGTGGTCTTCAACGAAAGGAGCCCGGTCATGGCCATGGCCGCAGCAATGAAGGTTGATCAGCGCTACAGTTTCGCGCGGGCCGAAGACGTGGATATTGTGGCAGGAAAGGTCTCAGAAGTCTGGTTTTCCGGGGGGGGGATGAACGCAACTTCGGTCCCCGACATGTCGGCGTTCGAGCCTTACGCCGCGAAGACGATCACGGGCCGCCTTGCGGAGATATTCGATGAGGCGAGCAGAGTGCCGGGCGAAACCAAGTGAGTACGGAGCCCAAAAGACCGCGCAGGCTGGCGATTGTACTTTCCCATCCCACGCAGTACTACAGCCCTTGGTTCCGGGAGCTCGCTCGGCTCCCCGGACTTGAATGCCATGTCTTTTATCTATGGAACTTCGGAGTAACCCCGCAGGTGGACAAGGGCTTCGGGTCCACGGTGAAATGGGACGTGGACCTGCTTTCTGGTTACCCGAGCACCTTCTTGGAAAATCTCTCGTCCGATCCCGGAACCCACCACTTCATGGGTTTGCGCAATCCGGGGATATCCCGGGCGCTCCAATCGTGGGATCCCGACGCGATACTATTGTTCGGATATAAGTCGTACAGCCATTTGAAGATTATCCTGTGGGCCCGCCTGCACGGGATTCCGTTGGTGTTTCGCGGAGACTCACATTTCCTTGGTCGACTCAGGCTGGCGCGCTGGCGCCGCACCCTTCTCCGGCTCCTCTACGGACAATTTGCGGCTATCACTTATGTTGGAAAGTCCAACAAGGACTACTTTGTTGAGCTGGGAGTGCACACGGAGCGCCTCTTTTTCGCGCCCCATTCGGTCAACAGCCGCCTTTTCGACCCCTTGGATCCCTTGCATTCCAAAGCTGCCGCCCGGGCTCGCGAGCAACTTGGCATTTGCGCCTCCACAAGGGTCATCCTCTTTGCGGGCAAACTTGTCCCCAGCAAGCAGCCCCTGGAATTGCTGCGGGCATTTCTGGCATTGGGATCAGCCGATGCCGCCCTGATCTTTGTGGGTGACGGCTCCGAGCGGAACCGGATCGAGGCGTGCGCCGCGGAAGCGCCCGGAGCCAGAGTGTTCATCCTGCCGTTCTCCAATCAAAGCGAGATGCCCGCCCGGTACCTGATGGCCGACCTGTTCATTCTGCCCTCAAAGGGCAACTACGAGACGTGGGGGTTGGCGGTGAATGAGGCGATGCACATGGGGATCCCCTGCATCGTGAGCAACCTCGTCGGGTGCCAGATGGACCTTGTCGTACCGAACGTGACAGGATGGACATTTGATTCCGCCGATCCCGGAGCACTAGGGGACGCACTCGGCACGGCCCTGTCCGAGCTGGACAAGCCCGAGCGCAGACTGGAGATACTAAGCGCCGTGAGAGCAAAGATCTCCGAATACACCTATACCCAGACCACGAACGGACTGCTCTCGGCTCTCGCAGCCGTCTGGTACTGACTGATCCGACCACCGACTCCGCTTGCGAATTACGATTGTCACCGGATTCTTCCTCCCAGTTCCTGCCGTTCGCGGAGGGGCCACCGAGAAAATTTGGCACGGCCTTGCAAAGTCGTTTGCGAAGGCGGGCCACGAGGTGACGTTGGTCAGCAGGGCCTATCCGAGTCTCGCGGCGGACGAGGAGGTCGACGGCGTGAGATTCGTGAGGCTGCGGGGCTTCAACCACACGTCGTCTTTGCCCGCAAACCTGATACTCGATTTCATTTGGGGTCTCCGCGTCGCCGTCGCGCTGCCGGAGGCCGATGCCGTCATCTGCAACACTATCAGCCTACCCGCCTGGCTCCCGTGGTTCCGCCGCTCGACAGGCAGGGTCGCGGTGCTTGTGGGCCGGAACCCAAAGGGCCAGATTCGGTTCTACGGCGGGGTTCGCCGGCTCTACGCGCCAACGGCAGCGGTTGCACGACGGATTTCCCGCGAGAGCAAATCGGCGTCCCTGCGAACACTTATTGTCGGCTACCCGATAGATTGGGCGCTGCTGAAGGGCGCATCGCGCCAGGGGAAGAGTCCCCTCAGGATCGGCTTTGTCGGGCGGCTCCACCCCGAGAAGGGCGTCCAAATGCTTCTCGGGGCGGCGGAGTTGCTCTCCAAGTGCAAGAACCTTCCAGACTGGGAGCTTGTGCTCAGGGGGCCCGTTTCAGTCCAGGACGGTGGCGGAGGCGAGGAGTGGCTCCGGGACGTCGAGGCTCTATGTTCGGCCGATTTGAGGACGCGACTCAAGGTGTTGCCCCCCGAGTTCGACCGAGCAATGCTGGCCGACTTTTACGGTACGATCGACGTGTTCTGCTATCCAAGCCTATCCGAAGACGGGGAGACATTTGGTGTCGCTGTCGCGGAGGCGATGGCGTCCGGGTGCGCCGTCGTGGTCTCCTGCCTGGATTGTTTCACGGACCTGGTCGAGGACGGCCGGTCCGGCCTGACGTTCGACCACAAATCCGCTTCGCCCGAGGCTCGCCTTGCGGGTTGTCTGGAATTGCTCATACTCGATCCCGAGCGGAGGCGAATTCTTTCCGCTCGGGGACAGGAGCACGTGCGCCGCTTCGACTTCACAGAAATCTCAAGCACCATACTCAAGGATATTTCCGAATTTGCGGGCGCCGGGCGATGATTCAGGCGATGATGCTATTATGAACCAAGAAGAAGCGTACCTGGGCAAGGGGTGCCGCAGCCCGTACTCCGGGGCGGAAATCCTTTCGCGGAGCATTTGGTCCCTGGTTCAGGCCACGTTATTCCGATGGAGCCCGAGGAGTTTCCACCGTTTCCGCGCGCACCTTCTCAGGTTGTTTGGGGCGGACATCCCGGCCCCCGCATCCGTGGTGATTTTTCCGACGGCGAAGGTGGTCTTCCCCTCCAAACTCTCCCTTGCGCCGCGAACGATGGTCGGGCCCGGGGTAGTGTTGTACAATCTCGCGACCATCACGCTCAAGCGCGGCGCCAACATCAGCCAGAACTGCCATCTTTGCGCGGGAACCCATGACTACTCGCGGTGGGAGATGCCGCTGGTCTCAGAGCCCATTGTGATTGGAGAAAACACCTGGATCTGCGCCGACGCGTTCGTCGGTCCGGGAGTGTCCATCGGCGACCTGTGCGTGGTGGGCGCCAGGTCCGTGGTGATGAAGGACATCCCGCCGAGGAGCATCTGCGCAGGCAATCCCTGCACGGTAATCCGCGAGCGAATTCCTCCCTCTTGTTGAGATACTGCCAAATCGTCCCCAGCCTCGAGACCCGCCACGGCGGCCCCAGCAAGTCGGTGCTGGGGCTGGCAACTGCGCTCGCGCGGACTCCGGCGGATGTTGACCTGTTCGCGACGGTCGCGGGCGAAGGATGGAAGAGCTGCCAGGGGACCCTGCGAATAGAGGTCTTCCGCCGAGACTGGCCTCTCAGGATCTGCCCCTCCGCCGGCCTCAAGCGGCGCCTGGCCGACGAAAAGGCCTCCGTCATTCACCATCATTCGCTCTGGCTGAGGACCCTTCGATATGCCCACCAGTCGGCGATGCGCGGTCGAGTGCCGCTCGTGCTTTCCCCCAGGGGGATGATGGATCCATGGGCATGGCGCCACCACTCGTGGCGGAAGGCGATCGCCAGGGCCCTCCTCCATCCTGGCGCCCTAGAGGATGTTTCGGGGTGGCATGCCACTGGAGAGGACGAGGCGCGTTCCATCCGCGAGCTCGGTTTTCGCCAGCCGATCTGCGTAGCACCGAACGGGGTCGCCGCCCTCAGCGACGCCGAAGCCGTGAACGCCGCGGAGCACTGGAGGCGGCTGGTACCCTCGGCGTCTGATCGCCCGGTCGCCCTCTTCTATTCGAGGTTTCACCAAAAGAAGCGCCTCATCGAGCTGCTGGACCTTTGGCTAGAGCACGCCCCGAAGGACTGGCTCCTTCTGGTAGTCGGAATCCCCGAGGAATATACCCCAAGCTCCGTAGAGGCCTACGTGATGCGCGCGGGACATTCGGGCCGTGTGAGGGCGTTCGACGGCACCTCCCATCCCCCGCCCTATCCGATCGCCAATCTGTTCCTCCTTCCCTCGCACGGGGAAAACTTTGGCCAGTCGATCGCCGAGGCCCTTGCGAACGGCGTTCCGGCGCTCGTCACCGACACGACCCCGTGGTCAGGCCTCAGCAGCGCCGGCGCGGGTTGGTGCGTCCCATGGGACCAATATGCCAAGGCCCTTAAGTCAGCCACGGCTGAAGGGGCGGAAGCACTCAGGCAAAGGGGCGCAGGGGGACGCGAATGGGTGCTCCGGGAGTACTCTTGGACGAGGACCGCGGGCATTCTTTCGGAATTCTACTCGTCGTTGACGGCCAACCCGAAGGGCCGCGGCCATGGATGAGGCTCGCTCCAGGCGGCCGGGCGCGTTGGAAGTCGCATGCGCCGCACATGTAACCCTCTACCTTATCGGGGTATCATGGGCATTTGGCGGCAACGCCGACTGGGTGAGGACGCCGCTGTCGATTTTCGGCTCCCTCGGCCCACTCTTGACGCTTTGCTTAATCGCCTCGCGGAGACGATTCGAGCCCGGATTTGCCAGATGCCTGACCTGGTCGGCGCCCGTCTGCGCCCTTGGTGCTGTTGTGTTGATCTCGTGCCTGACCCCCGGCTTCCGCCGGCTCGGCTCGGGCCCTTCGGCGGTACTCGAACCGCTGGGCGTCGCCTGGTGGAAACCCAGCGCCGCGATACCCGCAAACGCGCTCCGCTCCCTATGGCTGTTTCTCGGGATCTATTTCTCGGCCTTCAACATCACACTTGCTCTGACCAGCCGCAGGATGATCCGCTTGGTGCTTGCAGCTTCCGTCTCCAACGCGCTGGCGCTATCCGTGTTCGGCACCGTCCAGAAGCTCACCGGCTCGACGGGAATTTTCTTCGGCGCCTTCAAGTCCCCGCAGGATTACTTTTTCGCTTCATTTGTATATGACAACCACTGGGGCGCCTTCATCGTTCTTGCGACCGCCGCGTGCGTGGGGCTCGTCCTCAGGTACGTATCCGGCTCCCGCGGTGAGGGCTTCCTCCGGGGGCCGTCTCTCTCCGGGGTCGTAGTGACCGCCATCATCGGAGTATCCGTTCCACTAAGCGGCGCCCGGGCCTGTACCCTTCTCGTCGGCGTAGTCGTGCTCGTCGCGATGGCCCAGGGCACCCCATCGATCGCCAGGTCCCTCCAGGCTTCAGGGGTGCCCAGGATTTACTCCCGAATCGGAATTCTTGCCATGGCGGCCCTGCTGGGATGGGGTGGGTGGAGCGTCGCCGGGGACGTGATCAGAACCAGGGCCGAGAAGTCGAAATCCCAGATCGCGGACATCATCGCCCAAAGGGGCCTCGGAACCCGCGCCACCCTCTACCGCGACACTCTTCGAATGGGTAGCGAGAGGCCCGCATTCGGTTGGGGCATGGGCAGTTTCCCCACCGTGTTCGGCCTGTTCAACTCCCAGCGCCCGGGCATCGACCGCATCCCGGTGGTCTACCACGACGCCCATTCGGACTGGCTTCAATCGTACGCGGAGATCGGGCTTGTGGGGACGCTCCTGATGGCCTGCGCGGTACTCATGCCCTCCAGGGAGCTCCTCAAACAGCGCATGACGCCGTTGCCCGCGTTCCTGCTGCTGGGATGCGCGCTGGTCGCGGCGTACGCCCTGCTCGAGTTCCCTTTTGGGAATGTCGCTGTCGTCCTCGCCTGGTGGCTCTGCTTTTTCTGCGCCGTGAAATACCTCCGCTTGTCGAGGGCTCGTGGATAGGTAGCATGTCAGCAATGGGCACGTATTCGGTGGTGGTCCTCACGCTTAACGAGGAAAAAGCTCTCCCTGCCTGCCTGGCTTCACTTGGGGCCTGCGACGACATCGTCGTTCTGGATTCCGGATCAACGGATGCGACGGTCTCGATCGCCCAGTCCTCGGGCGCGCGCGTCTTTCATCGCCCCTTCGACGATTTCGCCGGACAGCACAATTATGCCCAGAAGCAGATCGGTTTCCGCCACGAGTGGGTATTTCACTTGGACGCCGACGAGAGAATGACACCCGAGCTCGACGCGGAGTGCCGCAAGGTGATCGGGAGCGCGGAACTGGACGGACTCAGGGTGTCCCCGAAGATGTTTTTCGAGGGCCGGTGGATACGCCACTGCACCGACTACCCGGCCTACCAGGCGAGGTTTGTCAGGGCTCCGCGATTTGAGTTCATCCAGGTCGGGCACGGCCAGCGCGAGGCGCCGCACATGAGGATGGCCAACCTGCGGGAGAGCTATGTCCACGACCTCTCAATCTACGGCGAAGACGCCTGGATATCAAAGCACCGGCGATACGCCCGGGCGGAAGCTCAGGCTGTCGTAGGCGCGGCCGCCGGCGCGCCGATTACCCAGCTATTCTCCCGCGACGACCTTATCAGGCGGCGTGCCCTGAAGCGCCTGAGCTTCGCCCTGCCCTTTCGTCCGCAGCTGCGGTTTGCCTACCAATACGGATTCAGAGGAGGCTTCCTCGACGGGAAGCAAGGATTGCGCTATTGCACACTGCTGGCACGATACGAGGGATTCATCGCGAAGGAGATAGCTAATCTGAGGTACGCCACTTGATCCTTTCCATCAACGCGAACCGAAGGACCCCGGTCATCCTGCTCTGCGCCGACGCGGTGTCAGTGGTCGCGGTCTTCAACCTGGTCAGCTACCTAAGGGGGGTCGGGGGCGGCTGGTACCTGTGGGCGCTCCTTGCCCCGGTGGTAGTGAATCTGGTGTCGATACACCTGATCGACGGATACGGCTCCCGGGCAGACATGCTGAGCGTCGACTACACGAGCAGCCACCTGATCGCGACGTTCTTCGCCTGCTTGGGCACCCTCATCCTGACCTTCGTGTTCATCCCCGCGGGATTCGAGCTCCAGGGGAGCCGCGCCGTCATCGTGCTTAGCTTTGCGCTGATCGGCCCGGTCACGCTCTGGTACCGCAGGTTCCTCTATGGCAGGACCGTCGTGCACAGGGGCGGGCAGAACATCGTATTCGTCGGGGGAAGGTCCGAATTCGACGCGTTCGATGCCGAGTGCACGAGGATGGGGACAAAGGCGCCCCGCCTCCACGCCGACTCCACCGAGAACTTCGCCGCCTTCAAGTCAGTGCTCGACGACATCTCGTCGGCGCGGCTGCAGGTCGAGGCAATCGTGCTCAAGGAGTCGGGGCGCGACCTCCCCCCTGAGGCGCCCCTGAGGCTGGTCCAGCTCTACTTTGACGGGACGCCCACCTACACCCTGGAGCTGTTCCACCAAGTCTACTGGCGCAAGATCCCGCTGTACCGCATCAACCCGATCTGGCTTTTCCAGGAGGGCTTCCAGATCGCGCGCGAACCCGTGTTCGAGCGCATCAAGAGGCTCTCGGACATCATGTTCTCGGTCGTCGGCCTTATCTTGGCCTCTCCGCTCGTCGCGGCCGCCGCGGTGGCAATCAAGCTCGATGACGGCGGCCCCGTGTTCTTTGTCCAGCCGCGCGTCGGGTGGCACCGCAGGAGATTCAACCTGATCAAGCTCCGCACCATGAGCGCCTCAGATACGAGGGGCGACCCCTACACCCAGCCTGGGGACAAGCGCATCACCCGCGTCGGGCGGCTCCTAAGGTCCGCCCGTCTCGACGAATTCCCCCAGCTCTGGAACGTGCTTTGCGGCCAGATGAGCCTGATAGGCCCCCGGGCGGAATGGGATCGGCTCGTCGCCGACTATGAAAGGGACATCCCCAGCTACCACTTCAGGCACCTCGTCAAGCCGGGGATCACCGGCTGGGCCCAGGTCAACTACCGGTACGGCACCGGGATTGACGACACCCTCAGGAAGCTCGAGTACGACCTCTATTACATCCGCAACTTCTCCTTTATGCTGGATGCCTCGATCGTCCTTAAGACTCTCCACGTCATGCTCCTGCAAAAGGGCCGCTAAACGATGAAGACCTACGATTTCGTGGCCATTGGAGGGGGATCGGCAGGATTCAACGCCGCGCGGGTTGCCGTCGGTCTTGGCAAGAAGGTCGCGGTCATCGACGGGGCTCGTGAACTCGGGGGACTGTGCATCCTTAAGGGATGCATGCCCTCGAAGACGCTCATCTATTCGGCCGAGGTTCTCCATCTGGCCAAGTCGGCCAAGGCCTTCGGGCTCAATATCCCTCGTAGCTCTGCGGACATGAAGGCGATCCACGGGCGCAAGCTTCGCATAATTGGCGAATTTGCGGAAGACCGCCTGAAGCACCTCACCGGCGGCAAGTTTGACCTCATTCGAGGTCACGCCCGTTTTGTCGATGCCCACACGCTCTCCATCAGCAACGGGACAACCGTCAGGGCCAAGACGATCCTGATCGGGACGGGCTCCAAAGTGAGCGTCCCTCCCCTGCCGGGACTCGCAAATGCGAAGTTCTGGACAAGCGACGACATCCTCAACCTGGATTTCAAACCGAAAAGCGTCATCGTCCTGGGGGGCGGGATCGTCGCTTGCGAGCTCGCTCAGTTCCTCAACCGTATCGGGACACGGGTGTGCATCGTCCAGCGGAGCCCGGACCTCCTGCGGGAACACTCGAATCAGTCTGCCGCCATCATAAGGAAGGCGTTCGAGGACGAGGGGATCGAGGTCCATGCGGGAACCCAGATTACGCGCATCAGCTCCCACAAGTCGGGGGCATCGGTCACGTTCATCGAGGGAGGCAAGACGCTAACCCGGAAGGCTGCCCATCTCTTCAATGCCCTTGGCCGCGAGCCCGCCACCCAGGGGCTGGGCCTAGTGGCAGCGGGCATCAAGACCGGTCCAAGGGGACGGATCCTAATCAACAAGTGGCAGCAGACTAACCTTCCCCATGTCTACGCCGCTGGCGACTGCTGCGGACCGCACGAGATCGTCCACGTGGCGATCCAGCAGGCGGAGCTCGCGACGCGGCACGCGGCGGGGGTAAAGGGGCTGAAACCCGTGGACCGGGCCCTACTTCTTGGTGTCGTGTTCACGGACCCGCAGCTTGCCACCATAGGCTGGGGCGAGCGTGACCTGATCGAGCAGAAGCGCGATTACCTGTCCGCCAGCTACCCCTTCAACGACCACGGGAAGTCTATCCTCATGAATGCCACCTACGGCTATGTCAGGGTGTTCGCGGACAGGAAGAATGGAAGGATCCTTGGGGCCGAAATCGCGGGCAAGGATGCCGGCGAACTGATCCATTGCTTTTCGACGCCGCTTGCGATGGGAGCCACGGTCAATGACATGCTCCAGGCCCCTTGGTACCACCCCACCCTATCCGAGATCATCACCTACCCGTTGGAGGATATCTCCGACCAGATGAAGGTCACGAAGCCCGCCCGGGTGTACCGGCACTGAGCGCCAAGAGGTCCGCAAGTGTGACCCTTCCCTCGTAGAGGGCCTTACCCACGATAACGCCGTCAAGGTTAGGATGCCGTTTCCCGAGCTCTACGAGCTGGATAATATCCTCGCGGGAGCTCACGCCCCCGCTCGCGATCACACCTGCTGGAAAAGCCCTGAGCATTTCTTCCTGGGCCGCGTAGTTCGGCCCCGTCAGCATCCCGTCCGTGCCCACGTCCGTGTGGATAAGGGTGGAAACCCCGAGGGCAGCCATGCGGCGCGCCATGTCGAGCGCCGTCGTCTTGGTCGTGGATACCCAACCCTTCACGGCCACCTTCCCCAGCTTGGCGTCGATCCCCACGGCGACCTTGTTTCCATATGCCGCAACCAGCTCGGAGATGAACCCCTCGCTCTCGGCGGCTCGCGTGCCGATCACGACGCGCGCGATACCAAGCGAAAGCGCACGGTCGACAGAGGCGCGGGTGCGTAGCCCCCCACCCAGCTGCACCTTGAGCCCCAGTCGCGAGATGCGCTCGACGACCTCGAGATTCTTCGGTTCCCCGGAAAACGCCCCGTCCAGGTCGACCACGTGGATCCACGGGGAGCCCGCCGCTTTGAACTGAGCCGCGACCTCGGCAGGATCCTCGGCATAGACCGTCTCCGCGTCGGCCCGGCCCTGAGTCAGGCGGACACAGCGCCCCCCCTTTATGTCGATTGCGGGATAGAGGATCATGGAGTTGGAAAACTCCCACGTCCTCCCGCCGACGCCAAGGCCTTTTTCCCCGTTGCGATCCCCCCGGATCCGGAGGAGAATCTGGACACTAATCACTGATCATGGCCGCCTACACCGCCCCCAAATTCCTCACCGAACTCCTCCACGCAAGATCCCCTTCCGGCTACGAGGCCGAGGCCCAGGCCGTCTTCGAGCGGCACGTGAAGCCCCACGCCGACCTCTACACGGGCGACGCCCTCGGCAACCGGATCGCGACCTTGAACCCCTCCGGCGACCCCACCCTCATGCTGGCCGGCCACATGGACGAGTTGGGGCTCATCATCACCTACGTGAACAAGGACGGCTTCATCTACTTTGACACGATCGGCGGCCATGACCGCACCGTGATCTCGGGCCGACGGGTCGTGATCCAGACCGAGAAGGGCCCGGTGAAGGGCGTTACCGGCAAGAGGGCCGTCCACCTCCTGGACGAGGCCGACCGGAAGAAGGTCCCCGAGATCCACGAGATCTGGATCGATATCGGGGCCAAGTCGAAGAAGGAGGCCTTGGAGCGCGTCTCAATCGGCGACGCGGCGACCTATGACCACGAGTTCGAGCTGATCCACGGGAGCATCGGCACCGCGCGCGCATTCGACAACAAGGTTGGAGCGTACATCGTCGGCGAGACCCTGATCCGGCTGGCCAAGGAGAAGGCAAAGCTCGCGGCGAAGGTGGTCGCGGTCGCGACTGCGCAGGAGGAGATCGGCGTCCGCGGGGCCATGGGATCGGGTTATTCGGTCGATCCCCAGGTGGCGCTCGTGGTTGACGTCGGCCATGCCACCGACCACCCCGACTGCGACAACCGCAAGTTTGGCGAGACGAAGCTCGGCGGCGGCCCCATGCTCTGCAGGGGAGCCAACATCAACCCCAAGGTCTACGCCGGCCTCGTGAAGGCCGCCAAGAAGCTCAAGATCCCCTACCAGGTCGAGGGCGACCCGCGCCCGACCGGGACTGACGCCCGCGCGATCCAGGTGTCCCGAGGCGGGGTGGCCACGGGGGTGATCAGCATCCCGCTCCGCTACATGCACACGCCGAGCGAGATCGTGGACCTGGAGGACGTCGAGCGCTGCGTGAATCTCTTTGTCGAGTTCGCCAAGGCGATCACGAAGGGCGATTACAGGACCTGGTAGGAGGGGAGGTCCCCTCGCTGCGGGGCTCGGGGCCCTCTAGGCCGCGTCCTCGGTCGCTGCCGCCTTGCTGGTCCGCTTGATGGTCGGCCTGCG
>CAISPT010000050.1 GCA_903887455.1 uncultured Opitutaceae bacterium | reverse complement strand
TGAAGGTGCGCCCGGGAAGGGGGCCCCCGCACACCTCGAAGAGCA
Organism: uncultured Opitutaceae bacterium; assembly: GCA_903887455.1. Lineage (GTDB taxonomy): Bacteria > Verrucomicrobiota > Verrucomicrobiia > Opitutales > Opitutaceae > Palsa-1447. The sequence continues at coordinate 3,738 of CAISPT010000050.1, read as the reverse complement.
GCTGGCCCATCGTGATCTTGCCGACCTCGAACTCGTAGTAGCCGGGCCTCTGGACATGGCCGGAGACGCACAGGATGCGCGTCCCGGTGTTGTTCGGCGTGCCGATCCTCGAGTAGGCCTCGCCGCCGCGGTCGGCGATGTGCTTCACGTGGCAGAGGGTCTCGACGTTGTTGACGATCGTCGGGCACTGGTAGAGGCCGAGGACCGCCGGGAAGTACGGGGGCTTGATCCTGGGATAGGGGCGCTTGCCCTCGATCGACTCGATCAGCCCCGTCTCCTCGCCGCAGATGTAGGCACCCGCCCCGCGGTGGACGTAGATCTCGCAGCCATAGCCCGTGCCGAGAATGTTCGGGCCGCAGAAGTTTGCGGCGCGCGCCTCCGCGATCGCCTTCTCGAGGATCCTCGCGCCCTCGGGGAACTCGCCGCGAATGTAGATATAGGCCCGCTCCACCTTGTTGGCGAAGCAGGTGATCATGATCCCCTCGATCAGCTGGTGGGGGTCGTTGTGGATGATGTAGCGGTCCTTGAACGTGCCCGGCTCGGACTCGTCGGCGTTCACCACCAGGTAGATCGGCTTGCCGCTCTTCCTGTCGAGAAGCGTCCACTTCACCCCGCAGGGGAAGCCCGCGCCCCCGCGGCCCCTCAGACCCGACTTCTTCACCTCGTCGACAATCTCCTCGGGCTTTCGCGCGACCGACTTCCTGAGGACCTCGTAGCCCCCGTTCCTCACGTAGCAGGCCAGGTCGTTCGTGTAGCCCGGCTCGTCGATGTGCTTGAAGATGAGCCTGAATTGTTCGGGGGCGGGCATGGCGTGGGTGCGTCTAGCGGTTGCCTGTCTTGGCCTCGGCCTTGATCTTCTCGGAGAGCTCCCTGGCCTTTGCGGCGTCGACTTTCTCGTGGAGGTGGTCGTCGATCATGACGACCGGTGCCGTGCCGCAGCTCGCCAGGCACTCGACGAACTCGACGGTGACCTCGCCGTCCGGCGAGACCTCGCCGAGCCCGGTCCCGAACTGCTTCTGGAACTCGGCGCAGGTGCGGTAGCCTCCCATGATCGCGCACGAGAGCGTGCGGCAGACCTTGATGTGGCGCCGGCCGATCGGCTTCTGCCGGAACATCGGGTAGAACGTCACCAGCTCGTACACGTTGATTGGCTGGATCCCGAGCTTGGCGGCGATCCACTCGACGGCCTCGGTCGAGATGAAGCCCTGGTCCTCCTGCACGAGGTGCAGGAGCGGGAGCGCGGCGCTCCGCTTCACCGGGTAGTGCGGGATCACCTCGTCGATCTTCGCTAGGGTATCAGCTCGGAGGTTCATCAGCGGTCGCACTCCCCCATGACGAAGTCCAGGGATCCCAGGATGGAGACCACATCGGAAACCATCGCCCCCACGCAGACCTTGGGCAGGATCGAGAGGTTGCAGAACGAGGGGGCGCGGATCTTCAGGCGGTACGGGACGCCGCCGCCCTTGGAGACCACGTAGAAGCCAAGCGCCCCCTTGGGGTTCTCGGCCTCGAAGTAGACCTCGCCGGCCGGCATCTGCGGGCCCTCGGTCACGAGCATGAAGTTCTGGATCAACTCCTCCATCGATGAGAGGACCTTGTCCTTCGGCGGCGCGAAGATCTTCCTCGCGTCCTCGGCGTACCACTTGCCCCCGGGCAATTTGGCGATCGCCTGCTTGATGATGCGCACCGACTGGCGCATCTCCTCGCCGCGGACCATGTAGCGGTCGTAGGCGTCCCCCTTCGTGCCCACGGCAACGTCGAAGTCGTATTGCTCGTAGCCGCTGTAGGGCTTGTCCTTGCGCAGGTCGAGAGGCACGCCGCTCGCACGCAGGTTGGGGCCCGTGAGCCCGTAGCCGATCGCGTCCTCCCTGGAGATGACGCCGATGCCCATCGTGCGGTCCGTGAAGATCTTGTTCCTCGTGAGGAGGCTCAGGATCTCCTCCAGGTTCGGGAGGAACTGGTCACAGAAGGCGTTCACGCGGTCGGTCCACCCCTCGGGGATGTCCCGGGTGACGCCGCCGATGCGGGAGTAGCTCGTCGTGAAGCGCGCGCCCGTCAGCTCCTCGAAGAGCTTGTAGAGCTTCTCGCGCTCCGTGAAGGAGTACAGGAACACGGTCCAGGCGCCGACGTCGATGCCGAAGGCGCCGAGGCCCATCATGTGCGCGGAGATTCGCGCCATCTCGGCGGTGATCACGCGGATCGCCTGGCAGCGGGGCGGGACCTCGAGCTTCGCGAGCTTCTCCACCGCGATCGCGTAGGCCATGTTGTTGGCCAGGGGCGCCAGGTAGTCCAACCGGTCCGTGTAGGGCACGAACTGGTTGTAGGTCATGTTCTCGGCGATCTTCTCGTCGCCGCGGTGCAGGTAACCCACGACAGGGTCGGCCTTGGTCACGATCTCACCGTCGAGCTCCATCTGCAGGCGCAGGACGCCATGGGTCGACGGGTGGGACGGCCCCATGGACAGGGACATCTTCTCGGTCTCGAACTCGCCCTGGGCGTTTCTGGAGGCGGAATCCGGAAATGTGTGTTCGACGGGCATCGTGGTCGGGTCGGTCAGTTGCCCGGCTTCGGGCGGCGCTCGTTCCAGCTCTCGTCCTTGGCGCGGGGCTCGGCCTCGGTCATGTTGATCTCGCCGGGCGAAGCGACGAACGGACCGCCGGCCATCGGGGCCGCGATCGCGTTGGTCTTGGTCTCGGCCACGACCTCGGCGTCAGGCAGGTCGGTGTCGACGCCGGAGAGCGGGAAGTCCTTGCGGAGGGGGAAATGGGGGTAGCCGTCCCACATGAGGATACGGCGGAGGTCGGGATGGCCGGTGAAGCGGATCCCGAACATGTCGAACGCCTCCCGTTCGTGCCAGTTGGCTCCGGGCCAGAGGTCGACGGCGCTCGGCACCTCGGGGGCCTGGTCGTTCGGGCAGTCCGCGGCGACGCGGATGTAGTCGTGGGCGGTGGTCGAGAGCAGGTGATAGACCACCGTGAAGCGCGGGCTCACGCTCAGGGACCAGTCGATCCCGGCGACATCCGCCAGCATGTCGAAGCCCTGCTCATCCTTGAGGAAGCGGAGCACCCCAGGAAGGTCCGCGGCAGGGACGTTGAGGGCGGGCTGGTCGAGGCTCGCTCGGTCGGTCACGCCGGGCCACTTCCCCTTCAGCGCTGCGATGGCCTCCAATGCTTTGGGCATCAGGCAGTGTTGAGTTTGCTGAAGGAGCGCTCGCGCTTAACCTTGTCCTGGAGTTTGATCAACGCGTCTAGAAGGGCCTCGGGCCGCGGGGGGCAGCCACTGACATACACGTCGACGGGAAGGATGCGGTCGACGCCCTGAAGCACCGCGTAGCTGCGGTACATCCCGCCCGTGCTGGCACAGGCGCCCATGGCGATAACCCACTTCGGCTCGGCCATCTGGTCGTAGATGCGTCGGACGGCCGCGGACATCTTGTAAGTCACTGTCCCGGAGACAATCATGCAATCCGACTGCTTCGGCGAGAACCGCATGACCTCGGCCCCGAAACGGGCGATGTCAAACCGGCTGGCGGCCACGGCCATCAGCTCGATGGCGCAGCAGGCAAGACCCATCGGCATCGGCCACATGGAGTTGCTGCGGATCCAGTTGATGACGGCATCCGCCCGGGTGACGATCACGTCCCCCTCGATCTTGCTGTCGTACGTCAGTTCGGAGTTGGCAGACACCATGGTGGAATTTTGGCAAAAACCACCCAACCGTACCGGGCCACCAACACCG
>CAISPT010000049.1 GCA_903887455.1 uncultured Opitutaceae bacterium | reverse complement strand
GCCCGGAAGAGCGCGACGATGATTGCTAGCCCCACGGCGACCTCGGCTGCCGCCACGGTGAGGATGAAAAAGACGAAGACGTCGCCGTCCTCCGTTCCGTTGAACCGGGAGAACGCGACAAGCGCCAGGGTCGCCGCGACCAGCATGAGCTCAAGGCACATGTAGATCACGAGCGTGTTCCTGCGCACCAGGACGCCGAGAAAGCCCACCGCGAAGAGGGCGGCGCTCAGCATGATGTAGGAGTCTAGGCTCGGCGTCATTTTGGTTCCTCCGACGGGGCCGCGCGGCGGCTGAGGACGATCACACCAAGCATCGCGATCAAGAGCAGGAAGCCCATGACCTGCACGGGGAGCAGGTAGGTCGTGAAGAGCTGGTAGGAGTAGTCCCTGAACGTCGAGCCGGAGTGGCCGAGGGGCGCGCCTGCGTCCAGGTGGCCGCGGACCGCCAGGAGATTCAGGCCGGTCACCAGGAGCGCCGCAGCAATGAAGCCCGCGAACGCGTTGAGGCCCCGGAAGCGCCAGGCCCTGCCGCCCTGCATGTCGAGCAGCATGATGATGAAGAGGAAGAGGGCCACCACGGCGCCCGCGTAGACGAGCACGAGGACAAAGGCCAGGAGGTAGGCGTGCAGCTGGACGAAGAGCCCCGCGACGCCGGCCAGGCAGAGGAGCAGGCACATGGCCCCGTTGATGGCATTCTTGCTCAGGACGACCCCGAGCGCGCAGGCCAGGCTGAATACGGAGAGGCAGGTGAAGGCAAGGTGTTCCATGGTGCCAGTCCCCTTAGTGGTGCCCGCCCTGGCCCTCCGCGGCGGCCTTCTTCTTGTCCCACTTGAAGTGCTTGTCGGGAAGCGTCCCGCCGAGCTCGTAGAGGCGGTCCTTGTGGTTGACCATCTCCGACCGGCTGTAGCCCGACATCGAGAACTGCTTCTGCAGGAAGATGGCCTCCTCGGGGCAGACTTCCTCGCAGAGGCCGCAGTAGATGCACCGGAGCATGTCGATGTCGAAGGCCTGGGGCGCCTTCTCGACGTGGTCGACGCCGGCACCCTCCTTGACCGAGCCCGGCGTGATGCGGATCGCCTTTGGCGGGCACACAAATTCGCAGAGCTGGCAGGACACGCACTTCTCGCGCCCGTGGGGGTCCATGACGAGCGTCGGCACGCCCCGGTACCCCGGAGGGATTGCGGGGCGCTGCTCCGGATACTGGAGCGTCTCCGTCGGCTTGAAGAAGTACTTGATCGTCGTCATGAGGCCGCCGATCACCTGCGGGATGTAGGTGCGCTCCGCCAGGGAGAGGGGCTTTCGTTGGACTTGGATGACGGCCATGGCTCGTGGTGTTCTAGGCCTGAAGGAAGTAGATCCCCACCGTATAGGCGAGGAGGTTGGCGATCGAGAGCGGCAGGAGGAGCTTCCAGCCGATCCGCATCACCTGGTCGTAGCGGAACCTCGGGACCGTCCAGCGCACCCACATGAAGAAGAAGATCGTGAGCAGCACCTTCCCTACAAAGATCGCAATGGAGAGGACGCCGGCTACAAGCGGGTTCAGCCACAGGCCCGAACCGGTCGCGTGATGGAGCCCCTCGAGGAGCGAGGAGAGCGGCAGCCAGGGCAGAAGGTTCCATCCGCCGAGGAAGAGGAGCGCGAACACTGCCGAGCCGACGATCATGTTGGCGTACTCGGCGACGAAGAAGAGGGACCACTTGAACGCTCCGTACTCGGTGTGGAAGCCCCCGACCAGGTCGGCCTCCGACTCCGGCATGTCGAAGGGCTGGCGGTTGGTCTCGGCAAAGAGGGCGATCATGAAGATCGCGGCCGACAGGGGCATCGTGAAGAGGAACCACGTGCCGCCCCAGAATCCGGGGTGGCTCTGGAACTCGACGACCCGCGCGAGGCTGAGCGAGCCGGAGCTACCCGGCTCGTTGACCCAGAGGAAGACCGGCAGCACCGACAGGGTCATCGACAGCTCGTAGGAGATCAGCTGCGCGGAGGCCCGCACGCCGCCGAGGAACGGGTACTTGGAGTTCGAGGCCCAGCCGGCCAGGATCAGCGAGTACACCCCGAGCGAGGCGACGGCGAAGATCGCGAGGATTCCGACGTCGACGTTGGCCAGCATGATCGGGATCACCCTGCCCGCCGGATCCAGGTAGGCGCCGAAGGGCACCACCGTGACCGTCGTGAATGCCGGTATCATCGCGATGAAGGGGGCCAGAACGAAGTAGAACTTGTGGACGTGGTTCGGGAGCGGCTCCTCCTTGAAGAAGAACTTGCCCCCATCGGCGGCCAGCTGGAAGAGTCCGAGCCGCTGGAGGATGCCGGCCCCGGGGATGCCGGCGAAGAACGGGGGGATCGTGCGGTTCGGGCCCGGCCGGCGCTGGATCCAGGCCGAGACCTTGCGCTCGGCCATCGAGCACGCGGCGGCCACGGGGAAGATGAAGAGGATGACAGCGAGCCCCTTGGCCACGGCCTGGACCATG
>CAISPT010000048.1 GCA_903887455.1 uncultured Opitutaceae bacterium | reverse complement strand
CGTCGCCAGATCGACGAGACCACCTCCGACTACGACCGCGAGAAGCTCCAGGAGCGCCTCGCGAAGCTCGCGGGCGGCGTCGCCGTCATCAATGTCGGCGCCTCCACCGAGGTCGAGATGAAGGAGAAGAAGGCCCGCGTTGAGGACGCCCTGCACGCGACCCGCGCGGCTGTCGAGGAAGGCATTGTCGCCGGCGGCGGCGTCGCCCTCCTGAGGACGGCCAAGGCCATCGACGCCCTCCAGCTCGAGGGTGACGAGAAGATCGGCTCCCAGATCGTTCGCCGGGCCATTGAGCACCCGATCCGGATGCTCTGCTCGAACGCGGGCGTTGAGGGCGCGGTTGTCGTCGGCGAGGTCCTCGCCGGCAAGGGCAACTTCGGCTACAACGTCGCCACCGACAAGTACGAGGACCTGGTGAAGGCCGGCGTCGTCGACCCCACGAAGGTCACGCGCACCGCCCTCCAGAACGCCTCGTCGATCGCCGGCTTGCTGCTGACGACCGAGTGCATGATCACCGAGATCCCGGAGAAGAAGGATGCGGCTCTGGCCCATCCCCCGGGTGGCGGCGGCATGGACTACTAAGCCGGACTAAGACGGAACATATTGCGGGGCGCCCCGGACCGAAAGGCCGGGGCGCCCTTTTTTTGCCCGCCGGGCGGGGACCGCCTTGCCTTGCCCCGGCCGGGCCCCAAGCGTTGCCCCCACGTCGATGGAGGCGATCATACTAGGAAGCGGAACGTCCCAGGGTGTCCCGATGATCGGGTGCCCCTGCGCGGTGTGCACCTCCCCCGACCCCCGCAACCGTAGGACCCGGAGCTCGGTCCACGTGGTGATGGACGGCCTGCACGTCCAGGTGGACGCCGCCCCCGAGCTGCGGCTCCAGTGCCTGCGCGAGTCGGTCGACAAGCTGGACGTGTTCATCCTCACGCACGGCCACGCGGACCACCTTGCCGGCATGGACGACCTGCGCCGCTTCTGCGACCAGCGGGACGGCGGGGCGCTCACGGTCCACACGACCGCGGAGGGCGCCGAGCGCGTGCGCGCCATCTTCCCGTACGCGATCGCCGACAGGGCGACCGTCCGGGGCTACGCTGCGTTTCGGCTCGCGGCGATGCCGGCCCTGATGGACCTGCCCCAGGGCACCATCGCCTCGACGCTCCTTCCCCACGGCTCCTCCGAGACGCTCGGCCTCGTCTTCACGGAACGCAGCTCCGGCAGGCGCTTTGCCTACTACACCGACTGCAAGGCGCTCACCCCCGAGAGCGTGGCGCTCGCGCGAGGCGCGGACGCCGTCGTGCTCGACGGGCTTCGGCCCCAGCCGCACCCCTCTCACATGAGCATAGGGGAGGCGGTCGCCGCGGCCGGGGCGCTCGGCGCCGGCCGCGTCTGGCTCACGCACCTCACGCACCTGACCGACCATGCGCAGGCCGAGGCGCAGCTGCCGCCGGGCATTTTCCTCGCGCACGACGGGCTGAGGATCTCTATATAGGGCGAACCCCGCCCGTGATCACCCCCCGCCTTCGCACCGCGGCGACCCGCCTGGCCGCCGCCTTCTCGCTTTGCCTCGCCCTCTCCGGGGCCGCGTCGACCCCGCCTTCGGCCCGCGCCATCACGGGGTCGGTAAGGCTCCCCGACGCGGGCGGGTCGACAATCGGCCACGCCCGGATCGTCCGGACCGTGCTGACACCCGCCGAGCTTGCCTCCCCAGTCAGTTTCTCCGTGTCCCTCAGGATGAGGGACCTCGCCGGACTCCAGGCCCGCGTCGCCTCCGGTGAGACGCTCTCCCCGGCCG
>CAISPT010000047.1 GCA_903887455.1 uncultured Opitutaceae bacterium | reverse complement strand
TCTGGGCCGGCGCGACTTGGAGCTCACCGTGCAGGTCGACAACCTCTGGAACAGCTCCTTCCAGACCGTGCCGTCGGTCCCCGCCTCGCGCCGACAGTTGTCTTTTGGCGCGACCTACGGTTGGTAGGATTGATGCGCGACAATCCCTTCCTAGACCCGGCCTTCCACATCCGCTGGTCGGAGCTCACACCCGAGGCGGTTGTCCCCTCGATCGACGAGGCCATCGGCCGTGCGGACGCGGCGCTTGCGGCGATCGAGACCGACGGCGCCGCCCCGACCTACGAGAACACCCTGCGCGCGCTCGACCTGGCAGGGGACGAGCTGAACCGCGCCTGGAGCCGCGTCTCCCACCTGCAGGCGGTCGCCGACACCCCGGCCCTCAGGGAGGCACACAACGCCGTCCTTCCCCGGGTCTCGGCCTTCTTCGCCCGGATCCCCCTTAGGCCCGCGCTCTGGGCCAGGCTGAGGGCGTTCTCCGAGACGCCCGAGGCCCGGGCACTCGGCCCGGTCAGGGCGCGCTACTTGACCGAGACTCTGGCGGAGTTCCGCGAGGCCGGGGCCGACCTGCCGCCGGACGGTAAGGCCAGGCTCGAGGCGATCCAGGCCGAGTTGGCGCAGATCACCCAGCGATTTGCCGAAAACGTTCTGGACGCCACGAACGCATGGCAGCTTGTCGTCACCGAGGAGGAGAGGCTCGCGGGCCTGCCGGGCCACGCCAAGGCCAGGGCCGCGGCCGAGGCGGCGGCGAAGGGGCTCTCCCAGGAGGGGAAGCCCGCCTGGCGCTTCACGCTCCACGGCCCGTCGGTCGAGCCGTTCATGACCTACGTCGAGGATGACGCCCTCCGGGCCGAGGTGTGGGCGGCGGGCGCGGGGCTCGGGGGCCGAGAACCCCACAACAACACCCCCCTGATCCCGAGGATCCTAGAGCTCAGGGCCGAGAAGGCCCGGCTGCTCGGCAAGGACACCTTCGCGGACTTGGTCCTCTCGCGGCGCATGGCCAAGTCCGGCGCCCGCGCTCTGGAGTTTGTCGAGGACTTCGGGCGGCGCTGCGCCGCGGCCTTCGGGCGGGAATGCCGCGAGCTTGAGGAGTCGAAGGCGCGCGAGACGGGCGCCCCGGAGGGCCGCCTGTCCCCGTGGGAGATCCTCTTCCGGGCCGAGCGCCTGAGGCGCGCGCACTACGCCTTCGACGAGGAAGAGCTCAGGCCCTACTTCCCCATGGACCGCGTGATGAGCGGGCTCTTCGAGGTCGCCGGCAGGGTTTTCGGAATCCGGGTCACCGCGCATGCCGCGGGCTCCGTCCAGACCTGGCACCCCGACGTCCTCTTCTACGACGTCCACGACCGGAGGAACCGCCACGTGGGATCCTTCTACGCCGACTGGCATCCCCGCGAGTCGAAGCGGGGCGGGGCATGGATGAACAGCCTGATCACGGGAGGCCCCCAGCCCGACGGTTTACGCGCCCCGCACCTGGGGCTAATCTGCGGGAACATGACGCCCCCCGCGCCGGGCAAGGCGGCGCTCCTGTCCCACCGTGAGGTGGAGACCATCTTCCACGAATTCGGGCACCTGATCCACCACCTGCTCGGGGAGGTCGAGATCAAGTCCTTAAACGGGACCAACGTGGCCTGGGACTTCGTCGAGCTTCCGTCCCAGATCATGGAGAACTGGTGCTGGGAGCGCGAGAGCCTCGATCTTTTCGCGCGGCACCACGAGACGGGCGAGCCCATCCCGGAGACGCTCTTCAAGAAGATGACCGCGGCGCGCAATTTCAGGTCGGCGTGCGCCGCGATGAGGCAGGTCTCGTTCGCGAAGATGGACCTGCTGATGCACATGCGCGCCGGCGAGTTCGCGGGCGCGGGCGACGTCGAGGCCAAGGTCCGCTCCTTTGTCGCCGATTGCCTGATCCCCACCACGCCCGAGTCCCCGACTATCGTCCGGCGCTTCACGCACCTCTTCGCAGACCCCGTGGGCTATGCCGCGGGCTACTACTCCTACAAATGGGCGGAGGTCCTCGACGCGGACGCCTTCACCCGGTTCCGTAGCGAGGGGATCTTCAACGAGAGGGTGGGGGGCGAGTTCGTCGCGTGCATCCTAAGCCGGGGCAATTCAGAGGACCCCGCGGAGCTCTTCCGCTCATTCATGGGTCGGGACCCGGACATCGCGGCCCTCCTCTCCCGCAGCGGACTGGCGACTTGAAAATGGGGCACATTGGGCGATAGTTGGGTGTCGCACAAAGACCACCATGCCACTTCTCCTCGCCTCCTTCTACATCCCCCCGGGGATCATCACCCTGCTCTTCATCTTCGTCTTCGGGTTCTCGATCTACGCCCAGATCCGGGTGTCGAGCGCCTACTCGAAGAACCTCCAGGTTCTCTCCCGGGGAGGCCTGACCGGCCGCGATGCCGCGGCCGCCGTCATGTCCCGCGCCGGCATCGGCGATGTCGAGATCGTGGAGACGGAAGGCCACCTTACCGACCACTACGACCCGTCCGAGAAGAAGCTGGTCCTATCGTCCGAGAACTACCGGGGCACGAGCCTTGCCGCCATCGGCGTCGCGGCCCACGAGGCCGGCCACGCCCTCCAGCACCAGGAAGGCTATTCGATGCTCGAGTTCCGCATGTCCATGGCGCCGGTGACCAGGATCGCAGCCGGGGTCGTGCCGTTTGTCTACCTTGCGAGCTTCTTCGTGATCCGAGACCGCGCCCTGAGCACGATGATCCTCGACGTCGGGATCGTTGTCTTTGCCGTCCTCACCGTCTTCCAGCTGATTACGCTGCCGGTCGAGTACGACGCAAGCCGGCGCGCGAAGCAGCAGCTCGTGGCGCTCGGGATCCTTGACCAGGACGAGATGCCCGGCGTCAACCAGACCCTGGACGCCGCCGCGCTCACGTACCTGGCGGCCTTCATGGCGGTCCTCCTGAACCTCCTCTCGCTCCTGTCCCGTAGGAACTAGGGCGCCAGGACGCTGCGGATCTCCGCGGCCAAGGTGTCGAGGGTGAAGGGCTTGGGCACGAATCCATTCACATGGATGTCCCCCATTTTTTCCCTGATCCGCTCGCGGGGATAGCCCGTCATGAGAATCAGGGCGATCTCCGGTCTAAGGTCACGGATCCCGCGGATCATCTCGGCGGCCTCCATCCCTGGCAGGCTAAGATCCGAAAGGATAAGGACATAATCCTCTGGAAGGGCGCGCATCAGCGCCAGGGCCTCGGCCCCGCTCCCCGCGCCCGCGGCGGTGAACCCGAGTTTGGGAAGCGCGCGGGTCACCAGCATCCTGACCGCAGCGTCGTCCTCGATCACCAGCACCCGGCCCGAACCCTTCCATTCCATCCACGCGGCCGACCGGGGAGCGGCCATCGACGCGGGCGAAAGGGGGGTGTGGGCGTTCATCTCCGGCGAAGTTGCGGGTATCCGGGCTTCTTTATGGGGCCCTTTATCCGCCCGCCGCCCCTGCCGAGGCGAGTGGGGGGACTACGTAGGCCGCCCCTCCCGGTTTCCGAGCGGGCAGGGCTCCGCGATTGACGTGGGGGCACCTTCCAGCAGGTTGGAGACCTGCAGCCGGAGGAGTGGCTGAGTTGGTTTAAGGCACCTGACTTGAAATCAGACGTGGGCGTAAGCTCACCGGGGGTTCGAATCCCTCCTCCTCCGCCATAATTCCCGGGTTAGCACCCCCCTGTCGGGGCGGTTTCCTTCCCCAGGGCGCTACCCCCTTCGGGGGTGGGCTTGACAACATTTGGCCCCGGGCGGTAACCTACAGGTTCTTTATCACCCTCACTTTTAGCTTAAAGTGGGCCCTGGGGCCCGCTTTTTTTTTCCACACTTCCAACATATGAGTAGCGAGATTCTTTCGGTCCTTGAGTACATGGAGAAAGAGAAGGGCATTCCGCGCGTCGACATGATTGCGACGATCGCGAATGCTCTCAAAACTGCTGCCCAGAAAGGGGTTAACTCAGGTCAGGAGCTGAAGATCGACATCAACCCGAAGAACGGCCAGCTGAAGGCCTGGGCCGTGATGAAGGTCGTGGATTCGGTCAGCAACCCGAAGACCGAGGTGCATGTCGAGAAGGCGCAGGCCATCAAGGCCGGGGCCGTGATCGGCGAGATGGTGGAGAAGGAGGTCGATCCGTCGACCCTGGGGCGCATCGCGGCCCAGACGGCCCGCCAGGCCGTCATGCAGCGGCTCAGGCAGTTCGAGAAGGACCGCATCTACGACGACTTCAAGGACCAGGTGGGCAACATTGTCACCGGCACGGTCAGGCGCCGCGAGCGCAACGACATCTACATCGACATCGGCAAGGCCGAGGCCGTGATGCCGGCCAAGGAGCAGGTGCCCATGGAGGAGTACCAGCCCGGCGACCGCATCCGCTGCCTCCTGCTCGAGATCGAGAACACCCCGCGCGGACCCGAGATCATCCTCACCCGCGCCAGCCCTAAGTTCGTGCGCCGGCTCTTCGAGCTGGAGGTGACCGAGATCGCCGACGGCACCGTCAAGATCGAGGCCTTCGCCCGGGAGCCAAGCTACCGCACGAAGATCGCCGTCTCCTCCAAGGACCCGAAGGTGGACCCCGTCGGGGCCTGCGTCGGAGCCCGTGGCGCGCGCGTGAAGACGATCGTGCGCGAGCTCGGCGGCGAGAAGATCGACATCATCAAGTACTATGCGGACCCGCGCGAGATGGTGATCGAGGCCCTCAAGCCCGCGGCCCCCCGCGAGATCATCATCGACGAGCGCAACCGCAGGATCCTCCTGAAGGTGGCCACCGACGACCTGGCGATCGCCATCGGTCGCAAGGGGCAGAACGCCCGCCTGACCTCCAGGCTGATCGGCTGGCGCATCGACATCGAGGAGTTCAAGGCCGAGGGCGACGATCCGCGTGGCAACGCCGTGAACGCGCTCGTGAAGACGCTAGGCCTCGACGCCGCCATTGCCGGACGGCTGGTCGACATGGGCATCAACTCCCCCGCCGCGTTCGAGGGGGTTGTCGCCGACGATCTCGTGAGCGCAGGATTCACCGCCGAGGAAGCGCAGGACGTGATCCAGCGCGTCACCTCCTCCTGAGCAAACCCAAGTCCGAACGAATGAGCACCCGTATCCACGAACTAGCCAAAAAGCACAACATGGAGGGCCGCGACATGCTGGCTCTCCTGAAGGAGCGCGGCTACGTCGCGGCGGACACGAAGTCGGTGTCCAGTACGGTCAGCAAGATCTACATCGAGGAGATCGAGAAGGAGCTCGCAGCCAAGGAGGCGGCCGCCGAGGCCGCCAAGCCGGCCGAGACGGCCCCGGCCGCTGCCCCGGCGCCCGCCGCGGACCCGTCCAAGGCCAAGAGCCCGATCGGCATCTTTGTGAAGTCCGCCCAGGACGTCGCGCGTGAGCGCGAGGCCATCGCCGTCGCGAAGGCCGGAACGCCCCCGAGGCCCGCGGTCCCGGCCGTGAAGGCCCCGACGCCCCCGCCGCCGCGCCCCGTGGCCCCCTCGAGGCCGGTCCCGGTCTCGCAGCCCTCCTCGCCGGCGCCGCTGCCGGTCGCCAAGGCGCCCGCCCCGGTCCCCGTGGCCCAGCCCAAGCCGATGCCCCTTCCCGTGACTCCGGTCGCCGAGGCCCCCAAGCCCGCCGCCGGACCGCCGCCGCTGCCTGCGCGCGCCCCCACCTTCCCGCGCCCCCTTCCTCAGACCCCGTCGGCGGCCTCCGCCCCCGTCGTGACCATCGAGGGCGGCCTAAAGATCATCCACCTGAAGCCGCCGGTCATCGTCCGCGACTTCGCCGTGGCGCTTAGCCTCAAGCCCTTCAAGCTCATCTCGGAACTCAACCAGATGGGGGGCTTCGCGTCGATGAACTCAACGATCGACGAAGCCGCGGCCCAGAAGGTCGCCGAGAAGTACGGCTTCGTCCTCGACATCAAGCACCGCGGCGACGCGGCGCAGCAGCAGCAGACCAAGAAGGAGGGCAAGGCCAAGCCCGCCGAGGATGACTCGAAGGACCTGATCCCGAGGCCCCCGGTCGTCGTGATCCTCGGACACGTCGACCACGGCAAGACCTCGCTCCTGGACGCGATCCGCAAGGCCAACGTCGCCGCGGGCGAGGCCGGCGGCATCACGCAGCACATTGGCGCCTACCAGGTCGAGCACAACGGCCGCAAGATCACCTTCCTGGACACCCCGGGCCACGCCGCCTTCAACAAGATGCGCGCCCGGGGCGCGAGCGTCACCGACATCGCGGTCCTCGTCGTGGCAGCCGACGACGGATTCATGCCTCAGACGGACGAGGCCTTGGAGCACGCCCGCAATGCGAAGGTCGTGCAGATCGTCGCCGTCAACAAGATGGACGTGAAGGGTGCCAATTTGGACCAGGTCAAGGCGCAGATGCAGCAGCGCGGAATCGTTCCGGAGGACTGGGGCGGGGAGACGATCACCGTGCCGGTCTCGGCAATCAAGGGCACGGGCATCAACGACCTGCTCGAGATGATCCTCCTGCAGGCCGACGTGCTCGAGCTGAAGGCCAACCCCAAGGCCGAGGTGGCCGGGGTCGTGATCGAGTCCCAGGTGGACGTGGGCCGCGGCCCGCTTTCAACCGTCATCATCCAGAAGGGCACGCTGCGCACGGGCGACTCGATCGTCTGCGGAGCCCAGTGGGCCAAGGTCCGCGCGATGTTCGACGACAAGGGAGCTCCCATCAAGGAGGCGCCGCCCTCGACCCCCGTCCGCGTTATCGGCTGGTCCGGGACCCCCGACAGCGGTGCCCCGTTCAGGTCGGCCAAGAACGCCCGCGAGGCGGAGAACCTGGCGGAGGAGGAGGCCCACAGGCTTAAGAAGGCCGTGACGAGCGTCGACTCCGCGCAGAAGGACATCTCCGTCGAGAACCTCTTCGCCAACATCGCGGCCACCCAGCAAAAGGTGCTCAAGGTCATCGTGAAGGCGGACGTCTTTGGCTCCGCCGAGGCCGTGAAGCAGCTCCTGGAGGGTATCAAGAGCACGAAGGTGTCCCTTGAGATCGTCTCGACCGACGTGGGGCTCGTCACGAAGAACGACGTGATCATGGCCGCCGCGGCCGGGGCCACGATCCTCGGGTTCAGCACCAAGCTCGAGAACGGCGTCACGCCGCTCGCCAAGCACAACGGGGTGCGCATCGAGACCTTCGACATCATCTACGAGCTCGCCGACAAGGTCCGCGAGTTCATGGCGGACCTGCTCGATCCCGACATCAAGGAGATCAAGCTCGGGGCCGCCGAGGTCCGCGCGACCTTCCCGCTCGCCAAGGGGTTTGTCGCGGGCTGCCTCGTTACCGAGGGCAAGGTCACCCGCAACGCCGCGGCTCGCCTGCGCAGGGGCCGCGAGATTGTCCACGAGGGCAAGGTCGGCACGCTCAAGCGCTTCAAGGACGATGCGAACGAGGTCAGGGCCGGCCTTGAGTGCGGCATAAAGCTCGACGACTTCAACGGCTACCAGGTCGGCGACGTGATCGAGTGCTACGACACCCAGAAGGTCCGGGCCTCGCTCTAAAGGGCCGGCCCTCCGGCCCCTCCCCCTTGTCCAACCGCATCGTCAGAATTAACGAGCTCGTCCAGCGCGAGATCAGCGACATCCTGCGGCAGCGCTTCACTGCCGAGTCCGTGGCGATCACGGTCTCGGAGGTGAGGATTGCGCCGGACCTGCGCGACGGCCGTGTGTTCGTGGCGATCATCGGCGACGCGAAGGCGGTGGCCGAGCGCTTCCGCTGGCTGCAGCGGCGTTCGCCCGAGATCCGCGAGGAGCTTGCCAAGCGGATCGTGCTCAAGTTCCTGCCCCACCTGACCTACGTCCTGGACAAGTCGAGCGACCGCGTGGCGCGCCTCCTGGCCGCCATGGACGAGATCGAGCACAAGGCGGGGGCGCCGGGGGAGGGGAGCGATGCCTAGCTATTTCCCGGAGTTTGCGGAGGCCTTCCCGAGGCTCCTCGAGTCGCTCAAGGGCCGGACGGTGGCGGTCGTGGGGCACGCTCGCCCCGACGGCGACTGCATCGGCTCGCAGGTCGCCCTGGCGCGCGTCCTGGCGCTCTCCGGTTCTCCCGCCATCTGCGTCAACCCCGACCCCGTCCCGAGGCGACTGGCCTACGTCTCGGCCGGCATGGACTTCATCCGCACCGACGAGGCGCTGCTGCTTGCGGACACCGTGGCCTCGGTCTTCGTCGACTGCGCCGACCATTCCAGGGCCGGCGACCGGCTAAAGAAGCGCTTCTCCCGTCCCCAGGGCACGGTGGACCACCACCTTTCAAACGCCGGCTTCGCCGAGGTGAACATCGTCGACAGCGGCGCGGCGGCCTCGTGCGAGATCCTGGCCGGCGTGTTCCTTGACGCGGGCATTCCCATCGACCGGGAGACGGCGACGGCGCTCTACGCGGGGATCGTGACCGACACCGGGCAGTTCCGGTACAGCTCGACCTCGCAGCGGTGCTTCATGCTGGCGGGCGAGCTCGTCTCGCGCGGGGCCTCGCCTGCGCAGGCGGGATTTGAGCTCTTCGAGCGCGAGTCGGCGGGCAAGCTGCGGCTCCTGCAGCATTTCCTGGCTTCGCTCTCCATGGAGCTGGGCGGGCGCGTGTGCATCGGCACCCTCAAGGAGGGCGTCTACGCCGAGACCGGGACCACCGCCGAGGACACCGAGGGCCTCGTTGACTTTGCCAGGTGCGTCGACGGGGTCGACGTGGGCGTCCTTGTCGAGGAGAAGGCCGGCGGGGCCTTCAAGGCTAGCCTCAGGGCCAAGGATCCCCTTTGCCGCCTGGACTTGGTCGCAGGCCTCTTCGGCGGCGGCGGCCACGCCTGCGCCGCCGGCCTCAACCAGAAGACTGGAGCCGGGGACTTCCGCGCGCGCCTCCTCTCGGCGCTTTCGGAGCGGCTCGCGCTGGTCGATGCGGAGCGCGCCTCGCGCGCCGGCTAGCCATGCTCGGCCAGCAAATAGAGCTCGACGGGGTCCTCCTGGTCGACAAGCCGGGCCAGCACACCTCGCATGACGTGATCGCAAGGCTCCGCGGGATGCTTCGCACCAAGAAGATCGGCCACGCAGGGACACTCGACCCGATGGCGACCGGGCTCCTGATCGTCCTTGTCGGCAAGGCGACGCGGGTGTCGCAGTTCATGATAAGCCTCGACAAGGAATACGAGGGGACGATCGAGCTCGGGAAGACTACCGACTCGCAGGACGCCGACGGCGAGGTGATGGAGACCCGACCCGTGCCGACCCTCACCGAGGACGATGTCAGGGCGGCCATCAAGGGCTTCCTGGGCGACCAGTACCAGATGCCGCCGATGTTCTCGGCGATCAAGATCGGGGGCGTCCCCCTCTACAAGAAGGCCCGCAAGGGCGAGGAGGTGGCGCGCGAGCCGCGTTTCATACGGGTCATGTCCTGGGACCTGCTGTCCTTCCAGTCGCCCGTGATCACCTTCCGCCTTCGGTGCTCCAAGGGCACCTATGTCCGCACGCTCGCCCACGACCTCGGCAACAAGCTGGGCTGCGGGGCCCACCTGAGCTCGCTGCGCCGCACGGCCACGGACCGGTTCAACGTCGCGCAGGCCCTCACCCTGGACCAGATCGAGAAGCTTTCCCTTCCCGAGATCCAGAGGAAGCTGATCCCGGTGGGCGAGGCGGTGCCAAGTGTCGCCCTATGAGCCTGCCGGCGCAGTTCCACGGGATTGACCGGGTGGCGCTCCCGCCCCGACCGCTCTTTGTCGCCATCGGGATCTTTGACGGCGTCCACCTGGGCCACAGGTCGGTCATCGAGAGCGCGGTCCAGTCAGCCCGGGTGGCGGGCGGGGTTGCCGCCGTCCTCACCTTCGACCCGCACCCGAGCGTCCTGCTCAAGCCCGACAACCCGACCCGGATGATCCTGGACCTGCCGGCCAAGGTGGCCAGGCTCGGGTCCCTGGGCGTGGACGCGGTGGTGGTCCAGCCCTTCACGCCCGACTTCGCAGCGGTGTCTGCCGAGGAGTTCATCCCCTTCATCAAGCGCCACTTGCCTCGGCTGTCGGGGATCTATGTCGGGGAGAACTTCAGGTTCGGCAAGGGCAGGAAGGGCGACGTCGCGATGCTCGTTGCGGAGGGGAAGAGGCACGGCATCACGGTCTTCAGCGCGCCCCGCGTGAACCTGGACGGTGAGCCGATTAGCAGCACCCGCATCCGCGAGCGGATCCTGGCGGGCGACATGAAGGGCGCGGCGGCCCTTCTGGGCTATGTGTACGCCGCGGAGGGCCCCGTGGTCCACGGCAAGCACCTGGGCCGGACCCTCGGCTTCCCGACGCTCAACCTCGGCTGGTCGCCCGACCTTCGGCCCCTCTACGGGGTGTACGCGGTCCGGGTGAGCGGCCCGAAGTCCTACGGCTGGCAGCCGGCCGTAGCCAACTACGGCCTGCGGCCGACGGTCGAGGACTCCCAGGAGCCCAGGCTTGAGATCCACCTGCTGGTGGCCTGCCCGTACGGCGCGGGCGACCCGATCACGGTCGAATGGGTGCGTTTCCTGCGCCCGGAGCGCAAATTCTCGGGAATTGACGAACTGAAGGCCCAGATCGCCCGAGATGTCGCCCTGGCGCGCGAGGAATTTTCCTTGCCGTAAACGCCGA
>CAISPT010000046.1 GCA_903887455.1 uncultured Opitutaceae bacterium | reverse complement strand
GGCCCCGCCATGTCCGCCAGCCTGGATAACGCCCAGGGCCTGATGTCCCTCTACAAGCTCCAGGCCAAGGTGACCTCCGAGGCGGGCCTCTGGGAGAAGGCCCTTGAGGTCCAGGAGAAGCGCGCCGCGGACGCCCGGGCCATCAAGGCCGACCCCGCGATCGCCTCCACCCGGCTTATCATCCTCACCTCGATGGGCTACATGCACTCCCAGGAGGAGATGTCCGCGGCGGGGGTCGACGCCTACCTGGTGAAGCCGGTCAAGCAGTCGCGGCTCTTCGACTGCCTCGTGACGGTCCTAGGGCGTGCCGCGGCCGAGCATGTTTTCGTCAAGGAATCCAAGGAGGAGCCCCAGGGCGGGCTCCCCGAGGAGCTCAACCAGGCGCGCCATGCGAGGATACTCCTCGCCGAGGACAACGTCGTGAACCAGAAGGTCGCGCTGGCCCAGCTGAAGGGCCTCGGATTCACAGCGGACGCCGTGGCCAACGGCCTTGAGGCCATAGCGGCGCTCAAGCAGGTGCCCTACGACGTGATTTTCATGGACTGCCAGATGCCCGAGCTCGACGGTTACGAGGCGGCGCGGATGATCCGGCAGGCGGAGAAGGCCCAGACGGCCACATGGAGGACGCCAGTGCCGATCGTTGCCATGACCGCGCACGCGATGACGGGCGACCGGGAGAAGTGCCTGGCCGTCGGCATGGACGACTACCTTTCCAAGCCCGTAAGGAAGGCCGACCTCCAGTCGGCCCTGATCAAGTGGCTGGTCCCTAAAAAGCAGCCTTAAGCCACTGCGGCCGTTGACAGACGACTTTGCCACCGTAGGTTTTCGGCACCCCCCTCCCGAGCCGGACCCCATGAGCAAGTATAACCTGCAAGTTAACGGGCAATTGCACGAGGTCGAAGCTGCACCCGACACGCCGCTTCTCTGGGTGCTGCGCGACCACCTCGACATGGTGGGCACTAAATTCGGCTGCGGCATTGGACAGTGCGGAGCATGCACGGTTCATCTGGACGGCAATCCCGCCCGCGCCTGCCTCACACCTGTTTCCACCGCCGTCGCATCGAGGATCACGACCATCGAGGGTCTGTCGCCGGACGGGTCCCATCCCCTCCAGAAAGCCTGGTGCGAGCTTGACGTGGCCCAGTGCGGCTACTGCCAGGCCGGGCAGATCATGTCGGCCGCCGCGCTGCTAGCGGCCAAGCCTAGGCCCACGGACTCGGACATCGACGGTGCGATGGCGGGAAACCTGTGCCGATGCGCCACCTACTACAGGATCCGGGCCGCAATCCACAGGGCCGCGGAGATCGGCGGGGCCGTGAAGGAGGTGGGCCCGTGAGCACCCCTGCGGCAGCGCTGATGGACAGGAGGAGCTTCATCCGCCTGACTGCGGCGGCCGGCGGTGGCTTGGTGCTAGGGAATTTCGTGCGGGCCGACGGCGTGCCCGACCTAGCGAGGCCCGACGTCGAAAAGGTGTCCGATCTTTTCATCCCGAACGTCTTCATCCGCGTCTCCTCGGACGGGGCCGTGACCATCTTCTCCGCCCGCCCCGAGGTCGGCCAGGGGATAAAGACCTCGCTGCCCATGGTCGCGGCGGAGGAACTCGGCGCGGACTGGAAGTCGGTCACGGTGGTTTCCGGCGCCCTGGACCCCGCGTTCGGCCCGCAGTTCGCCGGCGGCAGCGTCTCGACACCCATGTCGTACGGCGAAATGAGGAAGATGGGGGCGACCGCGCGCACCATGCTGGTGGAGGCCGCGGCGCAGACTTGGTCCGTCCCGGCCTCCGAGTGCGTCGCCGAGCACGGGCTCGTGCGCCACGCGCCGACCGGGCGGACGCTCGGCTTTGGGGGCCTGGTCGACAGGGCCTCCACCCTGCCGATGCCGGCGCCCGAGTCGGTGCGCCTAAAGGATCCCAAGCAGTTCTCGCTCCTCGGGACGCGCGTCGGGGGGGTCGACAACCCCAAGATCGTCACGGGCCAGCCGCTTTTCGGGATCGACCAGAAGAGGCCCGGGATGGTCTACGCCGTCTACGTGAAGAGCCCCGTCTGGGGTGCCAGGCCCCTTTCCGCCAACCTCGACCATGTCAGGAGCCTGCCGGGGGTTAAGGACGCCTTCATCGTGGACCGGACGGTGCCCGCCGGGCAGGTCACGGGCCTTGTCCCCGGGGTCGCGATCATCGCCGAGTCCACATGGGCGGCCTTCAGCGCCAGGTCCGAGCTCACGGTATCCTGGGAGGAGGGTGCGTTCGCGAACAGCAGCTGGGAGGATTTCGGCAGACAGGCCGCGGAGATCGCTGCTTCCCCCGATAGCCCCAAGGTGAAGGAGGCCCGGCGCGACGGCGACCTTCACGCCGCGCTCGCCGGAGCGGCCAAGGTGGTCCAGGCGGACTATTCTTACCCCTTCCTTTCCCACACAAACCTGGAGCCCCAGAACTGCCTGGTGGAGGTGAACGGCGACCGGGCCCAGATCTGGGCGCCGACCCAAAACCCCGACGGCGCCCAGAAGCTGGCTGCGCAGGTCCTGGGTATCCCGGCCGAGCACATCACCGTCACGATCACCCGCATCGGAGGCGGGTTTGGTCGGCGCCTCGACTCGGACCCGGTGGCCGAATGCGCGGCTCTGGCGCAGAAGACGGGCCTGCCGGTGAAGCTCGTGTGGAACAGGACCGACGATCTCCAGCACGACCATTACCGGCCGGGCGGCTTCCATTTCATGAAGGGGGCCGTGGACTCCTCCGGCAGGCTAAGCGCCTGGCGCAGCCACCACGTCGCGTTCGGCTCAACCATGGGCGGGGAGGATTTCCCCGCGAGGTTCGTCCCGAATTACCTTCTGCTCACCAGCAACCTGGAAAACGGGATCCCCCAGGGCCCGTGGAGGGCCCCGGGGAGCAACACCTACGCCTGGGTCACCGGGTGCTTCCTCGACGAGCTGGCGCACGCGGCGGGCAGGGACCCGGTGGAGTTCAACCTGGCGCTTCTCGGCGACAAGGACCT
>CAISPT010000045.1 GCA_903887455.1 uncultured Opitutaceae bacterium | reverse complement strand
GGACGCGATCCATGCGGCCGCCCAGTCGGCGGCGGTCGGCTTCTTGCTTTTGCCCATGGAGAAAGTTGACCGGGTATTCCGCCCAAGGTCGAGGGGATCCGCTCCGGCCCCGGAATCCCGCCGGCCGGCGCTAATTCCGTGCGGCCAGGCGGTCCCTGACGCGGCCCTCGATCGCGTCGAGCTCCTTCGCCGCAGCCCGCTCTATCGCATAGACATCGGACTTGTTCGCGTCGACGACCTCGCTGCGCCGCTGCATGGGGCCGCCGACCAGGCGCATGGCCCCAAGGCACCGCTTGAGCTCGCCGTAGGCCGCCCTGACGGAGCCGTCCTTGTCATCGCGAAGCCACACCGCGATCTCATCCTGCCTCGCCGGGGTCGAAAGAGCCCACACCCACGGGCTCTGGTCCATCCTCAGAAGCCCCGGAGGTCCTCCCAGCTTACGCGCGAAGACGAGCCGCCTTAGCCGCAGCATGGCGTTTTGCCACGGGTCGATGACGTCTCGGTAGAGGTCCCCGAGCGCGGGCTCCCTGCCGACGATGAAAGCCTTCTCGTCGTCCTGCATCTTCGCATAGCAGCGGTTGGCCTCGCCGAAGGCCTCCAAGCGCCAATCCGGCGCGGCCGTGTCCCCGGCCCGCGCGAGGGGCGCGACTAAGAGGAGGACGAGGAGCACACCGGCACGGACGAGGAGGTCCTCGGCCTGGAGGAGCAGCCTCGGGAAAGGCGGATTTATGTCCGCTGTACGCCGGCCCTGGGGCGTCGCGCTCGACGCAGACATCCGATCAGGTGATTCTTTCGGCATAATTAGGCGACCGGAGCCCAGGGGCTCCCCTTCGGCTCGGGCGGCAAAGGGGAGGGTTTGCCGGGACGGAAAAGCTAAATATCCCCGATCTCGTGCGGCTCGGAGTCCCTCTCGGAGCGACAGCAATGGGCGTCAGCGCCGGGTCGGACGACGGGTGCTGCATCTTCCCAATTAGGAGGCGGGTCGTGCCAATGCGACGACTGAGCTTGTCCATAGGATAATCCCGGCGCCCAAGCAGCCGACCGGGCTGTTTGGCCCGCCACTTGAGAAAAATGGATAAGAGATCGCCAGGAACGCCATCGCTGCACCCGTAACGTAGTGACGCGGGACTTTGAACGCCACCGCCAGAGGGAAGAAATGGATGCCCACGATAAGGATGATCGCGGGAATGATCCATTCCGGGTGCCGCAGGAGGATCAGCGCTACCGACACTACGAACACCAGCGACCACTGAATCGCGTTCACCACGTTGAAGATGCCTTCAGCGCGTTTGGTCGCCGGCAACGTTGCCTCGGCCGCATGTGCGGCACGATTCGCCCGAAACTTTCTAAGGGCACCGACGAACAACAGCGACGTGACCGCCACGATTGCCAGGAGCGCAACGGGCGAGAAGCCGTATCCCTTAAGAACTCCGACCACCAACCAGGCGCCCCCATTGACGATTAGAAACATAGCCCCGATGGCCCGCCTTGCAGCGGCGGCAGAACCGTTGGCAGCAGGGGTCTCGACGGCTGTCACCTATCTATTGATTTCATCGAACGTTATGGTCGGCCCGAGCAACGACGGCAAATACCCGGGCTACACGGGGAGCAAGAGTGGCAAGGGCTAGATGCGGCGATTGCTTGGACAATTTTACCTTTCGGCCAGAAGAAAGAAATCCGATGGAGCGCCTTGCCCTACTTCCTCCTGCGCGGAATGGCCGCCGCGAGGACCGTGCCCATCGCGGCACCCAAAGCGACGCCAACGGCAATATTCTTCAGCGCAACACCCACTGATGTCCCCACCCCGACACCCACAGCGAGCCACATGGGGTTGAACTTGGCGCAGTCGTTATCTGGTTTTGCGCTCATATGACGTCGGGGGGGGCTTGCATTAAGTTGAGGCTATCCGCGCACCGCGTGAGAGGTGCCCGAGGAAGGAGTCGGCTCCGACGAAGGGTTAAGCGGCTTACTTGTTCGATTTGCCGACTTAACACGGCTGCTTTATTGCAGGCTACATCGTAGACGACCGAATAATCTACGCCGAAGTAATCATGAATCAATTTGTCCCGCATACCCGCCATTTTCTTCCACTCAACCTCCGGGTACTTCGCCCGAAATGAATCGGGCACCTTCTTCGTCGCTTCTCCAATAACCTCAATTGCGCGAACACATGCTCGCTTTAAAACATCATTTCTAGCGAATTCCTCAGCGGAAACGCCGGCAATAGAACGGCGCAAGAACTCCGCCTCGTCCCTAATGTGTCCAAGCAGGTCACTTGGTGAGGTCGACATATTTGACCTCACGAAGTATCTTTGGGCCGATATATGGACTCAAGCCGCCTTCTGTTACCAAGTCGACTTTCCTGTGAAACACCTCTTCTAGTGCCTCGCCAACCGCGAACAGATTATCGTAGGTCCGAGCATCCGCCCGAAATGCGACTAGCACATCGACATCGCTGTCTGGTCCAGCTTCACCACGCGAAAAGGAGCCGAACAAACCCAAACGCTCGACGCCCGCGGCGAGTAACCGGTTCCGAATTGGTGCTATGTGGGACTCGAACATTCGCTCAAGGATGGGTCCCTTTAAACGCTCGGTCAAGGTAGACCGATCTAACGTTGAGGTGAACCGCTCTAAGGAGAGCGCGGCCCGTGCCCCGCACGGGACATGCCTGACGCGAGAGTCGGGTCCGACGTTTGGTTAGGCACGGTCATGGAGGTCGACGGATGACAAATCGGACTGCGCTCCGTGCCAGAAGCGAGCAACGCCGATAACTCGTGCGGCATCATCGATTCGGTAAATGATTCGATAGGGTGGCAATACGAGTTGTCTGATGTTATCGTCCGAAAATTCGCGAACGACTCCTCCCGAACGGGGAAATACCGCAAGGGCCTTCGTTTTTTCGATGAGCGCCAGACCCAATCTTTGGGCTGCCTCGGGACGATCCGGGCTGATGTAGAGCACGATATCTCGAGGATCGGATATCGCTCTAGGAGCGACGATTATCTTG
>CAISPT010000044.1 GCA_903887455.1 uncultured Opitutaceae bacterium | reverse complement strand
GGCCGCCTTGCCGAGGACCGCCTCGCCGTCGGCGAGAAGCCGCCCGGAGGCGTCGCTCAGCGTGAGCTTGGGCCCGCACACCGGGCAGGCGTTGGGCTCGGCATGGAAGCGCCTGTCGGCCGGATCGGCGTACTCCCCGGCGCAGCGCGGGCACAGGGCGAAGCACCTCATCGTGGTGTTGGGCCGGTCATACGGAAGGCGCTCGATGATCGAATACCTGGGCCCACACTGGGTGCAGTTGATGAACGGGTATCCCGAGCGGCGGTCGGCGGGGTTGAGGAGCTCGCGGCGGCACTCCGGGCACGGGGCCAGGTCCACGGGGACTCCGGTCCGGGTCTCCCCTTCCCCTACCGTGCTCTCGAGGATCCGGAAGTCTCCCTCCACCAGGGGCGAATCCGCCATCGCCGGGATCCACTCGACGGCGGTCACGCGCGCGGCGCCGGGCGCGCGGCTAACGACCTGCTCGGCGAACTGCCCGAGCCTCACCGAGTCGCCGACGGCGCGCACGAGGACGCCCTCCTGGTCGTTGCGCACCCAGCCGTTGAGCCCCAGCTCCCGGGCGAGCCTGAGCACGAAGGGACGGAAGCCGACGCCCTGCACGGTGCCGTGCACCCGCAGGAGCATGTCGTTGGTGTTCTCGCTGGCGGACATGGGGTGATCCGCGCGGGTAGGCTCCTAGCGCGCCCCCGCGAGCGTACGCAGGAAGGCGTACCAGTCCGCCATCCCCTCGCCCGAGCGGGCAGAGAGCTGGATGATCCGCGCCTGAGGCGCGATTCGCTTGATGTTCTCGACGGCTACCTCGCGCTTGAAGCCAAGCGCGTCAGCGACATCCACCTTCGTGAGGAGAACAAGGTTCGCTGACTTGAAGATCGGAGGATACTTGAGCGGCTTGTCCTCGCCCTCCGTGGTCGAGAGCAGGACGACACGGACCTGCTCGCCCAGGTCGAACGACGCCGGGCACACCAGGTTGCCGACGTTCTCTATGAACAGGATCTTCACGCCCGCCAG
The DNA here is from genome assembly GCA_903887455.1 of uncultured Opitutaceae bacterium. GTDB lineage: Bacteria > Verrucomicrobiota > Verrucomicrobiia > Opitutales > Opitutaceae > Palsa-1447. The sequence goes on along the minus strand of CAISPT010000044.1, from coordinate 10,095 downwards.
GTCGATCGATTGGGCCGCGCGGGCGATCATGGATGCATCCAGGTGGCAGACGGTCCCCGTCGTGATCTGGGCCACCGGCGCGTGGGGCCGCCGCAGGCGGTTCCCGTCGTTGTCCGTCTCGAGGTCGCCGACCAGGACCGCGCACTTTGTCTGTGGCGCGAACTCGTCGAGAGTGCGCTCTAGGAGGGTCGTCTTCCCGGCACCAGGTGAGGACACGAGGTTGAGTGCGGCGAGCCCGCGGCCGAGGAAGTACCCCCGGTTGCGCTCCGCCAGGATGTCGTTCTTCTCGAGGAGTGGGATGCGCAGGTCGAGCGAGCGGACCGCAACCTCGCCCTTGGGGCTCGCGTCGAGGGCGGCGTTGATCTCGGCGGACAGGGGGGCCGAGAGGGTCCGGGCGGCTACCGTCGCGGCGCCGCTCAGGGGGTGGATGCTGTACGTCTCGTCCGACTGTTCCTTGGGGGTGGCGGTTTCAGTGTTCATTGAGTGTTTGTTGAATGGTTCACGAGAACTCCAGTCGCCCGAGCTCGATCTCCTTGCCGGTGCGCAGGTCGCCGCAGAAGTCCCCGCAGGTGGGGCATTGGAAGATGAAGCCCCCGTTATCCCCCTTGAATTCCTTCTGGCACGAGCGGCAGAAGACGACGGCGGGGATGGATTCGATCTCGAAGCTTGCCCCCTCGGCTGTCGTCCCGCGTGAAACCACGTCGAAGGCGAAGCGGAGGGACTCAGGGTCCACACCCGAAAGGGTACCGATTCGCAGCACGACCCTCTCCACGCGCCGGGCGTGCTGCTCGGTCGCGTAGCGCTGCACCAAGGCCAGCGCGGACTCCATCATGCCCAGTTCGTGCATGATCATAGTTTGAAATCACGGGCCACCTATAGCGTCGAGAGCAACGCGGATATTTCGCAAATACTGCATACAAGTACGCAAAAAGTGAGGAGTTGGACAGGTGTCGTTTTCGTAGAGTGGTTATCAGACCGGTTAAGAAAACTTATCACCCCGAATCCCTCCGCACACTCCGCGGTAATTCACGTATATGGAAAATATTGCCGAAAAGGTTGCTCCTGCCGATCGGGACCAGACGACAGTATATGAACAGCTCACGTCGCGCGGCGTCTCGCGCCGCGACTTCCTCAAATTCTGCGGTTGGATGAGTGCTTGCATGGGGCTCGGCCCCGAGGGCCTCGCCCAGGTGGCGAGCGCACTGGAGACGAAGAAGCGCATACCGGTTGTTTGGATGCATTTCCAGGAATGCACCTGCTGCAGCGAGTCTTTCCTTCGCTCCTCGCACCCGATCGTCGCCGACATTCTTCTCGATAAGATTTCGCTGGATTACACGGAGGTGCTTCTGGCCGCGTCGGGCCACCAGGCCGAGGCCTGCCTGAAGGACACCATCACGAAGTACAAGGGCGAGTACCTCCTCTGCTGCGAGGGCTCGATCCCCACGGGTGAGGACGGCGCCTACTGCTGCATCGGCGGGCGTTCCGCGGCCGACATCCTCAACGAGGTCGCCGCCGGCGCTAAGGCCGTGATCGCGTGGGGCAACTGCGCCTGCTCGGGCTGCGTCCAGGCGGCGAAGCCGAATCCCACCAATGCGATGCCGATCCACAAGGTGCTCGCCGGAAAGCCCATCGTCAACGTCCAGGGCTGCCCCCCGATCGCCGAGGTGATGGCGGGCGTCCTTGTCCATCTGCTCACGTTCGACCGGATCCCGCAGCTCGACTCGCTCGGGCGCCCGAAGGAGTTCTACTCGAGGCGGGTCCACGACACCTGCTACCGCCGGCCGAACTACGACGCGGGACTCTTCGTCGAGTCCTTCGACGACGAGAACGCCCGCAAGGGGTACTGCCTCTACAAGATGGGGTGCCGCGGTCCCTCGACCTACAACTCCTGCGGCACGATCCGCTGGAATGGGGGCGTCAGCTTCCCGATCCAGTCTGGACACGGTTGCATCGGCTGCTCCGAATCGAATTTCTGGGACAACGGTCCCTTCTACGAGCGCCTGGCGCAGTTCCCCGGGTTCGGAATCGAGAAGACGGCAGACAACATCGGCCTTGGGGTCGGCGCCGTCACCGTCGCCGGAATCGCGGCTCACGCGGTCCTCACCAATATCCGCAAGCATCACGAGATCGGCGAACAACCCGGCGAGGCGGCCTCCGATGGCCCTCCCCCACCCGCCGTGGACCCCACTAAGAAAGGAGGGGCATAGCCATGAGCGAACGCATCGTAGTTGACCCGATCACCCGCATCGAGGGGCACCTCCGCATCGAAGCCGAGGTCAAGGACGGCTTCATCACCGACGCCTGGAGCGCAGGAACAATGGTGCGTGGCCTTGAAATCATCCTGAAGGGCCGCGACCCGCGTGACGCATGGGCGTTCTGCGAACGGGTGTGCGGCGTCTGCACGACGGTCCACGCGCTCGCGTCGGTCCGCTCGGTGGAGGACGCGCTCGGGATCGCTGTGCCGCCAAACGCAGAGCTGATCCGGAACATCATGTTCTGCACCCAGTACATGCACGACCATGTCGTCCACTTCTATCACCTGCACGCACTCGACTGGGTGGACGTGGTGAGCGCACTCAAGGCGGATCCGGCTGAGGCGTCCCGCATCGCCCAGAGCATATCCAAGTGGCCGAAGAGCTCGCCGGGCTACTTCAGCGACCTGCAGAAGCGCCTGACCAAGTTCGTCGAGAGCGGCCAGCTGGGCATTTTCGCCAACGGATACTGGGGGCACCCTGCTTACAAGCTCCCGCCCGCGGTGAACCTGATCGGCGTCGCCCACTACCTTGAGGCCCTCGAGTGGCAGAAGGAGATCGTCAAGGTGCACACCATCTTCGGCGGCAAGAACCCGCATCCGAACTACCTGGTGGGCGGCGTGCCCTGCGCGATCAATATCGACGAGGCCAACGCCATCAACTCCGAGCGGCTCGCGATGGTCGCCGGTCTGCTGGCGCAGGCCAAGCAGTTCGTCGAGCAGGTCTACCTGCCCGACCTCCTCGCGATCGCCCCGTCCTACCTCGACTGGACCGCAATCGGTGGCGGCGTGAAAAACTACCTGTGCTACGGCGATCTGCCGACCAATGGATTTGCAGACGTCGGGCGGTTCAAGTTCGTCCGCGGCGCTGTGCTCGACCGGGACCTCTCCCACGTTCACGAGGTTGACCCCAGGGATCCGGCGGGGATCCAGGAGTTCGTCGACCACTCGTGGTACTCCTATGAGGGAAGCGGCGGGGGCCGCCATCCGTGGGAGGGCGAGACGACCTTCAACTTCACGGGCCCCAAGCCCCCGTACGAGCACCTCAACGTCGACGGCAAGTACTCGTGGCTTAAGACGCCGCGCTGGAAGGGCCACGCCATGGAGGTCGGGCCCCTCTCCCGCATGCTCGTGGGCTACGCTGCGGGCAATGCGGAGGTGAAGGAGGTCGTGACCGAGGCGCTCACCACGCTAAACGCCCCGGCGAGCGTCCTGTTCTCGACCCTCGGCCGCACCGCGGCAAGGGGCATTGAGACCAAGCTCGTGGCCCGGTGGTCCCAGGAGTTCTTCGACCAGCTGCTCTCCAACATCAAGAATGGCGATTCCCGCACCTTCACAAAGGAGAAGTGGGAGCCCTCCTCCTGGCCGGCAAGCGCAAGGGGCGTCGGCCCGACCGAGGCTCCGCGCGGGGCGCTGGCCCACTGGGTGGTGATCAACAACAAGAAGATCTCCAACTACCAGCTGGTTGTCCCGAGCACCTGGAACGCGTCCCCGAGGGATGCCAACGGCGAGCGCTCTCCCTACGAGGCCTCGCTCATCGGAACCCCCGTGGCCGACCCCAAGCTGCCGCTGGAGATCCTTCGGACCATCCACTCCTTCGACCCGTGCCTCGCGTGCGCAGTCCATCTTTACGATGACAAGGGCGCAACGCTGCACAGGGTCTCCACAGCCCCAGCATTCTAACCGAAGGCCGCCATGCACTCACCTGCAACGCTCGCCAGCCCGCACGAGTTCCAGCGTATCTACGTGTGGGAGCTGCCCGTCAGGTTCTATCACTGGCTGAACGCACTCTGCATCGTGGTCTTGACCGCAACGGGCTTCGTGATCGCGAACCCGCCAGGCATCAACGCCGCAAGCGAGGCCGCGTTCAGCTACTGGTTCGGCACGGTAAGGTTCATTCACTTCGCGACGGCGTACGTCTTCGTTTTCAACTTCGCCTTCCGAATCTACTGGGGTTTCGTGGGTAATCAGTATTCCAACTGGAAGAACTTTCTTCCCCTAAAGTTTGCCCAGTTCAAGGAGGTCATGTCCGTGCTAAGGGTCGACATCCTCCAGTACTCGAACAAGTCGCTCGTCTCCGTGGGGCACAACGCCCTGGCTTACCTCACGTACTTCGTGATGTTCCTGGTGTTCCTGTTCCAGGTGGCCAGCGGTTTCGCGCTCTACGCCAAGATGAGCCATTCGTTCTTCCCTCAGCTCTTCACCTGGATGCTCCCGATCTTCGGCGGCGACCTCGGGCTGAGGCAATGGCACCATATCGCGACGTGGTTCTTCATCATCTTCACGCTGATCCACGTGTACCTGGTGTTCTACCACGACTACGTCGAAGGTAACGGCGTGCTTTCCTCGATGGCCGGCGGGTGGAAGTTCCTGCCCGAGGTCACGGCCGACGGCAAGACCGCGGGAGTGTCGGGCAAGGCCACAGCAAAACCCGACCCGAAGAACCGATGACGAGCGACGTCGACCTGGTCAGCGGCTCAGCTTCGACGGCCCATCTCGAGCCGCCGGCGGTCCTGATTATCGGCGTCGGTAACCTGCTGATGGGCGACGAAGGCGTGGGCATCCACGTCCTGCGCGCCCTCGAGAACGAGCCGCCTCTCGTCGGTGTCCAGCTGCTGGACGGGGGAACGGGTGGAATCAACCTCCTGGAGGCGATCGCTCGCGCCCCGATCGTCGTCATGGTCGACGCGACCCGTGATGGGAACCGGGCCGGGACGATCACAGAACTGGAACCCTCATGCGTGGCCGACATTCCCCGCGGGCTTTCGGCCCATGATTTCGGTCTGCGCGACCTGTTCGCCGCCGCTGCCCTTCTAGGCCAGTTCCCCGACATCCGGCTCTTCACCGTCTCGGTTGAGACCATCAACCCGATGTGCCTTGAGCTTTCCGAGCCTGTCGCCGAGGCGGTTCCGATCGTGGTCAGAGGCGTGCATCGGCTGGCCGAGCGTCTCGTTGCTTGAGTAAGATGCCGGGACTTCCGGACCATTCCAAGGAGGGTACTGTGCGCCACCGATCAGGAGACGGGCCCTTCCGGGCTGGCCTAGTAGACTCGCACGCTTTGCCGGGCTTCCTGCCTTAATGGACACTTACTCCTTTTCAGACCTGCTATGTGATGCTCTCCGACTCGCTCTACCTTGACGTCGCGGGCTACCGCACGCTTGCCGCGAGCACGCAGCTCCAGCTCGGGGTGGACCCGACGGGCGAGACGCAGATCGCGGGCGTGGCGCCCTACTGGCGGGTGGCCTACGACCAGATGGTGGGCGACGCCCACTGGGAGACCGGAGCCTTCGGCCTAATCTCGAGTACTTATCCGGGAAGGGACTCGAGCGCCGGCAAGGACAAGATCACCGATTTCGGCCTGGACACCGAGTACCAGCTCTCGAGCGGAGTGAGCGACTTTACCGCGATGCTGAGCTACGTCTACGAGCGCCAGTCCTGGGACGCCAGCAGCGTCCTCGGCAACACCTCGAACGCATCGGACAACCTCTGGAACGTGAAGGCCACGGTGAATTACCTTTACGACAAGACCTTTGGCGCGACCGTGCAGTACTTTGTGCTTGGGGGCTCGAGCGACGAGACCCTGTATTCGGGAAGCGCCACGGGGTCGCCGACAAGCGACGGGCTCATCCTCCAGGCGACGTACATGCCCTTCAACAAGGGCGGCGGCCCCGCGTTCTGGCCAAAGAGCAATGTAAAGTTCTCCCTCCAGTATGTCGTCTACAATCGGTTCAACGGCGCACGGTCGAACTTCGACGGAGCCGGAGCGAACGCGAAGGACAACAATACGCTTTATCTCGAGGCCTGGATCGCGTTCTAGGCGCTTGGATTGGGTTGGCCGCTCCTCGCGCTGGCAGCAGCGCGCGGGGCGGCTTCCTTGTCGGTGAGCCTTTGACCCAGACCCGGAGTTTAGTACCACGCGGCGCTACGCGAGCGCGTCCGAGGGCTCGAGCGCCGGGGTGCGCTGCCTCGAGGCAATGAGGCTTCCGTAGCTCGGGGGCGGATTCGGGTTTTTGTAAAACACCCCGGTGTAGAGGACATCACCGGATGCCTGAGCCAGCTCCATGGCGGCCGCGCGGTCCGCCGGGTCATGTCCCTCGGTCTTGAGCTTCTTCATGCGCGTTTTCTGGACGAGAACCTGCATGTCCGGGTCCCCGAATGTGATGCAGGGTGACTGGATGTTGATGAACGCGAATCCCGGGAAGCGGATGGCCTCCTCAATCAGCTTTGAGAGGCCGTCCAGGTCCGCGGGTATGCCCTGCGCGACAAAGTGGGCGCCGTAGGCCAGCGCATAGAGGACGGGATTGATTGGGGCCTCGAGGCTGCCCTGGGTGCTGCCGCGGCTCTTGGCCCCCTTTGCAGAGGTGGGCGACACCTGGCCGTCGGACTGACCCATGACCTGGTTGTCCATCACCAGGTAGGTGAGATCGGGGTTCCTCCTGACCGCGTGGGGGAAATGCCCGCCACCGATCGAGAACGCGTCGGCGTCGCCGCCGGCCACGAGAACCAGGAGCTCGGGATGCGCCATCTTGATCCCCTGAGCGATCGGGAGCGCCCGGCCGTGCAGGGAATTGAAGCCGTAGGCCGTGGTGTACTCGGGTATGCGGCTCGAGCAGCCGATGCCCGAGACGAAGGCGATCTCGTGCGGTGGGCGGCCAACCGAGGCGAGCGCCCGGTAGAGCGCGTTCATCACGCCAAAGTCGCCGCATCCCGGGCACCACTTGGGCTTAAGTTCGTTGCCGAAGTCCTTGGCCGAGCACCGGCAAGACTTGGGCCCCACCCTGTTTCCTGAGTCGGCGGAGATCATATGACGTTGAGGAGGTCGCAGTAGTGGGAGCGGAAGCGGTCGGTTGCCGGCTGCTCCATGGCCTGGATCAGCCTGACGATCTCCTCCGGCGTGATCCGGTTGGCCCCGCTCTTGGAAACGGACATGAACTCGCGCGGGGTCTGGGTCCACATCCGGAGCAGCCGGTGGAGCTGACCCTGATGCGACTGCTCGACGACGACACATCGCCTGAGCGTTGCAAAGAAGTCCTCGTAGATCGTCTCGGCCACCGGGTAAAGAAGCCGGGGAACGAGGAGCTTCACCTTCACCCCCTTGGCACGGGCCATCCTCACGGCCTCACGCGCGATCCCTGAGACGTTGCCCCAGCTCACGAGGCCGATGTGCGCGTCCAGGTCCCCCTCGAAGAGGAACAGGTCCTTGCGGAGCTTGAGCGGGTTTAGCTTGTTGAGCCGCTTGCGGGTCATCTGGGCGTGGATCTCGCCGCTTGCCGTAGGCGCGCCCTTCTCGTCGTGCTCAAGACCGGCTGCAAGGTAGTTGCCCCCGCGCATGCCCGGATGGCTGATCGGGCTGATCCCTGCGTCCGTGATCTGGAACCGGGCGTAGCGCTTAAGCTCCGCCTTGGTGGGCTCGAGCCTGTCGACGACGCGAAACTGGCTGGGCTCAATTGGCTCAAGGACCGCCTTGCACTGGGCAAGCTCGCGATCGGTGAGGACCACGACAGGGGTCTGGTACTGCTCTGCGATGTTGAAGGCCTCCACGGTCACGTCGAAAGAGTCCGCCACGCTTGTGGGCGCCAGGACCGGGCGAACAGTGTCGCCGTGCGAGGAGAACGTGGCCGCAAAGAGGTCCGCCTGCTCCTGGGTCGTGGGCATGCCGGTGGAGGGCCCTCCCCGCTGGACGTTGACGCAGACCATCGGCAACTCCACCGCGCTTGCGAGCCCGAGCACCTCGGTCTGCAGGGAGAACCCCGGGCCGGAGGTGGCGGTCATGGCCTTCGTGCCGGCGTAGCTTGCCCCTATCACCGCGGCGGCTGCCGCGATTTCATCCTCGGCCTGTAGGCAGGAGCCGCCGTACTTCCAGATCTCGCGCTGGAGGTACTGCATGATCTCGCTGGCGGGAGTGATCGGGTAACCGGAGAAGAATTTGCATCCGGAAAAGAGGGCCGCCCGGGCGCACATCTCGTTGCCGTCCGCAACCCGCCTCTTTCCCTCCGGTGGGGCGGCCGGGTCAAGCGCGATGGCCCTGCCGAGGGGATGCTCCTTCGCGTAGGCGACGGCATCGGCGAAGGCTTTCTGGTAGGTCTTGGGGCTCGGGTCGCCGCCGGCCTTGTGACGGGAGACCAGAGCCTCAAGCACCCGCTTCTGCGGCAGGCGGAGCCACGCCGAAAGGAGGCCTAGGACGACGCTCTCCCGCGCCTGGGTCGGGGCGCCCGCATGAATGGCGATCTCCGCGACAGGGACAGCGACGGCTGCTGCGGGCCTAACGCCGCCCAGCGGCAGCGCCGAAGCGGTGAGGCCGCTTCTTCGGTCGTAGACGACAACGGTCTCGGGCCCGACGCTCAGCTCGCCGCTCAGCTGGCTGAAATTCTCCCAGTCGAGGACGACGGCCAGGTCGAGGAGGCCCCCGGAGTTAAGGACCGGGTCCGTCGAGACCCGCACCCGGCAGAAGACATCGCCGCCGCGGATCTGAGTTCCGGGGTTCGTGCTGAGCGTCGCAAAGTAGCCCTCCTGGGCAAAGGCGTTGATCAGCGACTCGCCCGCGGCGGTGATCCCGTCGGAGGAGGCTCCCGCAATGCCTATGACCAGGCCCCTCATGGTTCAGGCCCCGTCCCTGCCGATGGAGTCGGTCGCGCAGGAGCCGATCGCCTGCTCGACGAGCTCGATTTCCTCGGGCGTCGAGGGCTGCTTGACCACGAAGGAAAGGCAGGTGTCGGGATTGCGCCCAAAAAAGTCCGGCGCGGTTACTCGGCACTGGTCGCAGTCGATGCACGAGGCGTCGACATAGTAGGTGCCGGCTGCATTTTCGGTGAGACGTTCGCTTAGAGTTGCCATGGGGACGAGCTTAGCCCGTTGTGCCGCACCAATCTGCGCATAGCATGTATTTCGTTGCGCATTTTTTGGCTTTCAAAACGCCGGGGTTTCGAGGGCCCAAATGGGATAAAAAAATGCCCGCTTTGCTCCGGGAAAATCCGCCCGCGATCGGTTGGAAGCCGCTAGACGCTACCGGGTAACCGATTTGCCCGGGGTGGCAGGCCGCCACATTTTGAGTCGACCACGGCTGCGCGTCTTCTATGACAATTAATGATTAGCATCTGGCAAAAAGCAATAAGCGCTAACCCCGAGTTTCGGTAATGCTTGGACCTGCTAGCAATGCACACCCACCCCTACGCCTTTCTTGGTCTCCTCGCCGCGGTCGCGGTGGCGCTGCCGCTGGTCATGGTGGCGGCGGTCAGGCTGTGGTTCCTGTTCTTCCAGCCCCTGAAGCCGGGCCTTGAGAAAAACCGAACCTACGAGTGCGGCGTAATCCCCAACGGGGATTCGTGGATCCAGTTCAAGGCCCACTATTACCTCTACGCCATCCTGTTCCTGATCTTCGACGTCGAACTCCTCTTTCTCCTTCCCTGCGCGGTGGCCTTCACCTCGGTTCCGCCGGCGGCGCTTGTTGCCGTCCTCGTCTTCATCCTCCTCCTCGCCGAAGGCCTTGTCTGGGCCTGGCAACGGGGCCACCTTGAGTGGACATGAATCCCGTGCCCACGATCACGGACGAAGAACGCTCCGAACTGCGCAGACATGGGATCCTCCTGACGAGCGTCGAGGAACTCTACAACTGGGGCCGGAGCCACTCCGTCTGGCCGCTCCAGTTCGGCTTGGCTTGCTGCGCGATCGAGATGATCGCGGCCTCCATGGCGCGTTTTGACATCGCCCGATTCGGCTCCGAGGTCTTCAGGCCCTCTCCCCGCCAGGCGGACCTTCTGATCGTCTCAGGGACCGTGACGAAGAAGATGGCGCCCCAGGTCGTCAGGCTCTGGAACCAGATGGCTGAGCCTAAGTACTGCATCGCG
>CAISPT010000043.1 GCA_903887455.1 uncultured Opitutaceae bacterium | reverse complement strand
GGTCTCGGGAGTCGTCATTGTCTATCGAGCACCACGGCAGCGACCTGAGGTCGCGCGCGCCCTGGGGCGCCGTTGCAGGGCCCTTCATCGCACCGACCTCGATCGCGGCTGCCGGCGGAAACTCGGGCTCGAGGCCCCTCTCCATCATCGCGCGCCTGGCGATGTCGTGGAGCACGTTTCGATGCTTCCTGCCGTCGGGGTTCTGAGAGGGCACTCTCCTTTCATGCCCGGATTTCCCGGCGGGTCAAATTTGTCCGGGCGGGAGTCGCCGATGGGCACGGCTTTCGAGGCACCTCTAGCGACGGAATACCGGCTATTAGCCGGCATGAAACATGGCCACCCGGGAGGCCTGAAAGACCCCGCGCCCTTGCTATGGCGTTGCCGGGCAATTCACAATGGGCGGTCCCTGCTTGGGACCACCTATGAATACACGCAACCCTGCAACTCCTCTCAGCAAGAACGAGCACCTGCTTCGGTGGGTCGAGAAGATGTCCGAGCTGTGCAAGCCGGAGTCCCTCCACTGGGTGGACGGTTCCAAGGAGGAGTATGACGAGCTTTGTCGCGGCATGGTTGCCAACGGCACCTTCATTGAGCTCAACCAGGACCTCTGGCCGGGATGCTATTATTCAAGGAGCAATCCGGGAGACGTGGCCCGGGTCGAGGACAGGACGTTCATCTGCTCAAACTCGCGGGAAGGTGCCGGCCCGACGAACAACTGGGTCAACCCCTTCGACATGCGCCGCAAGCTCAGGGAGCTCTTCAACGGCTCGATGCGCGGGCGCACGATGTACGTGCTCCCCTTCAGCATGGGGCCTGTGGGTTCCCCCATGGCGCAGATTGGCGTCCAATTGACCGATTCCCCATACGTGGTCGCCAACATGCGCATCATGGCGCGGATCGGCACCCCGGTGTTCAAGGAGATCGACAAGGCCGAGAAGAGGGTGGTGCCGTGCATGCACTCCGTCGGCGCCCCGCTCAAGAAGGGCGAGAAGGACGTCCCCTGGCCGTGCAACCCGGACAAGTACATCGTGCACTTCCCGGAAAGCCGGGAGATATGGAGCTACGGCTCGGGTTACGGCGGCAACGCACTCTTGGGCAAGAAGTGCTTCGCACTGAGGATCGCCTCCAACATCGCCCGCGACGAGGGCTGGATGGCCGAGCACATGCTAATCCTGGCGGTCGAGAGCCCCGAGGGTGAGAAGACCTACGTCACGGCAGCCTTCCCGAGCGCCTGCGGCAAGACCAACTTCGCCATGCTCGTGCCGCCGCAATCCTTCTCCGAGCAGGGCTGGAAGGTATCGACGCTCGGCGACGACATCGCGTGGCTAAAGCCGGACGCGCAGGGCCGACTCCGGGCGATCAACCCCGAGGCCGGCTTCTTCGGGGTTGCGCCGGGCACGTCGGTCAAGACGAACCCGAACGCCATGGCGGCGCTCGCCAAGAATACGATCTTCACGAACGTCGGGCTCACCCCGGAGGGCGGGGTGTGGTGGGAGGGGATGACCGACACCCCGCCCGCCCGGCTCACCGACTGGCAGGGCAAGGAATGGACTCCGGGCTGCGGGCGTCCCGCCGCCCACCCGAACGCGCGGTTCACTGCGCCCGCTTCGCAGTGCCCGACGATCGACCCGGACTGGGAGAATCCCGAGGGGGTGCCGATCAGCGCCATCGTCTTCGGCGGAAGGCGTGCGAGCAACATCCCGCTGGTCTACCAAGCCTTCAACTGGAGCTCGGGCGTTTACCTGGGCGCCACGATGGGCTCCGAGATGACCGCCGCGGCCGCGGGCACGATCGGCAAGGTCCGCAGGGACCCGATGGCCATGCTTCCCTTCTGCGGCTACCACATGGGCGACTACTTCAGCCACTGGATCCACATGCAGAAGAGCCTGAGCGAGACGCCCCGCATCTTCCACGTAAATTGGTTCCGAAAGGACGCGGACGGCAAGTTCATGTGGCCGGGCTTCAGCGAGAACATGAGGATCCTTAAGTGGATCGTGAACCGCGCCCGCGGAAAGAGCCTGGCCAAGGAGACCCCGATCGGCTGGATGCCCCATCACGAGGACATCGACTGGACGGGATTCCCGTTTCCGAAGGAGAGGTTTGACGAGCTGCAGGCGTTCAGCCGCGCGGCTTGGAGGGCCGAGGTCATCAGCCACGAGGAGCTCTTCCTCGACCTCCACGACCGCCTGCCGAAGGAGATGGTCTACGAGCGCGAGCTCCTGATCTGCAGAATGTAGGGTCCAGGCGCCCCCGCCCGACCGGTGGGAGGCGCTACTTTAGGGCGGGCTTTACCCAGCGCGCGCCGAGGCGGTTGCTCCGGACTACCGCCTCGATGAAGGCCATGCCCTCGACCCCGTCATCGATCGTTGGGAAGTCCACGTCCCGCGGCACCTTCCGGCCCTCGACCTCCGCGCCAATCGCCCGGAAGGCCTCCCTGTAGATATTGCCGAACGCCTCGAGGTAGCCCTCGGGGTGCCCTGGGGGCACGCGCGAGAAGCGCTTCGCCTCGTCGCTGTTGTAGAGGTTTCCCCTGCGCCAGAGCTGGGTCGGCTTGTCCGGGAACTTGACGAGCAGGTCGTTCGGGCTCTCCTGGTGCCACTCGAGGGCCGCCTTCGTCCCGTACACGCGGATGTTGAGGTTGTTCTCGTCGCCCACGCTGACCTGGGAGGCGTGGAGGACGCCCTTTGCGCCCCCCTTGTAGCGGACGAGCACATTGCCGTCGTCGTCGAGCCTGCGCCCCTTGACGAAGGTGCTCAGGTCCGCGCAAAGCTCCTCGATCTCCAGGCCCGTGATGTAGCGCGCGAGGTTCTCGGCATGAGTCCCGATGTCGCCCATGCAGCCCGCGGCCCCGCTTCGCTTGGGATCCGTCCGCCACTCCGCCTGCTTCGGGCCCATCTTCACCACGGCATCCGAAAGCCAGCCCTGGGGGTACTCGACGACGACCTTGCGTATCGTCCCCACGGTGCCGTCGCGCACGAAAGCCCGGGCCTGCTTGACCATGCTGTTGCCGGTGTAGTTGTGCGTCAGGACGAACACCTTGCCGGTGCTCCTGACGACCAGCCGGAGCTTCCTCGCCTGGGCCAGGTCGAAGGTCGCCGGCTTGTCGCAGACCACGTTGAAGCCGGACTCGAGGAAGAGCTTGGCGGGCCCGTAGTGCTGGTGGTTCGGTGTCACGATGACGACGAAGTCCAGGCGGAGCTCCGTGGGCATCCGCGCCTCCGCCTTGGCCATCTCGGCGTAGCTGCCGTAGACACGCGACGGGTCGAGGAAGAGGTCGGCGCCCGACACCCTCGACCGCGCGGCGTCGCTCGAGAAGGCGCCGGCGACAAGCTCGGCCTGCCCGTCCATTGCCGCCGCGATGCGGTGGACGCCGCCGATAAAGGCCCCGCGGCCGCCGCCGATCATTCCGAAACGAAGTTTTCTGCGCATGAGGGTGTTGGGGGGTGTGTTCCTAGGGTGCCGCCGCAGGGCCTCGGTGCATTCCCGGGGCGCTAGAGGGCCACGGGTTTTCCGGTGGCGGCGGATTTATAGGCGCCGTCGACAATCCGCATCAACATCAAAGCCTGATCGGGTGTGTTCAGGGGCTTCTCCTTGCCCTCGACCGTCCTCACGAAGTTTAGCGCCGAGCGGATGCGGCCCATGGCCTCGTCTGCAGGGACCACGATGCTTCGGTTCACCATTCGGCCGTGCTCGAGCGTGTAGAGCTCGCACGTATCGCTGGCCGTCTGGTCGAGCCCGTCCGTCCCGAAGAGCCGCCGGACCAGCCCCCCTGCCTTGGTCCCCTGGAAGGCGACCGAGACCTCCTCGCGCTGGATCATCTCGGCCCAGGACACCTGGAACGACATGGACTGGCCGCCCCGGAAGGTCACGAAGCCGTGCGCGGCGGCCTCGACGTCGGTGATCCCGTTCGGCACGTCTGCGATGCCCCAGGGGCCCTTGAAGGCCTTGTTGTCGATGTGGTCGCGGTAGGTGCGCGCGAGGATATAGGCGGGCTCGGGGAAGCCCATGAAGTGCAGACCCAGGTCCATCATGTGCAGCAGGTCGATCAGCGGTCCGCCGCCGGAGAGCGCCTTCGTCGTGAACCAGCCGCCGAAGCCGGGGATCCCCGCGCGGCGCGCCCACTTGGCCTGGCAGGAATTGATTCGGCCCACGGCCCCGCTAGCGATGTAGTCCATCATGGCGTAGCTCTCGGGCCGCGCGCGGTTGTTGAAGTTGAACATGAGCGTCCGGCGCGCCTTGGCTGCGGTGGCCTTCAGCTGCGCCATCTCCCTCGCGTTCACGGACGGAGGCTTCTCGCAGAACACATGCTTGCCGGCCTTGAGGGCCTGGATGGCCAGCGGCGCGTGGTACTTGTTCGGGACGATGACGGAGACCGCGTCCAGGTCGGGCACGGCCCTTAGCATCTCCGCCAGGCTTGTGAATACCCTAGCGATCCCGTGCTTGGAGGCCGCGCGCTCGGCGGCGGCCTTGCTCACGTCGGCCAGCGCGACGATCTCGGCTCCCGCCTTGCGGAAGCCCGCCACATGGTAGCCGGCCATCCCGCCGGCGCCAACGATTCCAATTTTTAGGCTCATGGTGCTGTCCCCCGGGGTTGATTGCTCGGACTCGGCCGCCCACAGGGCGGCTGGGCCCTACTGGTTCTTCTTGTCAAAGGCTGCGTCGAACGCGTGGGCGCTCGGCGGGAAGTCGACCTTGCGGACGAACGCCGCGGCCTCCGTGCCCCCGTGGACGCGGTCCATACGGATATCCTCCCACTCGACGGAGAGCGGGCCCCGGTAGCCGACGTCGTTGAGCGCGACGATGATGTCCTCGAAGCGGATGTCGCCGTGCCCGAGGGACCGGAAGTCCCAGTGCCTGCGCGGGTCGCCGAAGTTCGTGTGGCCCCCGAACACACCGGCGGAGCCGTCGCCGTGGCCCCACCACACGTCCTTCATGTGGACGTGGTATATGCGGCTGCCGAAGGCACGAATGAACTTCACATAATCTACTCCCTGGTAGCCGAGGTGCGAGGGGTCGTAGTTGAAGCCGAAGCGGCGGTGTCCCTTCACGGCGGCGACGGCGCGCTCGGCGCTCGCGATGTCGAAGGCGATCTCGGTGGGGTGCACCTCGAGGCCGAAGTTCACGTCCACGGCCTCGAAGGCCTCGAGGATCGGCCCAAAGCGGCGGCCGAAGTCCTGGAAGCCCTTCTCCCAGTATTCCTGGGAGGTCGGGGGGAAGGCGTAGATCGAGTGCCAGATCGAGGATCCGGTGAAGCCGTTCACGACGGCGGGGAAGGCCCCCTGCTTGGGCTGGCCCGGCCTCGCGTCAAAGAACTTCCGCGCCGCCTTGGCGGTGGCGATGAGCTTCTTGGCGGCCCTGCGGCGGACCCCCTCGGGATCGCCGTCGCCCCAGACGTCGGGGGGCAGGATCGCCTTGTGCCGCTCGTCGATCAGGTCGCAGACGGCCTGGCCCACGAGATGGTTCGAGACCGCTTGGCAGGAGAGCCCGTGGGCCCGTAGGAGGTCCCACTTGTCCTGGACGTAGCTTTTCGTCGAAAGGGCCTTGTCGACCTCGAAGTGGTCGCCCCAGCAGGCGAGTTCGACGCCGTCGTAGCCCATCTTCTTCACGAGGGGGGCGAGCGTTTCGAGGGGAAGGTCGGCCCATTGGCCGGTGAACAGGGTTACGGGGCGCGGCATGTTTTTTGGGGTGTTTTTCTATTCTTTCAGATCCGGAAAACTCTTCAAGCGCGGCCCCAGGCCTTCATCTGCTGGTAGCAGAGCCCGACCGACTTGATGGGGGAGTGGCTGAACTTCTCCTGCTCGACGATGAACCATTCGACCGCTCCAACCGCATCGGTGGCGGCGAAAACCTCCTTGAAGTCGACGGGCCCCCCGCCTAGCTCCGTCTCGTCCTTAAGGTGCACGAGCGGAACGCGGGCGCCGTGGTCGAGGATGAACCGCCCCGGCGACCATCCGGCATACTGCACCCAGTACACGTCGACCTCCGCGAAGAGGTCCCTCGGCTCGGACGCGCCCAAGATCCAGTCCATGGCCGGCCTGCCATCGAAGAGCTGGAACTCGCTCGCGTGGTTGTGGAACCCGAAGCGCAGGCCGAAGGGCCGCAGCGAGCGGCCGATTTCCCCGAGCCTCTCGCCGATCCGCTCGCAGGCGGCACGTGAGACGTAGTGCGCTGGCGGCCACCAGGAGCAGGCCAGGTGGCTGGCGCCCAGGGTGAGCGCGTCGCTGACGACCCCCTGCGTCTCGTTGGTGAGGCTCGCGTAGCTGACATGCATGCCGGCCACCTTTAGGCCCGCGGCGTCGAGCGCGGCCCGCGCGCCCTTGGCGTCCAGGTTGCCGTAACCGGCTAGCTCGACTCCTTCGTAGCCGATCTCGGCCACCGCGGCGGCCGTTGCGGCAAAGTCTCGGCTCACGTCCTCGCGGACGGACCAGAGCTGGAGCCCGACGGGCGTCCTCTTTCCGCCGGCCTTCGAGCTCGCGCTCATTTGATCCGGACCTCCCGGCCCGAAGCGGCCGACGCATAGATGGCGTCGAGGATCCTCTGGACGGCGAGCGACTCCCTCGGGGCGACGAAGGGCTTCGCCTTTCCGAGCAGGCAGTCGATGAAGTGCACCATGCGGTTGGTGTTCACCTTAGGGGGCAGCGGGTCGACGGTCTCCACCACGTACCCGCCCCTGGCCTGCTTGAAGGTCTGCACGGGGGGTAGGCTCAGCCCTGCCTCGGTCCCGAAGAGCTGCGTCGCGTTCACGTCGACGCTCGGCCCGTGGCCGGCCCAGGAGGCCTCGAGGATCACGGTCCTGCCGCTCTTCAGCTTGATGAGCGCGACCGAGAGATCGTCGACGTCGAAGCGGGCCTTGGGGTCGACCTCGCTCTTGCCCCAGCCGCCGTTGCCCAGGCCCCTCGGCCCGAACTTAGCGAAGGTCTGGCCGCTCACCGCCGCCGCGTCGAACTCGCCCATCAGGTAGAGACAGCGGTCGAGGGCATGGACTCCGATGTCGTAGGTGCAGCCGCCCCCGGCGAATCGCCTCTGGGTGAACCAGGAGCCGATCCTCGGGATGCCGGCCCTGCGGGTCCACGACGTCTTCGCGTGGTAGACCTCGCCCAGGTCGCCCCGCTCGACGACGGCCTTGGCCGTCTGCGTGTCCTGATTGAACCTGAAATTCTGGCCGACCATGAAGAGGACCCCCCGCTTTTCGGCCTCGGCGACCAATTTCGCGGCGTCGGCGGCGCGGGTAGCCATCGGCTTGTCGAGCATCACGTGCTTGCCTGCGCGCAGCGCGTCAAGCGCCACGGGGGCGTGAAGGTAGTTCGGGACGGCGATCGAGACGACGTCGATGTCGTCCCTCGCCAGGAGCTCGCGGTAGTCTGTCACCACCTCCGGCACGCCGAACTGCTCCGCGGCGGCTCGGCCCCGCTCGGCCGAGACCTCGGCGATCGCCACGACCTCCGCCGCCGGGTGGAGCCTAAAGCTCGAGAGATGGTCGGCGCCGATGGCGCCGGCTCCGATGACTGCTACCCGGTAGTGCTTCTTTCTGCGGTTCTGCTTCATAGGCTTGGCGTGCGGAGGGAAGAGGGGCCGTGATCCTTGGCCTCGGGGGCGCTCTTGGCGATTTTTTTTGGGCGCCGGCACGGCGCTCCTAGCGGTAGAGCCAGTACCGCCTGCTCTGTTGCTGGTAGATGGCGTTCCTAGCCTGCCAGTCCCGGAGGTAGGCCTCCACGTCGAGGCGCGCCCCGCGGGTTGCCAGGTCGTTGTAGAGGGCCGTCGAGCCCATGACCTTAAGGAACAGGTTCAGGTCCTTCTTCTGAGCGGAGGCGAAGGGGTTGTGGACGTCGTACTTGCAGGCGAGTCTCATCATCTGGAGGCTGAGCTCGGTAGGGCGGAGCTGGTCCCAGTCGGTGATCTCCACGTAGAGCCCGATCCCGGGCTGCCCGGTCTTTGCGTTCGGGACGCTCACCCTGCGGAAGTCTATCCCGGGGATGCGCAGCGCCCGGAGTTCCTTTTCGAGCGCGTCGATCCTGACGCCGTGGTACATGATCCCCCTGAACGGGTAGGCGCTGCCGATCCCGTTGGTGAAGCCCCCGAGCTGGCATCCGAGCCCGGTCATCGGGTAGCCCTCCACGGCCGCGAAATCGGGGATGAAAGGGGAGGTGGGGACCCAGGCCAGCCCCGTCTCCGGCCAGCGCATGCTCCGCCGCCAGCCCCGCATCGGAACGACCGTCAGCCTGCCCGCCTGGCGCTTTGCGTCGGGGATTTTCAGGATGTCCGGCGCCTCCTTGGCCATCCGCGCCAGCTCCCCCATCGTGAGCCCGTGGACGTACGGCACGCGGAACTCCCCGACGTAGCTCACCCACTGGGGGTCCAATGGCGGGCCGTCCACCTTCTGGCCGCCTAGCGGGTTCGGCCGGTCCAGGACCACCACCTCGACCCCGTTCTCAAAGCATCCCTCCAGGCACATCTTCATGGCGCTCACGAAGGTGTAGCTGCGCGAGCCGATGTCCTGGAGGTCGATCACCATGACGTCGATGCCCTTGAGCTGCGCCTTCGTCGGCCGGTCGATCACCCCGTTGTAGCTGATGCCGTTGTAGAGGGAATGCACCATGAGCCCCGTCCGCGGGTCGGTGTGGTCGGTATAGTTCTTGCCGCTCGGGAACTCCCCCGAGAGCCCGTTCTCCGCCGAGAAGAGCGCGGCCAGGTGGACGCCGGGCGCTCGCCTTAGGACGTCCACGGTGCTCACCCCGTGCATGTTGACCCCCGCAGCGTGGGTGAGGAGCCCGACGGACTTTCCCCGGAGAAGGGCGAACCCCTCGGACTCGAGCACGTCGATCCCCAGCATGACCGGGTGGGCGGGGTCGACCGGTGCGGCGGCCGGGGCGGTCTGGACCGGCCGGGCCGCCGGAAGCGGGGCGGGCGCCGGTGCCTTAGGGGCCGTCGCCGTGCACCCGATCAGGCCGAGCAAGGGCGCCACGCTAGAGAGGGTGCGCCTTGCCGGCCGGGGGAGGAAACGGAGCATCGAAAACATATCGGCAGCCGGGGAACCGTGGTCGAGATGTTTCATCGACTACGCGAAGGCGGAGCGGATCCGGTCCCCGAGGAGTTCGGGAGCGAGCCTGAGCGCCTCGTCGAGGTCCATCCCTTCCGGCGTCACGGCGCGGGCCTCCAGGCCCCCAACCGGGCGGGCGAGAGAGACCTGGCCGGCGAAGACCCGGACGGCCTTCCCGCGGGCGAGCGCCCTGCGCACAACCTCGCCGGGCCCCTTGCCGCTCAGCGACGAGTCGTCGAACCTGCCCTCGCCGGTGAGGATGAGGTCCGCCGCGTCGAGGCGCCGGTCGAGGTCGAGCCAAGCCGACACGAGCTCGAATCCCGGCAGGAGGGTGGCCCCGAGGCCCGCGAGGAGCCCGAACGCAGCCCCTCCGGCTGCACCCGCCCCAGGCCGCTCGAGGAGTGTCTCCGGCCGCCCGAACCGGGCTGCCAGGAGCCGCGCCACGCGTCCGGTTTCCTTCTCCAGGGCGGCGGCCCTGCCGGGCACGAGCCCCTTCTGGGGTCCGTAGATGCTCAGGGCTCCCTCGGGACCGAGCAGCGGGTTGTTCACGTCGCAGGCTATCAGGAGCGGGGGCATGCCCCCGGCGACCCGGCCCTCGATTGAGCGCAGCCGCGGCCAGTCCAGGGGGACCATCCCCTCGATCGGGGAGCCGTCGCCCGCCCTGTACCGGAGGCCGAGGGCGCCCAGCGCCCCGAGGCCGAGGTCGTGGGTCGCGCTGCCCCCGACGCCGATGAGGACGGCCGCGACGCCCTCTCGTGCGAGGGCCGAGATCAGCTCGCCCGTGCCCGCCGAGGTGCAGCGCTCCGGGTCGCGGAGCGCCCCCGGGACGAGGGCGAGCCCGCTGGCCGAGGCCATGTCGATGATCCCGATCCGCGCAGCCGGGCCCCCTGACAGGGGCCCCATCCGCTGGCGGGCCGCCGCGGGTACCCGACTAATGGATACAAGTCCGTAGCGGGCCGCGACGCGGCCGCCCCTGGGCCCCGTGACGGGGCAGGGCAGGAGCTTGCCTCCGGCCGCCAGGGCCAGCGTCTCCGCAAAGCCCTCGCCTCCATCCGCAAGCGGGCACCGGTCGACGGTCCAGTCGGGCC
>CAISPT010000042.1 GCA_903887455.1 uncultured Opitutaceae bacterium | reverse complement strand
GTGGCGACGCTCACCCACCCGCACGTCGGTACCCTGAAGGGGCCGAAGATCTTCGTCTACGCAACCTACGGCACCAGCGCCGACACGATCGCCGTGTTCGCCGCGATCCTGTCCTCCCCGGGCAACCCCCAGGAGCAGTTCGCGGCCGTCTTCGCCCAGGAGGACGCCTTCCGCGACCCGCTGATCACGCATAATTCGAGGGAGCTCAACCGCCGCCTCGCCGAGCTCTTCCCGGGCTACACGGCAAAGCTCGCCGAGGCCAAGGTGCTCTTCGACCGGCAGGCCCTCGCCCTGAAGTACATCCCGGGCCGGGGCTCGCCGTACCTCCAGTTTCCCGACGGCTCCAGCAAGTACGGCGGCGACGTCACGCCGCCTATGCTCTTCCGCTGAAACCGGGCCGCCCGGGTTGTGGGTTCTGTCACCCTTGCCTCGGGTTCCCCCCGGCGCAGAGTGGGGGGTAACCAATGAGCAAGCCACCGCAACCCCGGCCGCGCGCCGCGATCTTCGACCTGGACGGCACCCTGATCGACAGCATGTCCTTCGTGGTCGAGGCCTTCATCTACGCGGTCGAGCCGTTCAGGGCCCGGCCGACGACCGAGGAGGTGCTCTCCAAGCTGGGAGGCCCGCTCGACACCTGCCTGCGCAATGTCCTCGGTGCGGAGGCGGCCAGTTCGTTTGAGGAGGCGAAAAGGCGTCTCGCGACTCAGGAGCACGGCCACGGGCAGGAGGAGCGGCTCACGCCCTTTGATGGCGCAAAGGATCTGCTCGTCCGACTGAGGGGCGTCGGGGCCGGGCTCGGCATCTGGACAGGGAGGGACCGGTGGTCGGCCGAGAGGATGCTTTCCGTCCACGGGTTCGCCCCGCTCATCGACACGATGGTCTGCGGCGACGACCTCCCCACCCACAAGCCAGACCCGGAGGGTCTGCTCGAGGTGGTCCGGAGACTCGGGGTCAGCGCCGGCGAGGCGGTCTTCATGGGTGACGCCGATGTCGACGTGGAGGGCGGCCACGCCGCCGGGGTCCGTACCATCTTCGTCCACCACGGAAGGGTCGCCCCAGCCCCCATCCAGGAGAGAGCCGCCGAGGTCTACGCGGGCACGGGCCAAGCCTACGCGTCCATCGCGAGGCATTTCGGGCTCTAGGCACGCACCTGGGGCGAACGCCCCATTGGGGCCGCCCGCGCCGTCTGGTACATTGGGGGCATGAACCTCATCGTACTCGTCCTTGTGCTCCTTCTCCTTTTCGGCGGCGGCGGCTTCTATTACGGCGGTCCCACCTACGGCGGCAGCGGCCTGGGCCTGGTCCTTTTGATCTGCCTGGTCGTCTATCTCTTTGGCGGCTTCCGCACGAAGAACTAGCGCCGGTGACCCGGTGTCCTAGGCCTTCCGGCGCTTGCGCCAGACCACGGCGATCACATAGCCCAGGATCGCCGCATTGGCGGCGATCACGATCGCCTTGGTGAGGCTCGGGCCGCGGACCATCGACAGGATTTCCTCGGGCACGAAGAATCCGGTTGTGAAGATCACCACGTACTCGGCCCAGGAGGCCCCGATCCAGAGCCCGACGCCTTCCGACAGGAGGATTGCCGAGTAGAAGGCGGTCGCGATACCCGCCGTCATGATGGAGTGGGGCTGGATCAGCCCCGCCTTCTCCAGCAGGAGCTTCGCATAATGGTTCTCGGGCGAGATCCGCATCAGGTCGACCAGCTGCTGGGCGAGCTGGTCCAAGTCCCTGTGGACGATGGAGAAGAGTCCCAGCGCGACCCCTGCCAGCATGACGCCCTTCGCCAGCTTGATGGCCGCGATGATGCGCAGCATCTTAGGGGGCGTGGGTCGCGGGAGGGCCGGGTTGGCGGACATGGGGAGAACCTACCCTCCGGGATCGGACTTGGAAACGCAAATAGGGGCCGCCCCGCGGCGGCCCCGTGTCCTACCCCCAAAAGGGGTCTCCTAGTTGGAGAAGGTCATGGCCTCCTGCCCCCTGGCCCTCGGCGCCGTGCGGGTGGGCAGGCGGGGCTTCTCGATCTTGACGGAAGCCGCGCGCTCGATCGGCTCCGTCGCGTTGCCGCCGACGAGGGCCATGAGCTCGTTGACGGACTCGCTCAGGCATGCGGCCTGCGCGCTCAGCTCCTCGGCCGCAGCCGCTGTTTCCTCGGCCGTCGAGGCATTCGACTGCGTGACCTTGTCCATCTGCGCCACGGCGGTGTTCACCTGCGTGATGCCTTCGCTCTGCTGGCCTGAGGCCGACGCGATCTCGGCGACGAGCTCGTTCACCTTGTGACCCTTCTCGGTGATCAGGCTGAGGGTGGCGGCGACCTGGGAGCTCAGACCCACGCCTACCGTCGTGCGGGAGATGGAGTCGTCGATCATGGTCCCGATCTCCTTGGCCGCTTTGGCGGCCCTCTGGGAGAGGCTTCGCACCTCGTCGGCCACCACCGCGAATCCCATGCCGGCCTCGCCTGCGCGGGCCGCCTCGACGGCAGCGTTCAAGGCCAGGATGTTCGTCTGGAACGCGATCTCGTCGATCGCCTTGATGATCTTCGAGACATCGTCGGCCGAGGCCTTGATGGCGTTCATGGCCGTGAGCATCTCCTGCATCTGCTTGGTGCCCTGGTCTGCGGCGTTGCGGCTCTCCCCGGAGATGACGTGCGCGTTCTGCGCGCTCTCGGCGTTGCGCTTGGTGGTCCCGCTGATCTCCTCGAGCGATGCGCTTGTTTCCTCGAGGGAGGCGGCCTGCTCGCTTGCACCCTGGGCCAGCGTTTGGCTGGAGGACGAGACCTGGTTGGAGGCGGCGGAGACCTGGTGCGAGGCGTCACGGAGCGCGAGGGCCACGTGTGAGAGGACCCGGCTGATGCCGCGGATGATCAGGAACGCTATGCCCGAGGCCAGAAAGAGCGCGACGGCCAATCCGATATAGATGCCGATGGTCGAGCTCCCGAGCTTGGCGGTCGAGTCCTGCGCCGCCGACACCGTGCGGTCCATGCCCGCCGAGGCGGTCTCGCTCGTGAGGGCGATCAGCTTGTCGGAGACCTCGACGCGGCCCCTGGAGATCTCATCGAGCTCGACGTAGTTGGCCTTAATTTGGGTCATGATGTCCCTGTACGTGTGGGCGTCCAAGCGGACCTGGTTGAGTTCCTCGACGTCCTTCGGGAGCTTCAGGAGGGACAGAAGCTCGTCGAACTTCCTGTCCATCGCCGCGAAACCCGCGAGCCCCGCGTCCATGATGGAGGGGTCCCGGAGGGCCTGGGACTTGAAGGCGGCCACCCGGGCCGCGTTTCCGAGGCCGCGGACCTCTTCCACAAGCATGAGCTTGTGAAGGCGCAGCTTCAGCTTTTCCTGATCCGCTGCGGTGGCGGCGATCTCGTCGTTGAACTGGCCGCTCTGCGAGGCGATCAGCGTGTCAATGTTGGCTAGGAAGTCCGCGGCGGCCTTGTTCATGCGCTCGCGGCCGGCCGCAACCTCGGAGCTCTTCGCGATGGTGCTCTCCGTGGACTTCTCAAAAATCTCTAGCAGGGGCGTGAGCTCCGCCAGGTGCGTCTTCAGCTTCACGAGCTCGGGGTGGTCCGCCGAGAGGGCCTGGGCGACCTTGATGTCGTCGTGCAATTTGCCAAGAAGGGCGTGGGCCTCGGACGCGTAGGACGGTTCCCCCGTGAAGCCGTAGCTTCGGACGGCAAGGCGGATGGACCACATCTCGCTCTCCAAGCGGCCGGCAATCGCGGCCTCGGGCACGAAGGCTGAGCCGAGGGCGCGGGCGTTGGTCTCGGCGGACTTCATGCTCACGACCGAACCGAGCCCCAGGAGGGCGCAGAGGATGATCAGCGTGACGAATCCGAGGGCTATCTTTTTTCCTATGGTCATGGTCTTCATTAGGCGGGGGTTCTGAGTTGCCTTGGGGGAGGCGGTTACGGGTTTTGCGCGGGCAGCCTAGAGCGACCCTTGTACTCGGATCGCCTCGGGTGCGTAAACGTGCTGCACCTTAGGGCTGAGCTGCCGCGCGGTCGGTTTCATGGATTCCCTCCCTACGGTCGCATTGGGGGATTTTATGATGGGAATTGCTCCGCATTTCTTGTCATTAATTACACAAACATTTAGGGGGCATTTAATTATGTGTTACTTAGATCCACTCTGCCATCAGACTGTCCTTAAGGGGCTCTGCGGGGACTGCTGGAGGCCGGTCCTAGCCACGGCCGAGCAGTCGCACCCAAGCCTTGAGCTTGGGGCGCCCGAACCACAGGGTGCGGGGCGGTGACCGGCCACAAGTCCAACGATCCCCTCCACGGAATAACGCTGGAACGTCTTCTCACCGAGCTCGTCGCGGAGTTCGGGTGGCGCGAACTTGGAAAGCGGGTGCCGATCCGGTGCTTCCTCTTCGACCCGAGCATCAAGTCGAGCCTGACGTTCCTCAGGAAGAATCCCTGGGCCCGGACCAAGGTTGAGGAGATCTACGTCGGGATGAAGTCGGGATAAGATTCACGCGAACCGGGGGCGCGGCGGGCTGTCCAGTGCGTCAACCTTGAGCGCGTTGGCAGAAGCCCTCCACCGATTCGATCCACCCTGGCTCCTTGTGGGGCGGATCTACAGGCGCATCTGCTTCCTGAGGTTCGAGGGCTTCTCAGCCGAGGCCTCGAGGATGGAGTTCACCGACCTTAAGGAGGCGGTGGACGCCGCCAAGGCTTCGAGTCCCGACAGGGACGAGGCGGAGGCCCTCCTCAGGAGGCTCCTCGACGAGGAAGGGGAGCGGGTCTCCGAGGCAATCGCCTTTGCGGAGGTCCTTATCCCGATGCTCGGCGAGCGCCCCGCGGCTTCGCAGGGTCGCGGCCCGATCCAGGCGGCTGCCGCCCGGCCTCACCGCCACGCGGGGGCCGAACCTGCGTCCCGGGGCATCGCCGACTTCATCGACGACATGCTGGCCCAGGATCGCCGGGCTGCCCCCTAGGATTTCCCGCAACGAAACGAAAACCGACCTCCGATCATGACCACCGCGATCCTCGAAAAACCCGCCTCGCCTTCGGCGACGCTGCCCCTAGCGGCCTCCACGGTACGCCCCTCCAGCACAAAGCCGGCTGCCCTCCTTGTGGGGCTCGACCTCGGCACCAACAAGTCCTGCGTGCTGGCCGGCAACCCCGGCACCACGGACATCACCGTCAGCAAGGTGGTGCCCTCGGTGGTGGGCTACGTGAAGGACGGCATCGTCGACGGGATCATCACCGGCAACGCCAAGATCCTCTTCGGCGAGGAGGCCCTCCGGCAGATGCTCCACGTGGAGCTCGCGACCCCGCTCGCCGAGGGAATCATCGCGCACCCGGAGTCCGCCCGCGACTTCCTCCAGCACATCCGGCTGCTGGCCGACCCGACGGGCCGGGCGGAGATCCGCGCCGTCGTCGGGGTGCCGGCGAACGCAGGGGAGGCGGCGCGAGAGGCGATTCGCAGGGCCGCTTCGGGCATCTTCTCGCACATCCTCCTGATCCCCGAGCCCTTCCTCGCGGCACTCGGCTACCGCGACGACGCCAGGGTGAAACAGTCCGGCTACGTGGACCCCGTCGTGAACTCGCTCTTCATCGACATCGGGGGCGGGACGAGCGACCTGTGCCTCGTCCAGGGCTACTTCCCGACGCGCGACGACCAAATCAGCATCGCCTTCGCCGGCGACGCGATCGACGAGCTGATTTTCGACGGGCTAAACAGGACCTACCCGAACAACGGCCTATCGGTGATCACCGTGCGCGAGATCAAGGAGGCCCACGCCTACGTGGGCCCGAGCCGCAAGCCCCTCGAGGTGAAGGTCGTGATCGGCGGCAAGAGCCGCACGCTCGAGCTCGGTGACGCGATCGGGAACGCCTGCAACGCGCTTCTGGACAAGATCTACCCGGCGCTCACCTCGCTGATAGCCCGGGCGTCTTCCGACTCGGTCGTGACGCTCCTACAGAACATCATCGTCACCGGCGGCGGCTCCCAGATTCGCGGGATCGACACCGTGCTCCAGAAGCGCCTTGCCGACGACGGATACGAGTCCCCCAAGGTCCGGCTCGCGGGCCAGGACTTCCAGCGCTACGTCGCCATCGGGGCGCTGAAGGCCGCCCGCGCCGCCCGGGAGAACCAGTGGCAGGTGCTCCTCGGGTAGCCCCTCAGGCTTCGGTGTCCACCCGGATCGGGAGAACCACGAAGGGCATGCTCGAGAGGAAGAACCGCCTCTGGAGCGTGAACACGGTGTGGTTGTGCAGCCATCGCGTCAGGTTGGTCTCGTAGGTGAAGAGCAGCTGTCCGGCGAAGAACACCTGGTTCGGGAACTCCGAGGAGGCCTCCTTGGCGAGCTTCATCACCTCGCTGGTGATGTCGTAGCCGATCGCCGTGAACGCCTTCGAGCCGTACCCGCGGGCGCGGGCGAACTGCACGTAGCGGTTCGCCTCCTGCTCGGTGTGGAGGCGCAGGTCCTCGATCTCGGAGGCCCCCTTGAAGTTGCCGGCGTCCACCGAGCCCACCTGGACAAAGATGAAGTTCCTGAACGTGTTCCCGAACATCCGCGGGACGTTCAGGATCGTGTGGAGCCCGAGGCCGTTGAAGCCGTTGACGAGGATGACGGCCGTCCGGGCCTTGGGGTCGGCGTGCGGGGGGACCTCGGGAACGGCGAGGGCCTCGGCTTGGGCGGCCTCGACGATCGAGTCCAGGCGCTTCAGTTGCGAGCGGACTCCGTTGTAATGGCGCTTGATCCCGAACGCGGCGAACACGAGGACTCCGGTCACCAGCAGCGTGGCCCAGCCGCCCTCGTTAAACTTGACGATCGTGAGCGAGACGAGGATTGAGGCTGTGAGGATGAGGCCGAAGCCGTTGATGGCGAGCTTGCGGAGCCACTGCGGGTCGTTTGCGCGCTCCTCCCACCAGTGTCTCACCATCCCCGCCTGGGACAAAGAGAACGTGATGAACACGTTGATCGAGTATAGGATCACCAATAGGTCGACCGAACCCTTCGTAGCGAGCATCATGACGAAGCCGGAGAGCCCCATCAGGAGCACGCCGTTGCGCGTCACCAGGCGCTCGCTCAGGTTCGCGAACTGCGCCGGGAACCACCGGTCAAGCGCCATGTTCGCAAGCACGCGGGGGCCGTCGAGGAAGCCGGTCTGGGCGGCGATGATCAGGAGCGCAGCCTCCGACGCGAGGGTCACCCAGACGTATGAGCTGCCCGCGACGTGGTTCCATCCCGCCGTCATCTGCTCGAAGAGGACGGCGTTTAGCGTCTTGTCCGGGTTGATCTGGACGTCGTAGAGCTGATACGCCACGAGCAGGCCGGCCACCGTGATCGCGAGCGAGGCACCCATGTAGACCATGGTCTTTCGCCCCGTGCGCACCCGAGGCTCGCGCAGGATCGGCAGGCCGTTGCTCACGGCCTCGATGCCGGTGTAGGTTCCCGCGCCCATGCTGTAGGCCTTAAGGAGGAGTGCCATCAGGCCGAACCATCCCACCGACGCGCTCACCGAGTGGACCTCGCGTGTCGTGGCGGTTGCTATTCCCACCAGTCCCGAGGAGTGGGAGATCATCGCGTAGATGATCGCGAAGGCGTGGGTGAGGACGAACACCGCGAAGATGGGGACCCAGATCATCACCGACTCCTTCACGCCTCTGAGGTTTATGAGCGTCAGGCCGATGACCCCGGCAACAGCAAAAGCGAGCTTAAGGTGCTGGGCGGACTCAGGGAAGAGGCTGAAGAGCGCATCGGACCCGCTCGCCACCGAGATCGTCACCGTGAGCACGTAGTCGATCAGGAGCGCGCAGCCGGAGACAACGCCGGTGGCCGGCGAGAGCAGCTTGCTTGCCACCAGGTAGCCGCCGCCTCCGGTCGGGAACAGCGCGATGATCTGGGAGTAGCTGGCGCAGATCGCCACGATCGTCACCACGGACGCTAGCGCCACGAAGAGGCTCAGGTGCGGGCTCGTCCCGAGCGCCTTGAAGGTCTCCTCGGGGCCGTAGCACGATGACGACAGGCCGTCGGCCCCCAGACCCACCCAAGCGAACAGGGCGATCAGCGAGATGCTGTGGAAGAGGTTTCGGTCGGTGAGGGATTTTGCCCGGCCGAAGAGGATGGATTTAAGTGACATGGGTGCTGCCCGGCGGCGCAGCTGGAATTTTGGCCGCCCTCGGGAGCGCAGCACGATGGGCGCCAAGGGGCGGCGGGCAAGAAAGACATCTTTCGGGGGCGTGTAACCGATTCTTGGATGCCGACTAGTAAATCGAATTTAATGATTCTTAACACTCTGTTCCGTCGCTTGACAGTTGAGGCGCACCGCCGCTAATTCGGTGTTCCGTATGGAGGCAGCCCTTGATCAGCCGGTGCTCGTCCTTAATCGCCTATGGCAGGCGGTTAACGTCATCGGCGCCAGGCGAGCCTTCGGGCTGCTTGCCCGCGGGCACGCCCACGTCGTCCACCAGCAGGCGGACGACTTCAGGATGTTCTCCATGATGGACTGGATCGACTTCTCGGCGGACCACCCGACGGCGGTCGAGCTCGAGATGGTCCACACACCGACGCGCACGATCCGCCTGCCCCGCGTGATCCTACTCACCTTCTTCGACAAGCTCCCGTGCAAGGAGCTTAAGCTCACCCGAAACAACGTTTTCGAGCGGGACAAGAACTCCTGCCAGTACTGTTCCAAGGTCCTTCCGAGGGAGCAGCTCAACCTCGACCACGTGATCCCCAGGGATTACGGCGGGAAGACCACGTGGGAGAACATCGTCTGCTCGTGCATCAGGTGTAATTCGCGCAAAGCGAACCGCCTGCCGCACGAGGCCGGCATGCGCCTCATTCGCAAGCCCTCGAGACCAAAGTGGCGCCCAGTGATCTCCATGGTCCTCGGAACCCAGCACCGCGAGATTTGGAAGGACTTCCTCGATATCGCGTACTGGAACGTCGAGCTCGAGGAGTAGTGTGGGGCGGCCTAGCCGCGGGCCAGGGGCATCGTGATCCTGAACGTGGTTCCGGCCGGGCTCGTGCTCACAAGCTGGATGTCGCCATTGTGGCCCTGGAGGACGCGCTTGGCGATCGCTAGGCCAAGGCCAGTCCCGTCGTGGCGCCCGGTGAGGAAGGAGTCGAAGATCCTCTCCCTGATCGCGTCGGGTATCCCGAGCCCCGTGTCCGAGATGTCTAGGGCCGCAACCCCTCCCGATTCCCGCTGCTCGGCGCCCAGCCTGAGCGATATCTTACCCCCGTCGGGCATCGCCTGCATCGAGTTGATGATGAGGTTGAGCAGCACCTGCTGAAGCTGGCCCTTGTGGCCCTCGATCACGACCGGGTGGGTCGGCGGCTCGTAGCTGATCTGGATGTTGTTCTGGGCGAGCTTGAGCCTCACGAGGACGAGCGTGTCGCTCAGGATCTCCGCGACCTGGTGACGGGCGTGGAGGCTCGTCGGGGCCTTGGCGAAGTTGAGGACGCGGGTCACGATGCTCTCTAACTGGTCAAGTTTTTCGCCGATCACGCGGACATCGGTGCGCCTCGGGTCCCCCTCCGCAAAGTCGAGGCCCATGCCGCCGTGCAGGAGCTTGATCACGGTGAGCGGGTTCCGGATCTCGTGTGCGATCTCGGCTGCCAGGAGTCCGAGCGTCGTCAGGCGCTCGTTCTTGCGGAGAGACTCCTCACTCATGAAGACCCTCGAGTAGAGCCGCGAATTCTGGAGCGCCACTGCCCCTAGGCTCGCCAGCGCGCTGCAGAGCCTCTTCTCGTCGTTGTCGAACACCCGCTTGCGGTCGGTGAAGCAGGAGAGGACGCCCATGACCTCGCCCTCGAAAAGCATCGGGGTGGCGATCACGCTTCTGAGCTCCGCGTCGCGCGGCAGGTCCTGCAGGTCGTGGAACTCCGGCGACTGGATGTCCGAAAACGAGACGGCCTTCCTGGTCCTCACCGCGGACGCGGCCAGGCAGAGCCTTAAGGGGAGGTCCCCCTCGGGGGTGAGGGTGTCGGGAGCTCCGCGGTACGAGGCGAGCCTTAGGGTCGACGCCGCCGGATCAAAGATGAAGAACGCGCACGCCTTCGCCTGCATCATCTCGAGCGCATCCCGGGTGAGAGTGTCGAAGAGTTCGCGCTGCTCCAGCTTCCCTACTAGCGCCTGCCCTGTGGCGATGAGCGTCTCCAGCTGTCGGGCCTTTCCCCGAAGGTGCCTGAGCTCCCAGAGTCTGTTGAGAACCAGGGCCGAGGCCTCGGCGATCCTCACCAGGTGGCCGAGGTCGACGGCGCTGAAATGCCCCGGCTCGCTGTGCTCGAGGGCGACGACGCCGAGCAAGTGCCCGTTCGGAAGGGCGATAGGGGAGGCCATCTCGCTGCGCGTCTCCCGCACGAGCGGGCGGCTCCGGAGGTCCGCGGCCGAGTCGCCGATCACGACCGGCTTCATGTGCCAGGCCACCCACCCGGGAACGCCCTGACCCGGCGAGAACCAGGGCTCGGTCCCCTCGGGCAGCCCCGTTGAGGCCTCAATCTCCAGCCGTCCCGATTCCGGGTTCTGGAAGGCGACAAGGGCGATCTTGGGCCCGAAGCAGCGGGCAACGGTGGAGAGGATGTCCCTGGTGGCCGCCGCCGGGTCCTCCGAACCCGACGCGAGCGACGAGATCGCATGGAGCGCCGCCAATTCCTCTTCTTCGGTCATGCCTCCAGTCGTGCAGGGCGGAGGGGGTCCTGCAAGGGATTACGCCGGGTCTTGCCGCCCCGCCTGCGCCTCGCCTCAGGCCGACTCGGCCACCGGCAGGAGCGCGGGGGTTATCACCTCGGTGAGCGCCGCCCTGAGCTTCACCAGGCGCTCGGTGCCCTCCACCGACTCATGGTTCGCGCTCTCGATGTAGAAGGTATCGATGGCCACGCCGCGCTCGGTGCCGATGCGCGCGAAGGTGATGTCGAAGCCGAAATCGGAGATCACCTTCGCCAACCTGTAGAGGAGGCCGATCTGGTCCCGAGCCTGGACCTCCACGATCGTGCGCTGCATGGAGATCTCGTGATAGACGTCTACAGTGGGGGGAAAGGAGCTCTGGAGCGTCTCACCGCCCTTGTTGTACATATAGCGCGTTGAGGCGATCTTCTTGGCCTGGGAGACGATGTCCGGGTAGAGGTCCGAATTGGAGACGAGCGCCGACTCGATGATCTTGGCGAAGGATTCCTGGGCTGCCGCGTTCTGAACGACGCCGTGGCCCGGCTCGACCACGTAGAACGTGTCGATCGCGATGTGGTCGGTCCTGGAGATGACCTTGGCCCCGAGGATGTTCAGTCCGGCGACGCTGAACGCGCCGGCGAGCTTGTAGAAGAGGCCGGCGCGGTCCCAGGTGACGACATTGACGACGGTGAGCGACCGGTTCAGGTCGTCCTTCCAGTCGATCACGGGCCTAAGCGTACCGACCGATTCGGTCGAGGAAATGGACTTCAGGAGGCGGTTCACCATCTGGATGTGCAAGGTGATCTCGCTCGAATCCGTGAGGATGAAGTAGCGGTCGGGAAGCAGGCTGAAATGAGCGGCGATCTCGTCGTTGCTTATGCCCGGTATCCGTTTGGCGATAAGTTCCTGTTCGGTCATTTTTCTTTTCTCCTCAAAGCTGGCGTCTACGGCGGCCCCGAGCCTCAGGCGCTCGAGCGTGTTCCTATATAGTGTGGTATGTAAAGTGTCCTTGTAGCTGTTCCAAAGGTCCGAGGACGTCCCGCGAGCGTCGCAGAAGGTGTGGACGTAAAGGAAGCGCAGGCGCTCCTGGTCGCCCACGAGCTCCGCAAAGCTTGCTGAGGTCTTCGGGTCATCTACGTCCCGCTTCTGCCAGAATCGTGCCATCGCGAGATGATTCTTGATAACAAATGAAACAAGGGCCTGGCCCCGCGCGGACACCCCCAGGCGCTGCAGCGTGGGCAGGGCTAGGCGGACCCCGGACTCGGAGTGGTCCTTGATCCCGACCGCCTTGCCAATGTCGTGCAGCAGGAGGGTCAGGTAGATCAAAGCGGGGTCCTCGACCTCGTGCATGACCGACCGGTACTTGACCTTGATCGGGTCCGCCTCGGTGAAGACCAGGTCAAGCTCACGGATTGCGTTAAGAGTATGGATATCAGCAGTATAACGGTGGTAGAATTCGTGCTGAACCAGGCAGGTGAGGGCGTCGAATTCGGGGATATACTTCCCCAGGACTCCCAGCTCGTGCATCCGGGTTAGCACGGGTTGGACGACCCCGGACTCCGAAAGGATGGCCCTGAAGGCGGTGGCCGCGTCGGGCGATTCAAACACCCCGTCCATGAGTGATAGGGACTGCCGAATCAGCTGGGTCAGGTTAAAGTCGAGCGTGCAGTCGAGCTGCTGGCAGTGCCTGAAGACGCGGATCATCCGTACGGGGTCGTCCTGGAACACCGACTTGGTCTCGGCGGCGAGCTCCTCGCCCCGGACCACGAAGCCGTCGACCCGCCTCGCGCGCCGCAGGCGGGCGATCTTAAGGGCCTCGCGAATCGGGACTTTCGCGCCGCTCGACTTGCGGCCGATCGCAAGGGCGAGCCGGCTTTCCACGTTCTTTGAGGTCTGGAATATGGTCTGCGCGGCTCGGTAGTAGTCCTGCATGAAGCGCTCAACCCGGTCCAGGAGCACCGGATGGGTGTAACCCAAGCTAAGGGCGACGCGCGCCTGCGAGTCCAGGTTAAGGGTGTCGGTCGGGCGAACGCTCTGGAAATGCAGCTCGTTGCGGACGCGCAGCAGGAAGTCGTAGGCCCGGCCGAAGTCCCCGACCTCCGCCGCGGTCAGGTGCCCCTCCTTCGCGAGCTCGTCCATGCGCGTGATTCCGAGCTTCACCCGGGCCATCCAGAGGGTGTTCTGGTAGTCCCGCAGACCGCCGACGCCGTTCTTGATGTCGGGTTCCTGATTGAAGACCGTGTCGCCGAACTTCGAGCGCCGGTTAGCCTGGTCCTCCAAGCGGGCCAAAATATAGCCCTTCGGGTCGTCGGTCGTGTAGAAGTTGCGGTACGCCAGAAGGAAGGAGTCGCACAGCGCCGCCGACCCGGCGACGTAGCGGCCCTCCAGGAGCGCTGTCATGGTCATGATCTCCTTCTTCGCCTGCACAAACACCTCCTCCACGGTGCGGGTCGAGTGGCCGACCTTCAGGCCGCAGTCCCAAAGGGGGTAGAGCACCTCCTGGGTCAGGTGCGCCTGGAAGGGCAGGACCACAGCGGGCTTCGACTTGGTCGGGTACAGGAACATGACGTCCACGTCGCTCCAGGGCGCCAGCTCGCTCCGGCCGTAGCCGCCGAGCGCCATCATCGCCACGGCCGCAGGGGTGGGGCCCTTGGTCGAGGCGTAGAGGGCTATGGCATGGTCGAAGAGCCTGGCTATCAGCAAGTCGATGATTGCGGAGCGGCCGTTCTCCACCTCGATGCCGGAGGCGCCCAGGTCGTGGCGCCCCTTCAGGTCGGCCATCGCCTCCTTCAGGAACCCCTTGCAGGCCGCGATCCGGTCGGCCCCGCTTGTCTCGGGTGTGAAAACAAGGGCCGAGCGGGCTAGCTCTTCAAGGGATCGTGCCATGGTGGGAGGCCATTCAAGCCCGCACCCGGCCGGATTCAATCCCGGACGGGGCGCACCCGGGACTTGCCTGCGCGGGGCCCTGCCGGTTTGCTGGCGGGCTCACATGCCCGAGATCACAAAGAGCTATGAGCCGCGAGAGGTGGAAAAGAAGTGGTACGCCGCCTGGCTTCAGGCCGGATCCTTCGCCGGGCGGGCCGACCGCTCCCGTGCCTCCTACTCGATCGTTATGCCCCCCCCGAACGTGACCGGGGTGCTCACGATGGGCCACGTGCTCAATAACACGCTGCAGGACATACTGATCCGTAGGGCTAGACTCGAGGGCAAGGCTGCGCTCTGGGTCCCGGGCTTGGACCATGCCGGGATCGCGACCCAGACCGTCGTCGAGCGCGAGATGCGCAAGCAGAAGAAGACCCGACACGACGACGGGCGGGAGGCCTTCATCGAGCGGGTGTGGGGTTGGCGACGGGAGAAGGGCGGCAAGATCCTGGAGCAGCTCCAGAGACTTGGAGCCTCCTGCGACTGGGACCGGACCCAGTTCACGATGGACCCGGCCTACTCGAAGGCGGTCATTGGCACCTTTGCCGAGCTTTTCAAGCGGGGCCACATCTACCGCGGCAAGCGCATGGTGAACTGGTGCCCGGCCTCGCTGACGGCGCTTTCGGACGAGGAGGTCATCATGAAGCCGACCAATGCGTCGCTCTTCAAGGTCCGCTACGAGCTTGCCGACGCCCCGGGCCAGTTCATCCAGGTGGCCACCACCCGGCCCGAGACGATTCCCGGCGACGTGGCGATCGCCGTTCACCCGGACGACCCGAGGTACGCGGGGATGGTCGGCCGCAGGGTGATCCGCCCCCTGAACCGGGCGGAGATCCCGATTGTCGCGGACGCACAGGTGGACCCCAAGTTCGGTTCCGGGGCACTCAAGATTACGCCGGCGCACGACAAGGTCGACTACGAGATCGGCCAGCGGCACGGGCTCCCGATCCTCGACATCTTAAACGCCAACGCGACCCTCAACGATCTGGCCGGGCCGGAACTCGCGGGCATGGAGCGGTTCGCCGCGCGCAAGAAGGCCGCGGAGCTCCTGAAGGCCTCGGGTGCGCTCGTTGGCGAGGAGGCCTACCAGAACAACGTGGGCTACTCCGAGCGGGCAGACGTCCCGATCGAACCCAGGCTCACGTGGCAGTGGTGGCTGCGCTATCCGAGGATCGAGGAAGCCAAGTCCGCCGTCCGCGACGGGCTGATCCGGTTCCACCCGGAGCGCTGGTCGAAGGTCTATCTGCACTGGCTTGAGAACATCCAGGACTGGTGCATCAGCCGCCAGCTCTGGTGGGGCCACAGGATCCCGGTGTGGTACCGCAAGGGGATCGACCGCGACCTCCTGACCGAGGCGGACCTCGCCGACCCCTCCAAGGTCCACGTGTCCCCTGAGGGCCCCGCCGACCCCGAGAACTGGGTCCAGGAGGAGGACGTCCTCGACACCTGGGCGTCCTCGTGGCTCTGGCCGTTTGCCACCCTGGGCTGGCCCGAGGCGGGCTCCATGGAGGCCCAGGGCTTCGATGCCTTCTATCCGACGAGCACCCTGGTGACAGGGCCCGACATCATCTTCTTCTGGGTCGCCCGCATGATCATGGCTGGCCTCGAGTTCGTGAGACCGGGCGAGCCCCTCGAGCGCCGGATCCCGTTCCGCGACGTCTACTTCACGGGCATCATCCGCGACGCCCAGGGGCGCAAGATGTCCAAGTCCCTCGGGAACTCGCCGGACCCCCTCGACCTGATCGACTCCTACGGGGCCGACGGCCTCAGGTTCGGCATCGTCTCGACCGCCCCCCAGGGGCAGGACATCCGATTCCAGGAGGAGCGCATCGAGGGCGGAAAAAACTTCTGCAACAAGCTCTGGAACGCGTGCCGGTTCCGCCAGATGAGTGGGCCGGCAGGTGACAACTCCACGACGAAGGCGATCCTCGCCCGGATTGACCCCGGCAAGTTCGACGCCGACGACCACGCGATCCTCGAGCGCCTGCTCGCGACCACGCGCGAGGTCGACCGCGCCTTTGCCTCATTTGAGTTCAGCGCGGCCACCCAGGCCCTCTATGGGTTTTTCTGGAACGACTTCTGCGACTGGTACGTCGAGGTCTCCAAGTCCAAGCTCCAGGCCGAGGACACGAAGGCCACGTGCCTGGCGATCCAGGACCTTGTGCTCCGGCAGACCATACTCCTGCTCCACCCGGTGATCCCCTTCATTACCGAGGAGCTCTGGTCCCAGCTCGGCTACAGCGGGCCCGAGGGCGCGCGCATCGAGCAGGCGGTCCTCCTCGACGCCTCGGGCTGCGCCACGGCGCTCGGCGTCCTCGGGGCCCGTCCCGACCCGGCTCAGGCGGCGATAGTGGAGCAGATGAAGCTCTTTGTTTCGCGGGCCAGGGCTTTGAAGGCGGAGCACAACCTGGCGAGCCGCCGGGACGTGAAGTTCTTCCTGATTGCCGCGGACGCGCCGTGGGCGACCGTGGAGGCGAACCTGGCCAAGCTCTGCCGGATGGCGGGGGCCTCCGAGATCTCCCGCCGCGCCGCCGTTGATGGTGCCCCGGCCGCCGTAACCTCGCTCGGCACCCTCTATCTTGACCTAGCGAGCACGGTAGATGTGGCCGCAGAGCGGGTCCGCATGGCCAAGGAGATCGAGACCCTTGCCAAGCACATCGCGGGCACCGAGGCCCGCCTCGCCAACCAGGCCTTCGTCAGCAAAGCACCGCCGGCGGTGCTCGAGGGCGCGCGAAAGCAGCTTTCGGACCAGCAGGCCAAGCGGGCTGAGTTGGAGCGCCTCCTTAAGTCGCTCGGCTGACGATGGAGTCCCCCGTCCGCATTCTGGCCTTCTCGGGCAGCTCGCGCCTGGGCTCGCTCAACGGCAAGTTCCTTGCCGTCGCGGCCGGAGAGGCGCGCCGAGCTGGCTGCGAGGTCACGGTGGTGGATTTGGGCTCCCTAGCGCTTCCCCTCTACAACGGGGACCTGGAGGAGGCTTCCGGCGTTCCCGCGGGCGCCGCCAGGCTAGCCGCTCTGGTCTCGGGCCACCACGGGCTCCTCATCGCCTCCCCTGAGTACAACGCGATGCCGACGCCCCTTCTCAAAAACGCGTTGGACTGGTGCAGCCGGGTCGAGCCGAACCCCTTCGAGGGCCGGGCGGCCGCAGTCATCGCCGCCTCTCCGGGCGCCCTCGGGGGGGCCCGGTCAATGGCCCTTGCCCAGCAACTCCTCACCAAGCTCGGATGCCTGGTGGTACCCGGGCAATGCATCCTGCCCGGGGCCTCTAAAGCGTTCGACGCCGAGGGCCGCCTGCTCAACGACCACGCCCTTAGGTCGGTCGGTGCTCTCGTGGGCCGCCTTGTCCACGTGTCGGCGCACCTTGCCCAATGAGGCATTGGTCGCCCCTCTGCGTGCTTGCCCGCCGCGTCGGCCATGGCCTTTAATCCCTTTCCACCCACATGAAGAAAGCACTCATCACCGGTATCACAGGCCAGGACGGCTCCTATCTCGCGGAGCTCCTCCTAGAGAAGGGGTATGAGGTGCACGGGATCATCCGCAGGGCCTCGACGTTCAACACGAGCCGGATAGACCACCTCTACAGCGACCCCCACGTGAACGGCGTCCGCCTCTTCCTCCACTACGGGGACCTGGCGGACTCGGTGCAGATGGTGAAGCTCCTCTACGAGCTCCAGCCCGACGAGATCTACAACCTCGGCGCGCAGTCCCACGTGCGGGTCTCCTTTGACATCCCGGAGTACACCGGTGACGTCGACGCCCTCGGTGCGCAGCGCATCCTTGAGGCGATACGCGAGGCGGGGCTCGTCAAGAAGGTCCGCTATTACCAGGCCTCCTCTTCGGAGATGTTCGGCAAAGTCCAGCAGGTGCCCCAGACCGAGCTCACCCCATTCTGGCCCCGCTCGCCCTACGGCTGCGCCAAGGCCTACGCGTACTACCTGACCGTCAACTACCGCGAGAGCTACAACCTCCACGCGAGCAACGGTATCCTCTTCAACCACGAGTCGCCGAGGCGCGGCGAGACCTTCGTGACCCGAAAGATCACCCGGGCGGCGACCCGCATCAAGATGGGGCTCCAGGATTCCCTCTACCTCGGCAACCTCGATGCCCAGCGCGACTGGGGCTACGCCAAGGAGTACGTGGAGATGATGTGGATCATGCTCCAGCAGGAGAAGCCCGACGACTACGTCGTGGCCACGAATGAGACCCATAGCGTGAAGGACTTCTGCCGCGATGCTTTCGCCTGCGTGGGGCTCGACTGGGAGAAATACGTCAAGCACGACTCCCGCTACGAGCGGCCCGCGGAGGTCGAGCTCCTGATCGGCGATCCCGCCAAGGCGACCCGCCAGCTCGGCTGGAAGCCGACCGTCCGCTTCAAGGAGCTCGTAAAGATCATGGTGGAGGCTGACCTCGATCTCGCCAAGCGCGAGTCGCAGATCGCGAAGCTGCCGCGTCCGTGACCAAGATCTTCATCGCAGGCCATCGCGGGATGGTGGGGTCGGCGCTTGTCCGTCGGCTCCGCGCGGAGCCGGGCGTTGAGCTTGTCACCCGGGACCGCTCCCAGCTGGACCTCACGAGCCAGTCCGCCGTCGAGGCGTTCCTCGCGGGCGAGAAACCAGACGTGGTCGTGGTGGCCGCGGCGAAGGTCGGGGGGATCCACGCCAACAACACCTACCCCGCGGAGTTCCTCCACGAGAACCTGGCGATCGCGTCTAGCACCGTGCACGGGGCCTGGAAATGCGGGGTCAGGCGGCTCCTCTTCCTCGGCAGCTCCTGCATCTACCCGAAGCATGCGGCGCAGCCCATGACCGAGGAGTGCCTGCTCACGGGCCCCCTCGAGGCGACGAACGAGGCCTACGCGATAGCTAAGATCGCTGGGCTCAAGCTCTGCCAGTACTACCGCAAGCAGCACGGCGTCCTCTTCCACTCGGCGATGCCGACGAACCTTTACGGCCCGGGCGACAACTACCACCCGAAGAACTCCCACGTCCTTCCCGCCCTGATCCGGCGGTTCGACGAGGCGCGCGAGGCGGGCCTGCCTGAGGTGGAGGCCTGGGGCACGGGCTCGCCCCGCCGGGAGTTCCTGCACGTCGACGACCTGGCCGACGCCTGCGCGTTCCTCCTCGGTCTCGAGAACCCGCCCGACTGGATCAACGTCGGGACGGGCACCGACGTCACTATCCGCGAGCTGACCGAGATCGTCGCGGCGGCGACGGGTTACAAGGGCCGGATCACCTGGAACACGTCAATGCCCGACGGGACGCCCCGCAAGCTGCTCGACACCTCCAAGCTCACCGCGCTCGGCTGGAGGGCCAGGATCGGCCTGAGCGACGGCATCGCGTCCACCTACCGGGACTTCCTGCGCGAGAAGGCCTCCGGGGCGGTCCGCACGTAGTCCCCCCGACCCGTGGCCGAAGAAATCCCCACCGCAGCGGCCGAGCTGGAGGACGTCGGGCCCAAGAAGTCGTTCTGGGGCCACCTGAACGACCTCCGCTCCGCCCTCGTCAAGTCGGTCGCCGTGATCATGGTGGCGCTGATTGCCTGCCTCTTCGGCAGCCCCTGGCTCGTCAAGGTGCTCGAGGAGCCGCTCCGGCACATGCACATGTTCGAGAAGGCGAAGCCCACGGTCACCTTCCAGATCGGCGACACGCGGCTCGGGCCCTACGAGGTCACCCGCGAGCAGTTCCCCGGCCTCCCGCCGGGCGACGCGCCCCACGTCGTGTTCCACATGGGAATGGCCCCGATGGGAAACCAGCAGGTCGCCACCCTCACCATGGAGGAGGACCCGAAGGGCTCAGAGCTCCTCGAGGTGAAGCTCCACAACTTCAGCCCGGCCGAGTCGTTCATGGTGGCGTTCCACGTCGCGCTCTTCGCGGCCCTGGCGATCTCGTCCCCATTCTGGATTTTCTTCATGGGCGGCTTTGTCCTGCCGGCGCTCAACCTGAAGGAGCGCAAGGTCATCTTCAGCTGGCTCGGCTGGTCGGTCTTCCTCTTCCTGGCGGGCGTCCTGACGACCTACTTCATCCTGCTGCCGGTGGCGCTGCGCGCCTCGGTTCAATACTCGGAGCTCCTCGGCTTCTCCGCGCAGGACTGGCGAGCACAGGAGTACATCAACTTCACCTGCAAGTTCATCTTCGGCATGGGCCTCGGGTTCCAGTTCCCGCTCGTGGTGCTCTTCCTCGTGAAGATCGGGGTCCTCACCCACGAGCACCTCAAGAAGTACCGCAGGCACGTCGCCGTCCTCTCGCTTGTCCTTGGGGCTGTGCTGACGACCCCCGAGGTCGTCACCCAGGTTGCGATGGCGATCCCGCTCTACCTGCTCTATGAGGTCTGCATCTGGATCGCCTGGTACTGGGACAAGCAAAAGAAGAAGAAGCAGGCCGAGGCCGTCGCGGCCTAGGCCCGGCCCCCACGAACCGGTTCCAGGCGCCGAGTCATGACCGAGTTCGAGCACGC
Organism: uncultured Opitutaceae bacterium; assembly: GCA_903887455.1. GTDB lineage: Bacteria > Verrucomicrobiota > Verrucomicrobiia > Opitutales > Opitutaceae > Palsa-1447. Next base: position 12,737 of record CAISPT010000042.1, on the reverse strand, counting down.
CCTTCTCCTTTTGCTCCTGATTGCGGGCCTTGCCGTCGTCGGCCGCTGGCTGCCCTGGCCGCAGCTGATCACCTACCTGGCCGGCGGGGTCGCCTTCGGCTACCTGCGAGGGTTCCCCCCGTTCACGCTGGATCCCGCGTTTTTCTTCCTGTGCTTCCTTCCGCCCCTCATCTTCTCCGATGGGTGGCTCATGCCTATCCGCGAGCTCCTGAAGGCCAAGCGCCCCATCCTGCTCCTCGCAATAGGGCTCGTGGTCTTCACGACCCTTGCGGTCGGGCTGGTGGCCCACCTCTTGGTCCCGGGCCTGCCGCTGGCGATGGCCTTTGCGCTCGGGGCTATCGTCTCGCCGACCGACGCGGTCGCCGTCAACTCGGCCACCGAGCACCTGAGGATCCCCGCCCGCATGACGACAATCCTCAACGGCGAGAGCCTGATGAACGACGCCACGGGGCTCGTCGCGTTCAAGTTCGCCCTCGCTGCCGCCCTCGCCGGGACCTTCTCCGTTAGGCAGGCCGCCTGGGAGTTCTCGGTGCTGGCCCTGGGGGGATTCGCGGTCGGGCTCTCACTCGGCTACGGCGTGGGGCGCCTCAGGGACCTCCTCCGGCACGTGGAGGCGAGCGATTCGATGATCGAGACCACGCTCTCCCTGCTCACGCCCTACGCGGCCTACCTTGCAGCCGAGCACCTTCACGTCTCCGGCGTCCTTGCCGTGGTGGCGGCCGGCCTCTATTCGGGGTGGAGGGATCCCGTCAGGATGGATGCCGAGAGCCGCCAGCACGCCTACGGGGTGTGGTCGATGGTCATCTTCTGGCTTAACGGGATAGCCTTCGTCCTGCTCGGCCTGCAGTTCGAGCCGCTTTTCGCGGCCGTGAGCCACGAGTTCAGCGTCCTTCAGCTGCTCGGCATGACCGCCGCCGTCTCGGGAACGGCGATGCTGTCACGCATCGTCTGGGTCTTCCCGGGCACCTATCTCCCGTTCCTGTTCCCGGGGGTCAGGCGCCGCGAGAAGCCCTCGAATCCCCGTGCGGTTCTGGTCGTCAGCTGGGCCGGAATGCGCGGCACGGTGACCCTGGCGGCCGCCCTCTCTATCCCGCTCTACCTGGGTGACGGCTCCCGGTTCCCGGGCAGGGACATTGTGATCTTCCTGGCGTTCGGGGTCATCGCCACGACGCTCCTTGTCCAGGGCACGACGCTCGAGTGGCTGATCCGCAGGCTCGGCATCGGAGAGGACGAGGATAGGCCGAGGGAGGAGCGCCTGGCTCGCATGACGGCGGTCGAGGCAGGGCTCCAGGCCCTCCGCGAACTCGAGCCCGGCGCCCAGACCGAGGAGCACGGTGCAGCCCTCGGGCTGGTGATCTCCGAGTACGAGCAGAGGCTGGCGGCGCTGGCGGCCGAGGGGGAGACCCGGGTCAGGGCGAGCCGCCGGCGGCACGCCGGGCACGGCTACCGATTGGAGGCGCTCAAGGCCGAGCGCGCGGCCCTCGACAGGCTCTGGAGGAGCGGCCAGATCATCGACGAGGTGCACCGGCCGCTTCAGCTGCTCCTCGACCATGAGGAGTCGCTGCTCGCCGGCTCGAGGCCCCCGCCGGCTAGCGGTTGACGGCAAGCATGCTCGGGGCCGGGTAGCGTTCGCCCGCGGCGGTTCCGGCGGGAAGGACGGCGTCGATCGCCCTCATGTCCGCCCGGGAGAGGCTTACCGAGAGCGCCCCCAGGTTCTGCTCAAGGTATCTGAGGCGCTTGGTCCCCGGGATTGGCACGATGTCTTCGCCCTGGGCAAGCACCCATGCAAGGGCCAGCTGGCTCGTGGAGCAGCCCTTCTCCCTGGCGAGCGCCTCGATGTGGCGAACGAGATCCAGGTTCCTCTGGAAGTTCGCTCCCTGGAAGCGGGGTGAGTTGCGCCGGTAGTCGTCGGCTGGCAGGTCGTCGATGGACTGAAACTGGCCCGTGAGGAAGCCGCGCCCAAGGGGGCTGTAGGCCACGAATCCGATTCCCAGCTCGCGCGTCGTCGCTAGCAGGCCGCCCTCGGGGTCCCGGCTCCAGAGCGAGTATTCCGTCTGGAGCGCCGCGATCGGGTGCACCGCGGCCGCCCGCCGGAGGGTCGCCGGCGCGGCTTCGGATAGCCCGAGGAAGCGCACCTTGCCCGCGGATACAAGACCGGCCATGGCCCCCACCGTGTCCTCTATTGGGACCTTGGGGTCGACCCGGTGCTGGTAGTAGAGGTCGATCACGTCAACTCCGAGCCTGCGCAGGCTCGTGTCGCAGCACTGCCGGACGTAGTCCGGGTCCCCGCGGACGCCCAGGAACTCCCCTTTGGGGCCGCGGACATTGCCGAACTTGGTGGCGAGGACGACCTGATGCCGCCGCCCGGCGATCGCGCGCCCCACGAGCTCCTCGTTGCGCCCGACCCCATACATGTCGGCCGTGTCCAGGAGCGTTCCACCGGCGTCGAGGAAGGAGTGGATCACACGGATGGACTCCGCCTCGTCCATGCCCTTCGGGTCGTAGAACTCGCTCATGCCCATGCAGCCGAGCCCGACCGCCGAGACTGCGAGGCCGCCCCTGCCGAGCTTTCGTTCTTTGATGGTGCTCACGGGGCAAGGCTACTCGCAAGCCGCCGCGGCGCAAGGTGTCTTGGCCCAATCACCCGCCGAAACCCCTTGTCCGCTTGCTGTCCGGCCCGGGGCAGGTTTTATTTGCCGTTCAAACATGATCTCCCCCGAAGCCGTCAACCAGATCGAGAGCATCAAGAAGCGCGCAGGCCACCTGTGGAGGTTTCTTTGACGTCGACCAAAAGCGCAGGGAGATAGAGGCGCTGGAGGCCCAGATGGGCGATCCAGCATTCTGGGACAACAACGAGAGGGCCCAAAAGCACATCGCAAAACTCAACGCGATGAAGCGCGCGATCCTGCCCGTGATCGCCTTCCAGGGGAAGGTGGACGACATCGACGTCATGCTCGAATTGATCGGAGCCTACGACCCGGCGGAGCGCGAGTCCCACGAGAAGGAGCTTGAGGCGTCCGTCGGCGTGATGGGCGAGGAGCTCGATAAGCTTGAGATCGCCTCGTTCCTCACCGGGCAGTTCGATCGCAACAACGCCTTCCTCTCGATCCAGGCGGGCGCCGGGGGTACCGAGTCCTGCGACTGGGCGGACATGCTCTTCCGGATGTACAACCGCTGGGCTGAGCGCCGGGGCTTCGAGGTCGAGGTCCAGGACGTGCAGTCCGGCGACCAGGCGGGCATCACCAAGGCGACGCTCGTCCTGAAGGGCGAGAACGCCTACGGCTATGCGAAGGCCGAACGCGGCGTCCACAGGCTCGTCCGTATTAGCCCCTTCGACTCGAACAAGCGCCGGCACACCTCCTTTTGCGCGGTGGACGTGGTCGCGGAGATCAACGAGGAGATCGAGATCGAGATCCCCGAGAGCGAGATCCGCGTGGACGTCTACCGGAGCTCGGGCAAGGGAGGGCAGGGCGTCAACACGACGGACTCTGCGGTGCGCGTCACGCACATCCCCAGCGGCATCGTGGTCGTCTGCCAGAACGAGCGGTCGCAGATCAAGAACCGGGCGAGCGCGATGAGTGTGCTTAAGGCCCGCCTCTACGAGAAGAAGCAGGACGAGCAGAGGAGCGAGATGGAGCGCTTCTACGGCGAGAAGGGCGAGATCGGCTGGGGCAGCCAGATCAGGAGCTACGTCCTGCAGCCCTACCAGATGGTGAAAGACCTGAGGACGGGCTACAGCACGAGCGACACCCAGGGTGTGCTCGACGGGAAGATCGACCCGTTCGTGACGGCGTGGCTCCGGGCAGGTAGCCCCAGGCACAGGAACAAGGACATCCAGATCGACGACTAGCACACCGAGGATGAACAAGCTCCCCTTTGAGGACCTCAGGTCGGCCTTCGGCGCGCAGCCCCTCTTCGAGGACAAGACCTGGCGCCTCTCCCCGCATGCGTGGCCCGTGGAACAGGCCCAGCTCCAGGAGCTCGAGGCCATCGGGGCGGCGTGCCTTGAGTTCCACCAGGCCCTCGAAGCGCTCTACATCCGGTCGGTCTCCGGCAAGAACCTCCTCAGGAACAAGCCGCTCACTGCCCCCTGGGTCGCCGACTACCTCGACCGCGGCAAGCCCGACTCGCTCGTCGCGCACTCGAGGGATCCGAAGAACAGGGGGATGTTCCCGACGGTGCTCCGCCCGGACCTGCTGCTCACCGAACAGGGGTTCGTGATGACCGAACTCGATTCGGTGCCCGGCGGGATAGGGCTAACCGCCTTCCTCAACCGCCTCTACGGAGCCACCGAGGGCATCCTCGGCGCCGACGATGCGATGATCCGCAACTTCCACGCGTCGCTCGCGGGCCTAAGGCCGGACGTGCGCAACCCGCTGATCGCCCTCGTCGTCAGCGACGAGGCCGCGACCTATAGGCCCGAGATGGAGTGGCTCGCCTCGCAGCTCCAGGTCGCCGGACACCGCGTGTTCTGCATGCGCCCCGGGGATATCTTTCCGCTTGGCGCCTCCCTCTTCTTCGACGTCGAGGGCAACCCCGAGAAGATCGACATCATCTACCGCTTCTTCGAGCTCTTCGATCTGGCGAGCATCAAGACGGCGCCCTACATCCTCGAGGCGTGGGCCGCGGGCGAGGTCGCCATCGCGCCCCCGATGAGGCCGTTCCAGGAGGAGAAGCTCGCCTTTGCGCTGTTCCACCATCACCTGCTCCAGGACTACTGGGTCGAGGCGCTCGGCGGCCGTGCGCACAAGCTCCTTAAGGCCCTGATACCTCCGACCTGGGTCATTGACCCGGCGCCGCTGCCGCCAGGGGCGGTCCTCGATGGCCCCCGTGCCGCAGGAAGGGCCCTTGGATCATGGAGGGACCTTATATCTGCGACGCAGAAGGAGCGCGACCTGATCATCAAGATCAGCGGATTCCACGAGACCGCTTGGGGAGCCCGGAGCGTCGTCCTAGGAAGCGACTCCTCACGCGAGGAGTGGCAGCAGGGGGTCGAGCGCGCCCTCGAGCTTGCCCCGACCAACCTTCACGTCCTTCAGGACTACCGGAAACCGAGGAGAGTGAGGCACAGCCTCTATGCTGCCGAGGCCCCGCATGAGGCCTCGGAGAGCGATGGCCGCCTGAGGCTCTGCCCGTACTATTTCGTGGTCGGGGGCAAGGCCCGCCTTTCTGGGGCCTTGGCGACGTTCTGTCCGCCGGACAAGAAGATCATCCACGGGATGCAGGACGCCGCCCTGCTCCCGCTCAGGGTGAGGTCCTCGTAGGGCCCGCTCAGCTCTTCGGCGCCTGCGCCTGGATATCGGCGAGGTGCTTCTCGATCTCGTTCTCCTTGAGGATCAAGTCCTGCTCGACCTTCTTGCGGTCGTTGCTGGTGATGATGCTGAAGTTGGCTGCGTCCCGGACCACGTTGGCCGGCAGCATGAGGAGGCGGGTCACGATGCCCTGGTCCTTGAAGGTACTCAGGTAGAGGGCGGTCAGCTCGTGGTTCAGCTTGAGGGCGTCCTGCGCGGCGGCCTGCGTCTCCATGAGGTTGTTGTTGAGCTTCTGGTTACGGGCCATCTCGGTGGTGAGGGCGGTCCCAACTTGGTCGGAGATCCGCTGGCTGTACTTCTCGATCGAGGCGCGGGTCAGGTTCTGGTCCTTGGCCATGTCGACCAGGATGGGCTGGATCTTCAGCTGCAGGCGGGAGGACACCTTGTCGACCTGCTCGTTCTGCATCTTCTCGGCCTCCTCAGGGCTCTTCGGAAGGGGATTGTAGGGCTGCACCTTCTTCGCGATGGCCTCAGCCAGGGCGTCCATGCGCTCTCCATTGAGCTTCTGGATCTCCTCGTCGGTGCGGAACATGTCGGCCTCGCGCTTCGAGATGGCCTCCTTGAGCATCTTGTTCGTTGCCTCGATGTTGCGGCGGTTCTCCTCAGCGGAGACCTTCAGGGCCTCGTTCTGCTCGCGCAGCGGGACAAGCTCGGCCTCCTGCTTGGCCGCCATCTCGGCGACCGTCTGTGTGTGCATCCAAAAAGCTGCGCCGGAAATAAGAACGGCGGTCAGGATGATGGCGGGGAGCTGTTCTTTAAGTTTTGGCCACATGGTAGTTAGGGGTGGGGCGATCAGGAATTCTTTGAAGGGAGGTTAACCACGAACGGAGAATAATTGCAATGCCGTGCTGAAAGGGGGGTTTTGCGGTTGTTTTTTACAATACCGGTCGCAGGTTGGCGGCATGAGCCTCAACCGGAGCGAGCAACTCCTGAACGATTATATCCAACAGCATCGGGAGGAGAGACAGTTCTGGCAGAATAAAGTTCGCGCAATTGTGACGGCCTCTGCCGACATCCCGTTGGCGGTCGCCCGGTTGGACGGGGAACTCTGGCGGTACTTTGAGGAGCGGAGCTCGGTTGTCCCTGTCTTTGTCTCCGCGGCCCGCTCCTTTGGACCCAAGAGGATCAGCATGAAGAATCTCGCCGAATACCTGGTGCGGCTCTGGACGGAGCCGAGGCCCAAGAAGCCCGCCGCGGGGGCCCAGGTGCTTCCCTAGGGGATCTATCTCCGGGTCGAATTATTCCTAAGACGCTACGGTAAAAATTGTTATAGAAAAGTATTGGCGAGATGAAACCTCGGCCGCCACCGAGCGTCTCGCTGTGGTGGATCGAGACACGTCTCCGAGTAAGCGCGGAATGTGTCGTTTAGGGTATATTAGGGTAAGCAAGCACAAGTGAACGGGCCGCCTAGGGTAGGCGGCCCGTTCCACTTTCGGGGGGCGGGGCGCCCCGGGCTATGCCCCTGCCGTCCCGGCCTGCTCGGAGTGGAAGTCGGCGGGCCCACCCGTCGGCATCACCAGGCCGACGCGGATCGAGAAGTCGCCGAATCTCTCACCGGCGAGCCGCTCCTGGGCGTAGCGCCTGAGGAGGCCGCGGGTCAGGGGGATGATCTCAGCCGTCGTGAGGGAGGGCTTATAGAGCGTGTTCAGCCTCGATCCGTTGAAGGCGGCCCCCAGGTACATGTTGTACTTTCCCGGCGAGCGGCCGACGAAGCCGATCTCGGCAAGGAAGGGCCGGCCGCACCCGTTGGGGCAGCCCGTCATCCGGATCACGATCGCGTCGTCCCGGAGCCCGGCGGCCTCGACCTCCTCGTCGAGGAGCGTGACGAGCTCGGGCAGGTAGCGCTCGCTCTCGGCGAGCGCGAGGCCGCAGGTCGGCAGCGCGACGCAGGCCATGGAGTTGAGCCGCAGTCCGCTCGCCCGGTTGGCGGAGTCCAGGCCGTGGCCCTTGAGGAGGGCCTCTATTTCTGGTCTTTTCGCAGGGGAGATGCCTGCGATCATCAGGTGCTGGTTCGGGGTCAGGCGGAAGTCACCCGTGTGGACCTCGGCGATCTTCCTGAGAGCGACCTTCGTCGCGTCCTTCACGCGTCCATTTTCGATGAAGAGCGTGAAATGCGAGTCTCCGTTCGGGCCCTCGGTCCAGCCGTAGCGGTCGCCTGTATCGGTGAACTCGAAGCGGCGCGGCGTCCCGAGGGACCACCCCAGGCGCTTTTCGACCTCGTTGCGTATCCAGACCAGGCCCCGATCCGCCACCGTGTACTTGAAGCGCGCGTGCTTGCGGTCGGTTCGGTCTCCGAAGTCCCTCTGGACTGTGACGATCTTCTCGGCAACCTCGACCACCTGGTCCGGCCTGCAGAACCCAAGAACCTCCGCGAGGCGCGGGTAGGTCTCGATCTGGTTGTGCGACATGCCCATCCCGCCGCCGACCGTGATGTCGAAGCCGGCAAGCTTTCCATCTTCATCGGCGATCGCGATGAACCCCAGATCGTGGGCGTACACGTCCACGTCGTTGCTGGGCGGTATGGCGAAGACGATCTTGAACTTCCTCGGGAGGTAGGTCTTCCCGTAGATCGGCTCCGCGTCCTCGGCGGGGTCCCCGCCGCCGACCAGCGTGTCGTCGATCCAAAGCTCGTGGTACGCGCGGGTCCTCGGGGAAAGGTGCCCGCCGACGGCCCTCACGATGTCGAGCGTCTCGGCGTGGAGGCCCGAGAGGTGTGGGTTCGGATTGCACATCACGTTGCGCACGACGTCGCCGCAGGCCGCCAGCGTGTCCAGGAGGGCCCTGTTCACCTCGCGAATCGTCTCGCGGAGCCTGCTCTTAATGACGCCGTGGAACTGGAAGGCCTGGCGGTTGGTGATCTTTAGGGTTCCGTTGCCGTGGGAGTCGGCCAGGGTGTCGAGGACCAGCCACTGCTTCGGCGTACAGACGCCGCCAGGAACACGGACGCGCGCCATAAAAATGAACGCCTTCTCCTTGCCTTCCTTGCGGCGCTGGGAGCGCAGGTCCCGGTCGTCCTGGGGGTAGACCCCGTGAAACTTGGTGAGCTGGGCGCTGTCCTCCGAGATCGTGCCCGTGGACGTGTCCTGGAGGTCCTGGAGGATGTGGCCCCTCAGGAAGTTGCTGTCGGCCTTCAAGAGCTCGTTCTTGTGGAGGGGCTTTGGATCGGCTTCGGCGGGTGTGCTCATGGGTGGGTTCCGACGTTGAGCGCCCTCTCAAGGGCGCAGGCAAGGGTCTCTATCGCTTGGGGGTGTGAGCCGACAAGCTCCGTGAAATGGCAGCGGAGGAGGGGATTGTCCAACCGGGCAGCTGCGGCGATGGTCTCCAGATCGCCGCCCTTTCCGGCGTGGCGCCCCGGCAGGAGGAAGAGGGGTGCGATCACGACGTCCCCGGATGAAAAGCCGGGTTCGTGAAGGAGCTCCGCGAGGAGCGGCCGGTTGAACTCGAATTCCGGTCCCTGCGGTGTTTCCATTGAGGCCGCTCTGACGGGGCCGACCAGGTCCGAGAGCGCGGCGCCAATCTCGCCGGCGACCCGGTCGCGGATGGTGGCCGATGCCTGGGACGGGCCGCCGTGGTCGACGACCGCGAGGGCCGGCTTCCGCAGGCCCTTCAACTCGAGAATCGACCGCACGCGGTCGGCAAGGATCACGGGGAGGGCGCCGCCGGAGGCCAGGCCCTCCGTCACCGCGTACGCGAAGCCGCCGGTCTCCGCCGAAAGGCCGTCGAGGTCCCGCCTGAGCGACGAGCCGATCGCTCCCTGGGAGCTGATGAAAAAGGGAATGAAGAGGAAGTCCCGTTCGCCGGAGGACACCTGCGCTCTGACCCAGGGCGCGAGCGTCTCTGCCGGCCCTCCCTTGAGCGCCGCCGGGTCGATTCGGTCGCTGTGGCGCCACGACACGGCCTCAACCCGCGCGCCGGCTCGCGCGCCGATCGCCGCGGCCGCGGCCCGGAGGCCCTCGTGGGCGGCCGGCTCCACGGAGCCGTTGTCGACCAGTGCGACCTTCATTGTGCGACTGGGATCCGCTGCGAAGGTTCGAACCATGCCAGCTTGTCGGAGAACGCCGCGACCTCCCCGATGATCAGCATGGCCGGCGCGGCCACGCCCTCACTTACCGCGAGCTCCGCTATCGTCCCGAGTGTCCCGGTGATCCTGCGGTGGCCCTCGGTGGTCGCCGACTGCACGATCGCCGCCGGTGTGGACGCCTTCATGCCGCCCGCCTCGAGCCTGCGCGTGATGGTCGGCAGGTTCTTGACCCCCATGTACACGCAGAGGGTGGCATTAAGGCGCGCGTAGTCCTCCCAGTGTACCGTCGCGTCGGGCTTGGCCGGGTCCTCGTGCCCGGTCAGGAGCACGACCGCCGAGCTGTGGAGCCGGTGGGTGAGGGGGATGCCCGAGTAGGCCGCAGCGGCAAGCGCAGAGGTGACTCCCGGGACGATCTCGAACGGAACGCCGGCATCGGAGAGGGCCACCGCCTCCTCGCCCCCGCGCCCGAAGATGAACGGGTCGCCGCCCTTAAGCCTCACGACCGTCTTGCCCGTGAGCGCCAAGCTCACGAGCGTCGTGTCGATCTCGGACTGGGGCCGGCATAGGACGCCGGGCTTCTTTCCCGCGAAGATTCGCTCGCAGGACGGCCTCGCAAGATCGAGTAGCGCCTCGTCGACCAGATGGTCGTAGACTACCGCGTCGGCCTCACCTAGGAGGCGGCGCGCCTTGAGCGTGAGGAGCTCCGGATCCCCGGGCCCCGCGCCGACAAGGTATACCGTCCCCGGCGTCATATGTGTGAGCCGGAACCCGTCTGCTCGGAGGGACGGGCCAGGCCGAGGGCCATGTCTGCCAGGCGCTCGACCGACTCGGCGACCGTGGAACGGTCGGTGCGGATCTCGAGGTCAGGCGAAATCGGAGCCTCGTAGGGCGAGTCGATCCCGGTGAACTGCTGGATCTGGCCGGCGCGGGCCTTCTTGTAGAGCTGCTTCGGGTCGCGTCGCTCGCACTCGGCAAGCGGCGCGTTGATGAAGATCTCGGCGAAGGGGACCCCTCGCTCCTTGGCCCGCTCGGCCGCAAGGGCGCGATCGGCCCGGAAGGGCGAGATGAGGGCCGCGATCACGACGACCCCGGCGTCGGCCAGATGGATCGCCAGCTCCGTGGCGCGGCGCAGATTCTCGCTCCGGTCGTCCGGGGTGAAGCCCAGGTTGCGGCTGAGCCCCGTGCGGAGAACGTCGCCGTCAAGAATCGCGGAGAGGACCCCCGAGCTGAGCAGCCGTTGCTCGAGAGCCTGGGCTAGCGTCGACTTGCCCGAGCCGGAAAGCCCCGTCATCCAGACGATGCAGCCCCGGTGCCCGAGGATCGCCGAGCGGCTCACGGGGTTCCTGCCGCCGATCGCCACAGGCTCGTCGACAACGGAGTCAATGACCCCGCCGCCGCCGATCCGACGGCCGCGCATCAGGACGAACCTGCCGAGCGCGGGGACCTTGCCGCCGACGTCGAAGGCGATCGGCTTGCGGACGCGCAGGCGGATCTCGGCCACCTCGTGCACCTTGACCTCGCCGGTCGTGCCGGTGCCGGTCTCAAGCGTCACGGCGTCCAGCGTCCGCTGGATGCCGAGTACCCTGGCCTCGGCCTGCTGGGTGCCGAGCTTGAGCGGGATGAGCTCACCGGAGCGCAGCGGCGTGTCGTGGATCCAGAACACGCGCGCCGTGAAGGTCCGTGCCTCGTAGGGCTTGTCGGAAGCGGGGGCGCCGATCTGGCCGCGCTCCACGAAGAGCTCGTCCTCGAGCGTGATCGCGACCTCGCTGCCGGAGCCCACGGGCCCGAGCGTCGGAGGCGTCTTCGCGGGCCAGGTCTCGATCCCCTTCACCCGGCTCCTCTTTCCGCCGGGAACAAACTCGATCTCGTCGCCCACCGACACGCGCCCCGACTCGACAAGGCCCGCGATGATGCGGCGTGCGTCGAAGCGGTAGACGTCCTGGACGGAGAGGCGGAGCGGCCCGCCCGACGCCGGCGGTGTGGCGCGGAACTTCTCCAGGGCCTCGACGAGCGTCGGCCCACGGTACCAGGCCATCTTCTCGCTGTGCTTGAGGAGCCCCTCGCCGTGCTTGGCGGAGATCGGCACAAAGTGCGCGGGCTCGACGCCCAGCTTCGCCAGGAACTCGCCGAGCTCGGCCCGGATCGCCTCGAAGACTTCCGGCTTGTAGCCGACAAGGTCCATCTTGTTCACGGCGACCACGATCTGCCGAAGGCCAAGGAGCGAGAGCAGGAAGCAGTGCCGGCGGGACTGCTCGCGTAGGCCCTCGTGGGCGTCCACCAAGAGCACCGCGGCGTCAGCGCTCGCCGCTCCGGTGATCATGTTCTTCAGGAACTCCTTGTGTCCGGGGGCGTCGATGATCGTGAACGAGCGCCTCTCGGTGCGGAACGGGACCCGGGTCGTGTCCATCGTGATGTTTTGCGCCTGCTCCTCAAGGAGGGCGTCCATCAGGAAGGCGTACTCGAACTCCATCCCCTCTGCCTTGCAGGCGGCCTCGATGCGCTCGGCCTTGCCGTCCGGGACGGAGTGAGTGTCGAAGAGCAGCCGCCCGATCAGGGTCGACTTGCCGTGGTCGACGTGGCCGACCACGACCAGCTGGAGGTGGTCGGTCTGCGGGGACTGCTCTGGCTTCTTGGCCAAGGTCGGAGCGGCAGCGGGGGTGGCGGGCAGGGTGGCGTCAGAAATGGTGCTCATAGTAGGATCACATGAAACCCTTGGCGCGAAGCTTCTGCATCGCGTTGCGCTCGTGGTGGTCTTGCGCGCGTCCCGCGCGCTCTGAAACTTTCGTGACCTTCAGCTCCTCGATGATGTCGTCGATCGTCTCCGTCTTGGATTCAATCATGCCGGTGCTGATCATGTCGGCAATGGTGCGGACGCGGCAGATCATTTTTTTGACCGTGTCGTTCGGCTTCGGGCGCGCGCCGGCGTAGGGATCGGGCTTGGTCGCATCCGTGTGCGGTGGCGGCACCGGCAGCCATTGGCCGCCTTTGCGATAACATTCACGCTCGTGGCTGAAATAGATGTTCGGCACTTCGAGCTTCTCTTTTTTGATGTATTCCCAAACATCCATCTCCGTCCAGTTGGAGAGCGGGAACACGCGCATGTTTTCGCCCGGATTCAACTTGGCGTTGTAAAGATTCCAGATTTCCGGCCGCTGATTCTTCGGATCCCACTGGCCGAACGAATCGCGGAAGCTGAAGAAACGTTCTTTGGCGCGGGCTTTTTCCTCATCGCGGCGCGCACCGCCGATGGCGCAATCAAATTGAAATTCCTCAATCGCACCGAGCAACACGGGAATCTGCAATTTGTTCCGGCTGATTTCGCCCAACGCCGGATGCGCGTGGCCTTTGGCGATCGCTTCGTCAACCGTGCGGACGATGAGCTTCACGCCGAGTTCCTTGGCGCG
>CAISPT010000041.1 GCA_903887455.1 uncultured Opitutaceae bacterium | reverse complement strand
GGTGAACACCTCGCCCTTGTGGTCGTAGAACGAGCGGATGATCCGGCTCATGTTGATCCCCTTCAGGTCCGCCTCGAGGGACACGGTTCCCGTGACACTGGTCTCAAGCCTCTGCGAGCCCCCCTGCTTGCGCCTTATCTTGAGGGGAAGCCTGAAATTGGAGATGCCCACCTGCTGGATCGGCACGTGGGAGCCCTGGATCGCGTCGTGGGCGACGTCCATGATGTCCGGCATGGACCTTAAATAGGCCGGATTGGGCCTAAAGGCTTTGTCGTAGGCGCGGGCGATAGAGGGCCTCTTCCCGGCCGAGGTGGAGTGCAGGTACATGGAATTAGTCGAGCGTCAGGTCGCGCGCTCCCGGCCCGTAGTAGTCGGCGAAATTCCGGGGGGTCTCGTAGAGGCGTAGGCGGTGGAGCAACCCGGCCTTGATCCGGGGTGCGATGCGCTTCCAGAATGCAACCACGAGGTTCTCCGCCGTCGGGATGACGCCGCGCAGAAAGTCCACATCCTTGTTTAGGTTGCGGTGGTCGCAGGGAACAACGACCGCCTTCTCCACGATCCGCTTCAGGTCGCCGAGGTCCAAGACATAACCGGTCTCGCGGTCGGGTTTGCCCCGCACGGTCACCTCCAGGACGTAGTTGTGCCCGTGGCCGTTCGGGTTGGAGCAGGGACCGAAGGTGCGGGCGTTCCACGCGGCGCTCTTGGCCGGGTTGAAGAGGCGGTGCCCGGCGTTGAAATGGACCTGGCGGGTGACATAAACCTCCCCGGCCATTTCAGTGTCCTTGTTCTTGGGCATGAGGGGTTAGATTTAGCACAAAACCGACCCGGGTCAACTTGCGGCAGGAATTACCGTTGCGCTCGGCTCCACTCGCCGGAGAAAATGGGGTTGAGTGATGAGATTTCGCATATTGGGGAGCGGCAGTTCGGGGAACAGTGCCCTTATCCTTACGGAGGGTTCCCGCGTGCTTTTGGACGCGGGCTTCTCGGCGCGGCGGCTCTCGGCGATGCTCGCGGACTCGGGCGAGTCCCTGGAGCGGATCGACGCGGTCTTTGTCACCCACGAGCACGGCGACCACTCCTCAGGGATTGAGAGCCTGAAGAAATACCCCGGCATCAAGTTCTTCGCGAACGCCCCGACCGCGAGAGCCGTCCAGAAGGGCCTGACGTGGAGCCCGCAGTGGCAGATCTTCGAGACGGGCTCCTCCTTCCTTTTCAGGGACCTCGACGTGGAGAGCTTCGCCATCCCCCACGATGCCCAGGAGCCGGTGGGTTTTCGCTTCACAAACGGCATCGACAGCGACCTGTTCTCGCCGCGCAGGACCCTCGCCTGGGTGACCGACCTTGGTCACGCCCCGCCAAGCGTCCGGGACCGAATCCGGGAGTCCGACGTCGTCGTGGTCGAGGCCAACCACTGCCACCGCATGCTCGAGGCCGATCCCAAGCGGTCCTGGACGCTCAAGCGGCGGATTAGCGGACGCCACGGCCACCTCTCCAACGAGAGGATGTCGGAGCTGCTAGCAAGCGCCGCGAGCCCGCGCTGGCAGCGCGTCTACCTGGCCCACATGTCCCGCGACTGCAACTCGAGGGACGCGGTGGAACAGTCCCTGCTGTCCCTCAGATCCCTCATCAAGTGCGAGTTCTCGATCGTCGCGCACGGCGAGGGAACCGCCTTCTACGAATTCTGCTGACCGCCCGACGCCAACACCTCCCTCAATGCCCGCCAACACCACGTTCCGCCGCACCAAGATCATCTTCACGCTCGGCCCTTCGAGCGAGAGCGAGGAGATGCTAGAAAAGCTAATCTCGGCCGGGGCGGACGTCGTCCGCCTCAACATGGCCCACGCCACGCTCGACTGGACGAGGATGATCATCAAGCGCATCCGCAAGGTGAGCGCCAAGGTTGGCCGGGATGTCGCAATCATGATGGACATCAAGGGTCCGGAGATTCGTACAGGGGACCTCGCCGTCCCGATCGAGCTGAAGCCGGGCGAGATATTCGACTTCACCGTGCGGCCGGGCGCCCCGCGCGAGAACTCGGAGGAGATCCGTTCGGTGGACGTGAACTACAAGGACCTGCTCAACGACATCGCGGTCGGCGACACCGTTCTGGTCGACAGCGGGCTCATCCGCCTGGAGGTCCTCGACAAGAAGGACGCCCACATCCGCTGCCGCGTCCTCGTCCCCGGGGAGCTCAAGAGCCGCCGCCACATCAACCTCCCGGGGGTCAAGGTGAACCTGCCCGCGTTCACCGACAAGGACCGCATCGACTCGGCCGTCGGCATCGAGGCGGGGATCGACTTCCTCGCCCTATCGTTCGTCCGCGAGGCGGCCGACATCACCCATCTGCGCGAGTTCCTCGCGAAGAATAACTCCCACGCGAGGATCATCGCCAAGATCGAGGACCAGTCGGCGATCACGAACCTGGACGAGATCGTGCGCGCCTGCGATGCCCTGATGGTGGCGCGCGGCGACCTGGGGATCGAGTGCCCCTTCGAGGACCTGCCCGTCATCCAGCGGCGAGCGGTCAACACCTGCATCGCCGAGGGCAAGCCGGTCATCATCGCCACGCACATGCTTGAGTCGATGATCTCCCAGCCCGTCCCGACCCGCGCCGAGATCACGGACGTGGCGAACGCGGTCTACGAACTGTCGGACTGCGTCATGCTCTCCGGCGAAACCACGGTCGGCAAGTACCCGCTGGAGTGCGTGCAGATGCTCGACAAGATCGCCCGCCGCATCGAGCAGGAGGAGAGCCCGGATTCGCGGACGATCTCCGTCTTCACCTCCGAGAAGATGAAGGTCCTAAACTCCGCGGTGGTCCTGGCGGACGGCCTGCCCAACTCGAAGATCGTGACCTTCACCAAGCAGGGTTTCGTCGCGGGCGGACTGGCCGCGCTCAGGCCCGTCCACTCCCCGATCCTCGCGTTCACCCCCTTCCCGGAGACCTACCGCCAGCTCAGGCTCCTGCGCGCGGTGGAGCCCTTCCTGATGCCCTTTGCCTCGGACCCCGAGGTCACGATCGAGAACGCCCTGGCGCTCCTCCGGCGGCTCGGGCACGCCAACATCGGCGAGAAACTGGTCATAGCGAGCGATATCGTGGTCGAGGACCGCTTTGTTGACAGCGTGCAGCTTCGAACCGTCCGCTAAGCGGTGCAGCAGGGTGCATAGGCGGGTGTATCATCCGCTTATGTAAATTTTGTGAAAACCGCTACTCGGGGCGTTACTTTGTTGCCGAAGCGGCGTCAATGACCGCATGTACGCCAGCGTGTCTACCCCGGGATACTTTCTTCGGAGCCTCGCGCTGGGAATCTCGCTGGCTTTAGTGTGCCCCACCGCGAGGGCCGACGCCCCGCGCCTGGCGAACCTCTCCACCCGAGGACCGGTGGGAACGGGGGCGAACATCATGATCGCCGGCCTAGCGGTAGGCCCCGGCACGGCGGATACCGTTCTCATACGCGCCGTCGGCCCCGGCCTCCTGGACCTCGGCGTGACGGGCGTCCTGGCCGCCCCGGTGCTCTCCCTCTACGACTCGAAGGGCAATCTTCTCCAGTCCAACCAGGGATGGGGCAATGGCAACGCCACCGCCTCCATCATGAAAACGGCGGGGGCCTTCGCGCTCAACCCCGGAAGCGGCGACTCGGCCCTGGTGGCGACCCTTGCCGAGGGCACCTACACGGCGCAGGTTTCCGGCGCCAACAACGGCACCGGCAACGTGCTCCTGGAAGTCTACGAGGTGGGCGCCACGGCCTCCACGGCCCGCCTGATCAACCTTTCAACCCGCGGCACCGAGGGCACCGGCGCCAACATCATGATCCC
>CAISPT010000040.1 GCA_903887455.1 uncultured Opitutaceae bacterium | reverse complement strand
TGTCCGTCCTGGAGCGGTCGAGGGTCACGCGGTTGTCGTGATTGGGGAGCATCTCCCCGAAGCCGGTCATCCCGACCTTCCAGCCGCCGGGCTCGCTGAGCGCGGCCTTGAGCGGTGCGCCGATCCCGACCTCGGCGACCTCGCGGTCCCATCCGGACCTGCTCGCGGCCCCCTGGTAGCCGAAGCCGCGCAGGTAGTCCCGCTTCTCGCCGAAAAGGTTCCTGAAGCGCGGGATGTAGAAACCGTTGGCCCGACGGCCGAAGAGGTACCGGTCCTCGAAGCCCTCCACGTCTCCCGACGCGCCCACCCTGAAGTGGTGGTCCATCACGTTGTGCCCGAGTTCGCCGCTGCTGCTTCCGAGGCCCTCCGGCCAGACATCGGTTGCGGAATTCATGAGGATGCCGGCCGTGGGGAAGGTCGAGGCGCACAGGAACACGACCTTTGAGCGGTAGGCATAGGTCTGGCGTGTCTCCGCGTCCAGGACCTCGACCCCGGTCGCGCGCTTCCTGTCGCGGTCGTAAAGCACCCTTGTCGCTATCGAGAAGGGCCGCAGGGTCAGGTTGCCGGTGGCAACCGCCGCCGGCAGGGTAGAGGACTGCGTGCTGAAATAGGCGCCGAAAGGGCACCCCAGCGAGCACTTGTTGCGGTACTGGCAGTTGTTCCGGCCGTTGTGGGGCACCGTAAGGTTGGCCGTCCGCCCAATGATCATGCGCCGCGTGCCGGAGAAGTGGGAGCGGATCCGGGCCGCCAGGTCCTTCTCGACGCAGTTGAGCTCCATCGGGGGCAGGAACTTGCCGTCGGGCAGCTGGGGCAGGCCCTCGAGCGATCCGCTGATCCCGGCGAAGGATTCCACGTGGTCATACCACGGGGCCAGGTCATCGTAGCGGATGGGCCAGTCATTGCCGACCCCGTCCTTCTTGTTGGCCTCGAAATCGAACGTGCTCCAGCGGTAGCTCTGGCGCCCCCACATGAGCGAGCGGCCGCCGACGTGGTAGCCCCGGAACCAGTCGAAGGGCTTGGTCTCGACGTAGGGGGACTCCTTGTCCTTCACCCAGTAGTTCGCGTTGGCCTCATCGATGAAGTAGTCCCGGGTCGCCACAGCCTGCTCCTCGCGGATGTGGTTGGTCAGGTGGTCGCGGTGCGGAAGCTCCCACGGCGCCTTCAGCGCGTTCACGTAACCGGTGATGTGCTCGATGTTCTCGCCGCGCTCGAGCATCAGGACCTTCAGGCCCGCCTCGGTGAGCTCCTTTGCCGCCCAACCGCCGCTGATCCCGGAACCGACAACAATGGCGTCGTAATCGTATCCAATCATGGCAGTTGCATTTAGGGCTCTGTAGGGGGGTGGGCGGGCAGGCTTGGCGGACCCAAGCCCGGGTTCAAGGTATTCCTTTCCGCAATCGTGCCGGCTGTTGTTGACGTTAATTCGGCTTCCTTCGCGGTGGCGCCGGTGTCTAATTGGGGACCCCGCCATGATGTTCGCCCCACGCGCGGCGCTTTGCGCCCTAGTTCTCTCCGCGGTCCTGCCGTTCGCTAACGCGGGCGACATCGGCCTCTTCACCGGCCAGACCGACGTCGGCCCGCAGAGCCGGCCTGGCACCGCCGCCTTCGACGCCGCGACCGGGGCCTACGCGGTCGGTGCTAGCGGCGCCAACATGTGGTTCAAGGCTGACGCCATGCACTACGTGTGGAGCAAGGCCTCCGGCGACATCTCGATAGCGGCTTCAATCGCGTTTCAGGGCCAGAGCAAGCAGGGCCACCGCAAGGCCTGCCTTGTGCTCAGGCAGGACCTGAGCCCCGGTTCCGCCTACGCGGACGTGGCCCAGCATGGTGATGGGCTCACCTCCCTCCAGTTTCGCATAAGCCAGGATGGCCCGACGGCGGAGATCCAGAGCATGATGGCTTCGCCGACCCGCGTGCGCCTCGACAAGGTCGGCGACACGGTTTTCCTCTCAGTGGCCGGCTCGGACGGCATCCTCCATCCCTCGGGGGCCTCGGTCTGCGTGGTCCTAAAGGACCCCTTCTATGTGGGTCTTGCCGTCTGCTCCCATGACGATTCCGCCTTTGAGACGGCTATTTTCACCGGGGTCGAGGTCGGCGCGGCCTCGGCCGCGGCCACCAGGCCGGTGCCGGGCCTAAGGGTCTTCACTCTGCCCACCGGCGACCAGCGCGTGACCGACAAACCCGAGTCCGCCAAGTGAGATCCCTGGTGCGTCCCCGGGAAGCGGTTTCCCTTTGCCCGGACCTTCGGACCGGGGTGTAATCGGGGCCGATGATATCGCTTCAAGAGGGCAAGGGCTCCAAGGCTAAGAAGTCCCCCGCGCGGGTGCTCTGCCTCCGGATGGTGGTCGCCGGCACCCAGCCCAAGGTCTGGAGGAGGCTCCTTGTCCGGGAGACGATGTGGCTTTCCCGCCTGCACGATGCCATCCAGATCGCCTTCGACTGGTTCGATTACCAGACCCATTCCTTCTCGCTGGACGAGCTCAAGTTCGGCAACCCGGTGAAGAAGGACGAGGCGAACATCGAGGACGACCGGGATGTGACCCTTGCGGACCTGAACCTGGCCCATCGGGACAAGATGGCCTACGACTACCACTTTGGGGAGGGCTGGCGGATCGACATCCGGGTTGAGAAGACCCTGGCACCGGTCAAGGGCACCCATTACCCCGTCTGCATCGCCGGGGAGCGCGCGGGCCCGCCGGAGGACTGCGGCGGCATGGAGGCCTTCCACGACATGCTGGCGTGCCTGAAGGACCCCGCGAGCGACCTGGGCAAGGAGTGGGCGGCGTGGCTAGGGCCGCTGTACGACCCGGTCGCCTGCGACCTGGACAAGGTCAACGCCGCCCTTCGAAAGCTCGGCAAGTAGGGCACTAAGCGCCTGCTGCCGTTTCCAGCTTCTCCCTGAGGTGGGTGACCCTCTGCTTCGACTCGCTGTTGCGGACCGCCATCGCGTACGCCGCGGGCTCGCCGACGATAAAGACCTTCCGGCGCCCGCGGGTGATCGCGGTGTACAGAAGGTTCCTCTGCAGCATCATGAAGTGGGCCTTCAGAAGCGGGACGATGACCACCGGGTATTCGCTCCCCTGCGACTTGTGGATGCTGATCGCATAGGCAAGCGCCAGGTCCCCCATCTCGCCCCGCGTGAACGTGTGCACATCCCCGTCGAAATCCGCGTCGAGGGTGCCGGCCTCCGCATCGGCCTTGGTGACGAAGCCGATGTCGCCGTTGAACAGGTTCTTGTCGTAGTTGTTCCTGAGCTGGATCACCTTATCGCCGGGCCTTAGCTCGCCCGCAAGGGTGCGAATGCCCTTCGCGCGGCCGTTGAGCGCGCCCTGGAGCTGGAGGTTCAAGTTCGCAACCCCGGCCTGACCCTTGTGCATCGGCGCCATGACCTGCACGTCCCCGACGGGGTCGCAGCGCTCGTAATGCCTGGGGATGAAGTCCGTGCACAGCTCGATCACTTTGCGGACCGTGTCCTCCGCGGAGTCGGCCGCCACGAACGTGATGTCGGAGGACGGCGGCACGGCCGCGACGGAGGTCGCGACGAGGGGAAGGGCGGTGTCGCCGGAGTTGATGGAATGCGCGGTCACCACGATCCCGCTCTGGCCCTTCTGCCGGAAGATGACCGAGAGCCTAGTCACCGGGGCCCGGGAAGCGGCGATCATGTCCTGGAGCACGTTGCCGGCGCCGACGCTCGGCAGCTGGTCGGTGTCGCCCACCAGAAGCAGGTGGGCCCGGCTCGGTACCGCCTGGAGAAGCGCCGAGGCGAGTCGGGTGTCGAGCATCGACACCTCGTCGACGATCAGGAAGTCGGTCGCTAGCGGATGCTGCTCGTTGGAGGTGAAGCCTGCGCCGGGGTCGTACTTGAGGAGGCGGTGGATCGTCGAGGCGTAGCCCCCCGTCGTCTCCGCTAGGCGCTGCGCGGCCCGCCCGGTGGGCGCCGCAAGGTGCACCCGCACTCCCTTCGCCTTCAGGATCGCGACGAGGGACCTCAGGGTCGACGTCTTCCCGGTGCCGGGCCCGCCGGTCAGGATCGATATCTTGTTGGCAAGGGCGTTTCTCACGGCGTGCTGCTGGAGCTCGTGGAAGGCGAAACCGGCCTTGGTCTCTGCCCACTGGACAGCGGCCTCGATCTTGATGGGTGGCAGGCCGCTGGCGACCTTACGGAGCCGCGCCACCACCTCGGCTATCTTGCGCTCTGCCCGGTCGTTCGGCGGCAGCTGCACGAGTCCCGATCCGGGCAGCGGCGCGGCCTCCCCCTTTGGAAGGTGCCGCACAAGCTGCTTCGCTGAGACGAGCGCCTCTATCCTGGCGGCCACCAAGTCCGCCGACGTCTCCAACAGCTCGGCCGAGTAGTCCCGAAGGCGTTCCTCCTGGAAGGCCGTGTGTCCTTCCTCCTGGAGCCCCTCCAGCGCGAAGAGGATGCCCGCGTCGAGCCGCGGCGGGGCGTCGTTGGCGAACCCGAGGTTGATCGCGATCTTGTCGGCCGTCTTGAAGCCGATGCCCTCGATCTCGCGGGCCACGCGGTACGGCTCGTGCGTGAGCACGTTCTTAGCCTGGGCGCCGTACTGCTTGACGAGCTTCACGCACTGGCCCGGGCTCACGCCGTAGGTCTGCAGGAAAATGTAGAGCTCCCGCTCGGTTCGCTTGCCGTCCCACGCGAGCTTTATCGCGGCCGCGCGCTTCTTGCCGATGCCCGGGACGTCCCTGAGCCTTCCCGACTCCTCGCTCAGCACCCGGAACGTGTCGGTCCCGAACGCGTCCACGATCTTGTTGGCGTAGACCCGCCCGATTCCCGGGACCAGCCCGCTTCCCAGGTACTTGCGGATCCCGTAGACGCTGGCCGGCAGCTCGCTCTTGAAGGAGGCGATCTTGAACTGGGCCCCGTGCTGGGAATGGCGCGTCCATTCTCCGGCGAGGTGGAGCGTCTCCCCGCACTCGACCCCGGGCAGCGCCCCCACGATCGTCACCGGCTCGGCCTTCGCGCGATCCGGCCCGGAATCCGGCCGGAATTCGGCGATCGTGTAGTGGTTCTCCTCGTTCAGGAAGATGATGCGCTCGAGGACTCCTGTGAGGGAGGCTTGTTCGGGGGATGCGGGCACGTGGGTTGGGTCCCCGCAGCGATGGTCTAGATTCCCCCGGAAATCAATGGCGCAGGTGCTAAGGCGTTGATCCCCCGCGGGAATTTGCTCCATCCTTTACGCCGATGCCACGCTCCCTATTGTCCCTCGTCGCCGTGTTCGCCCTGTTCGCCGCGAGCGGGCGCGCGGCGGAGGTTGCATCTCCTGACGAGGTCGCTCTCCGGCAGATGAACGACGACTACGTGAAGGCGTTCCTCGCCAGCGACGTGGCCCGCTTCAAGACACTGCTGGCCGACGACTTCACCGGTGTGCTGGCGAGCGGAAGGGTGATCGACAAGGCCGAGTTCCTCCGCGAGGCGAAGGAAAGGCCGGACGCCAGGGACCTCCGGCTTCACGAGGTCGTCATCCGGATCTATGGGGACTCCGCTCTCGTCGGCGGGTTCGTGACCTACAGCCGCTCGACAGGCGCCCCCGTGACCACCCGCTACTCGACCCTCTACGTCCGCAGGTCGGGCTCCTGGTCTGTGGTTTTCGTGCAGTGGACCCGGGTGGCGGGGGCCTAGATTGATCTGGCGAACGGACCCCGAGAGGGAGAGATTTCACCGAATGCCCGCGAGCCCAGAGCAAACAGGAGCCCGCGCCTCGACACGCGCGGAGGGGGACCTCCTCGTCGTCTCGCTCGGTGGGGCCTGGAGCCTCGAGGGGCGCACGCCGCGCTGGGACTCGGTGGCGGGCTGTGGCCGGCCCAAGGCCGTGCGGCTCGAGACCGATGGCGTGACCCAGTGGGACACCTCGCTCGTCGTCTTCTTGGGGGAGGCCCTGCGCTGGTGCTCGTCGCTTGGGGTGCCCTGCGACGCAACGGCCCTCCCCCCGAAGATGCACGCGCTGTCGGCCCAGTTCGAGGCCGCGATGCAGACCTGCGGACACGAGGACCATTCCAGGAGCTTCGTCGTGGAGGTGGGCCTGGCCACCCGGAGCGTCATGGACAACGTTCGCGACCTTCTCAACTTCGTCGGCGAGTTCTGGATCGACATGATCCGCGTCGTCCGGGGAAGGGCGGGCCTCAGGTGGAACGACTGCCTTAACGAGATGCAGCGCTGCGGCGCCATGGCGCTGCCGATCGTGAGCCTCATCAGCTTCCTGGTGGGCGTGACCCTTGCCTACTCGGGCGCGATCGTGCTCAAGCGCTTTGGCGGCGAGATCTGGGTGGCGGACCTGATCGGAGTCGCGATGACCCGGGAGATGGGCGCCCTCATGGCCGCGATCACGCTTTCGGGGCGCACCGGCGCAGCGTTTGCTGCAGAGATAGGCACCATGAAGGCGAACGAGGAGATCGACGCCCTCTCGACGCTGGGAATCTCCCCAATCCGGTTCCTCGTCCTACCTAGGGTCCTTGCGCTCGGCCTGATGATGCCTCTCCTGGCGATGTACGCCAACTGCCTCGGGGTCCTCGGCGGCATGGCTGTGTCCTATGCCACCCTCGACATCCCGCCGACCGCCTATTGGGTCGAGATGCTCACCATCGTGGACACGCAGGACTTTCTTGTGGGAGTCATCAAGTCCATCGCGTTCGGGCTTATCGTCGGCCTCTCGGGCTGCCTGCGCGGCCTCCAGGCCGAGCGCAACGCCTCTGGCGTCGGCAAGGCCGCGACGTCCGCGGTCGTGACCGCAATCCTGCTCATCATCGTCGCGGACGCGGTCTTCGCCGTCCTCTTCCACGCCATCGGACTATGACCACGGAGACACCGCCGGCGATCGAGGTGAGGGACCTGGCCTTCGGCTACGAGGACGCGTCCGTCTTGGATGGCGTCTCGTTCACCGTGCGCCCGGCCGAGATCTTCTTCATCATAGGCGGATCTGGTTGCGGCAAGACTACCCTGCTCAGGAACCTCGTTGGCCTGGCCAAGCCGACCCGGGGAGAAGTCCTGTTCCACGGGCGCTCGTTCACCAAGGGGGACCCCTCGGCGAGAAGGGAGATGCTTAAGAGCTTCGGGATGCTCTTCCAGAGCGGCGCCCTCTGGACTTCGCTCACCCTGAGCCAGAATATCGCCCTGCCTCTCGAGGAGTACACGAGGCTCCCGGGCGACGAGATCCGCAACATCGCGGCCTTCAAGCTGGCCCAGGTCGGGCTCGCGGGATTCGAGGAGCACTACCCGTCGGAGATTTCCGGAGGCATGAGGAAGCGCGCCGGGCTCGCGCGGGCGCTCGCGCTCGACCCCGGAATCGTCTTCTTCGACGAGCCCTCCGCGGGCCTTGACCCGGTGACGGCGCGCAACCTGGACGACCTGATTGTCCAGATCCGCGACACCTTCGGCACTACCATCGTCGTCGTCTCCCACGACGTGGACTCGATTTTCGGCATTGCCGACCGGATCATCATGCTCGACCGGGAGAAGCACGGGATCATCGCTGAGGGAAAGCCGAGCCGCGTTGCGGTGGATTCGCCCAACCCAAAGGTCGTAGAATTTTTGACACGCAGGGCGGCAAAGGCAGGATAGACCACGGCGGAGCACCCACGCAGACATGAAAACAAAGATCAGCCCAGCAGTCGTCGGCGCATTCGTCCTCGGGGCGTTCGCCATCGGGATCATCGCGCTGCTCTCCATCGGCAGCCTCACCCTCTTCTCCAAGCCCGAGCGTTTCATCGTGTATTTCGACGAGGCCATCAGCGGACTCGACCAGGGGTCGCCGGTTAAGCTGCGCGGAGTCAGGGTCGGCCATGTGGTCGATACTTCGATCCGCTATGACCGAGAGACCGGCAAGTCCGTCGCCGCGGTGCTCTGCGAGCTGAACCGTGGTTCGATCTCGGACGAGCATGGGGCGATACTCGACGTGTCCGACAGGAGCGCGCTTCAGGCGCTCGTGGACAAGGGCCTGAGGGCCCAGCTTGAGATCGCCGGGCTGGCCACGGGTCTCCTCTTTGTCGAACTCGAGTTCATGGATCCGGCAAAGTACCCGGATACGACGAAGACGAGCGACGTGAAGTATGTGGTCGTACCGCCGGCGCCCTCGGAGATCTCCGAGTTCAGGGCGAGCGCGTCGACGATGATGGCCACCGCCACGACCCTCCTGGCCAAGATGCAGGAGATCGACTACAAGGGACTCTCTGAAGAGCTGAAGAAGCTCGTGGTCGAGGCGCGCATGCGCATGGACGGCGTGGACGTGAAGGGGCTCACTGAGCAGTGGAGGAAGACGGGGGAGTCGATCGACGCGCTCGCGAGGTCGCCCGACACCATCCATTCCATCGAGAACCTCAACAAGACCATGGAGGCCCTGCGGTCTTCGATCAGTCGCCTGGACACCCAGGTGGACACCAACGGCAAGGAGCTCCGCGAGACGCTGATCCAGGCGAAGGCGGCATTGGAATCGTTCAACCTGGCCGCGCAGTCGGCAAAGGGGTTCATCAACGCGCAGCAGAGCTTCGGCGCCGACACGAGCAAGGCCCTAGAGCGTGTCGCCGACGCCGCGGAGTCCGTTCAAAGGCTCGCCGACTTCCTGGAACGCAACCCGAACGCCCTCCTTTCCGGGCGCAAGGCGCCCAAATAATTCCACGCCTGCCATGACCAAATTCCAAATGCCCACCTGCCTGAGGCCTCTTCTGACGCTTGCGGCCGCCGCAATGGTCCTTGCCCAGTCGGGCTGCAACGTCGCCCAGCCCGCCCAGGACGACCCGACCCGCTATTTTGTGCTGTCGGATCCCGCGGTCCCGGCCGGCCTTTCCCCTTCAGCCGCTGGGGCGAGGATTGGACTAAGGTCGATCAGGCTCGAGAGCTATCTCAGGCGCCGCGAGATCGTCGTGCGCACGGGCGAAAACGAGGTTGAGTTCAGGGACTTCCGCAGGTGGGCCGAGCCGCTGGATACGGCGGTAGCCCGGGTCCTCAGGGCCAAGCTTCAGGCATTGCCGGGGGTTGCCCAGGTCGTGACGGAGCCCTTCCCGGTGGATCTGGACAGGGACTACGACGTCACGGTCGAGGTCAGGCGCTGTGAGGGACTGGCGTCCCGGTCCGGGCACTATGCCGCGAGCTTCGAGGCCACGATCGAGGTGTCGACCACGGGATCCAGTCCCAGGGTGATCGCCCGCAGGGCCTTCTCGGCCCCGGATGCGGCCTGGGACGGGAGCGACTTCGACAGGCTGGCGGCGCTCCTGAGCGCGGATGTCGCGGGATTGGGCCAGGAGATTGCCGGCGCCCTGCCGCAGAGGAACTGAGGCTACTTCAGGGCGTCGGCGATCCGGCTAAGCGCCATCTCGACGTTCTCGCGGCTGTTGAACGCGCTGATCCGGACATGGCCCTCGCCGCACTTACCGAACCCTGCGCCTGGCGTGCAGACAACCTGGGCCTTCTCGAGGAGCAGATCGAAGAAATCCCACGAGTCGCGCCCGACGTTGATCCAGATGTAGGGGGCGTTGTCGCCCCCGACGCAGGAGAACCCAAGGCGGGTCATCGACTCGCGAATCAGGTGAGCGTTGGCCAGGTAGAAATCGGTGAGCCCCTTTACCTGGGCCTTGCCGGCTTCGGTGAAGACGGCCGCCGCGGCCTTCTGGACCGGGTAGGACACCCCGTTGAACTTGGTCGTGTGGCGGCGGTTCCAGAGGGGGTGGAGGGCCTGGGGCTTTCCCGCCGCGTCGAAGGCCATGAGCGTCTTGGGGACAACCGTGTAGGCGCACCGGGTTCCGGTGAAACCGGCTGTCTTTGAGAAGCTGCGGAACTCGATCGCGACGTCGCGGGCGCCCTCGATCTCGTAGATCGAGTGGGGGATCCGCGGGTCCCTGATGTAGGCCTCGTAGGCCGAGTCGTAGAGGATAACGGCCTTGTTGAGCTTGGCGTAGGCAACCCAGGCCTCGAGCTGCGCCCTCGTGGCCACGGCGCCCGTCGGGTTGTTCGGGAAGCAGAGGTAGATCAGGTCCGCCGGAGCCTGGGGAACCGCGGGGACGTAGCCGTTCGAGGCCGTCGAGTCCAGGTAGAGGATTCCCTGGTACCTTCCGTCGATGTTGGCCCCGGTGCGGCCTGCCATGACGTTGGTGTCGACGTAGACCGGGTAGACAGGGTCCGGAATGGCGAGGCGCACATCCGAGGCGAAGATCTCCTGGATGTTGCCGCAGTCGCACTTGGAGCCGTCGGACACGAAGATCTCGTCGGCCTCGATCTTGCAGCCTCGGTCGGCGTAGTCGTGCTTGGCGATCAGGTCCCTCAGGAAAGCGTAGCCCTGCTCAGGCCCGTAGCCCTTGAAGGTGGCCCTCTTCGACATCTCGTCGGTTGCGGCGTGGAGCGCCTCGACGCACGCGGGCGGAAGGGGCTCCGTCACGTCGCCAATCCCCAGGCGGATCACAGGCTTGTCCGGGTGGGCGGCGGTGTATGCCCCGACGCGGCGGGCGATGTCCGCGAAGAGGTAAGAGGCCTTCAGCTTCGCGTAGTTCTCGTTGATTCGGATCATGGAATGGTCGTAAATGGATGGTTAAGAGGGCCCGTATCGGCCGAAAACCTTGAAGAAACCCTTCGGGGCGGCTTTGTTCAAGCCCTCGTTAGCCCCATGGAGACATTCGATTCGGTATCGCGGATGCGAACCGCCGCCGCGCGGCTCAGGTCTGAGAAGGGCGTGGTTTCGCTCGTCCCGACCATGGGCGCGCTGCATCCGGGCCACGAGGCGCTCATCGGCGCGGCAAAGTCCGCGGGAGGGGCCGTGGTGGTGTCGGTCTTCGTGAACCCGCTTTCCTTCGGTTCGAACGAGAACTTCGCCGGATACCCGAGGAGCGCCGAGGCCGACATCGCGCTCTGCGAGCGCCTCGGGGTGGACGCCGTCTTCATCCCCCAGACCCTGGAGATATACCCTAAGGGCTACTCGACGTACGTGTCGGAGGAGGGTGTGAGCAAGCCCCTCTGCGGCGTGTCGCGTCCGACGCATTTCCGTGGTGTGACGACCTTTATCACCAAGCTGATCAACATCGTCGGACCCGCCCGGATCTTCCTAGGCCAAAAGGACGTCCAGCACGTCGCGGTCGTCCGCAAGGTGATCGCCGACCTGAACTACGACGTGGAGATTACCGTGGTTCCCACCGTGCGCGAGACCGATGGCATGGCCGTCTCGGTCCGCAACAGGGACCTGACCTCGACCCAGCGCAGGGAGGCTCTCGCGATCCACCACGCCTTGGTCAAGGCCAAGGAGATGGTCGACTCGGGCGTCCGCAGCACCGACCGCCTTGTCGCCGAGGTGACCCACATCCTCGGCAAGAACAACCGCGTCCGCGTGATCTACGCCTCGGTTGTCGATCCCGGCACGATGGAGGCGATCCGCGAGGTCGAGCCCGGCAAGGCCCTTCTTTGCATCGCGGCTTGGGTCGATGAGATACGTCTGACAGACAACGTGGTGCTCTAGCGCCCGCGTTGAGATGCATTCGGCCTTTCCCAGGATTGGCATAGTGGGCTCGGGCGCGGTCGGGATCTACTACGGCGCTCGCCTCGCCCTTGGCGGATCGAACGTGCGGTTTCTCATGCGGGGAGACCTTGCGGCGGTGCGGGAGCGGGGATCGCTGCGCGTCCACGAGGGAGGGCAGCTCGAGGAGGTGAGGCCGGCCGCGGTCTTCGGGAGCCCGGCCGAAGTCGGGCCGGTGGATCTGGCGATCGTGGCCCTGAAGACCACCCAGAAGGCGGAGCTCGAGCGCCTGGTGGGACCCCTCCTGGGCTCCTCGACCCCGATCCTCACTTTGCAGAACGGCCTCGGGGCCGACGAGTACCTGGGGAAAATCTTCGGGCCCGAGCGGATCATGGGCGGCCTGGTTTTCATGGCAATCACCCGGACGGGCCCCGGCGAGATCATGTGCTACCACACGGGCAACGTTACCCTCGGGGAGCTCGGGCGCCCGCCCGAGGCCCGGACACGGGCGCTCTCGGGCCTTTTCGCCGCGTCGGGGGTCAAGGCCCCGGTGGTCGAGAACCTGCTCGAGGCCCGGTGGCGTAAGCTCGTCTGGAACATTCCCTTCAACGGCCTAGCGATCGCAGAGGGCGGCATCACAACCGACCGCATATGCGCCAGCGGGGCACTCGCAGCGGAGGCCAGGGCGCTCATGTTCGAGGTCCAGCGGGCCGCCTCCCGCTTCGGGTTTGAAATCCCGGCGAGTTTCATCGAGCGCCAGTTCGAGGTGACGCCCCCCATGGGGGCCTACCAGCCCTCGAGCCTCGTCGACTTCCTCGCGGGCCGGCAGGTGGAGGTCGAGGCGATCTGGGGTGAGCCGCTGCGACGGGCCGCCGCCGCGGGGGTCGAGACGCCGAGGCTTGCCGCGCTTTACGCGAGGCTTTCGCAACTCTGCAGCAAGTAGGCCTTCCTCGGCAGGGCGCCCCGATCATCTCGCTTGCCGTTCCGCGCGCGCGCTGGATCATGTGCCGACGCGATTTCAAGCGCCCGTCCCGGCTGAACCGGGGTCGCGGGCGACCCAACTGCAACCTTTCCCAAGTATGAGGCTACCGCAATTGCTAATCCCCCTGGCCGGCCTTGCGTTCTGCACCGCCTGCCCCGCCGCTCTCGACCCGAAGGACATGGACCTGTCGGCCAGCCCGGCAACCGACTTCTACCAGTACGCCGAGGGCGGCTGGGTGAAGGCCAACCCGATCCCCGCCGACAAGAGCTCGTGGGGCAGCTTCGACGAGCTCAACGCCAACAACGAGAAGGTGCTCCACGGCATCCTTGAAAAGGCCTCGAAGGCAGAGAACCCGGGCTTCATCGAGAAGCTGGTCGGCGACTTTTACGCGAGCGGAATGGACGAGGACGCGATCGATAAGGCGGGGTCCCTGCCGCTCAAGCCGCTGCTCGACCGCGTGGGCGCCGTGACCTCGAAGGGTCAGTTCGGGTCCCTGGTTGGTGACCTTCACCTGAAGGGGGTGGGGGTGTGCTTCAGCTTTGGATCGGAGCAGGACATGAAGGACACCGCCAACGTGATCGCGGGCCAGGGACAGGGAGGCCTCGGCCTGCCGGACCGGGACTATTACTTCAGGGACGACGACGCCTCGAAGAAGACCCGTGAGAAATACCTGCTTCATGTCGCCAAGATGCTCGTCCTCGTCGGCGACACCGAGGCTGCCGCGAAGGATGAGGCCCAGGCGGTCATGAGGATCGAGACCGCTCTTGCCGCAGGATCAAAGAAGGCCGAGGAGCTGCGAGACCCGGTCGCCAATTACCACCCGATGACGCTTGAGGGGCTCCAGAAGCTCTCGGCTCACTTCGACTGGACGGCTTACCTCTCGAATCTGGGACTTGCGCCGGCCCCCGCGAAGATCGACGTCGGCCAGCCCGATTTCGTCCAGGCCCTCGACAAGGCGATCGCCGAGGTGCCTCTCCAGGACTGGCAGGCCTATTTCCGGTGGCACGTGATCCATGAGTACGCGCCGTTCCTCAGCAAGACCTTCGTCGCGGAGAACTTCGCCTTCTTCGCGAAGGAGCTAACGGGCCAGCCCCAGATGCGTGAGCACTGGAAGCGGATCAACTCACACATCGACTTGTTCGCCGGCGAGGCCCTGGGCCAGCTCTACGTGGCCGTGGCCTTTCCCCCGGAGTCCAAGGCGAGGGTGCTGGCCATTGTTTCCAACGTCCGCGCGGCACTCAGGGAGCGGATCGAGGGACTGCCCTGGATGGACGACGTCACCCGCGCCGCAGCCCTGAAGAAAATCGATGCCATGGGGGTTAAGATCGGGTACCCCGACAAGTGGATCGACTACTCCAAGCTCGTGATCGATCGGGGCCCCTACGCCGCAAATATCCTCAGGGCCCAGGAGTTCGCTGTTCGCCGGGATCTTGCCAAGATCGGCAAGCCCGCGGACCGGGGGGAGTGGGGGATGACCCCGCCCTCGGTGAACGC
Organism: uncultured Opitutaceae bacterium; assembly: GCA_903887455.1. Classification (GTDB taxonomy): domain Bacteria; phylum Verrucomicrobiota; class Verrucomicrobiia; order Opitutales; family Opitutaceae; genus Palsa-1447. The sequence continues at coordinate 19,251 of CAISPT010000040.1, read as the reverse complement.
GTACGATGACCTCCTCAAGAACGAGATCGTGTTCGCGGCGGGCATCCTTCAGCCGCCGTTCTTCAGCGCCGCCCAGGACGACGCCGTCAACTACGGCGGGATCGGCACGGTCATCGGGCACGAGATGACCCACGGGTTTGACGACGAGGGACGCCAGTTCAACGAGAAGGGCAACCTTTCGGAGTGGTGGTCCGCGGACTCCGCCAAGCGCTTTAAGGAGCGGGCCGCCGTAATCGTTAAGCAGTTCTCGGCCTACAAGCCCCTGGACGGCCTGGCGGTGAACGGCGAGCTGACCCAGGGCGAGAACATCGCCGACCTGGGAGGCCTTAAGATCGCCTACGCGGCGTTCGAGAAGGCGAGCGCCGGAAAGCCAAAGGACAAGGTGGCCGGCTTCACTCCCGAGCAGCGCTTCTTCCTTAGCTTTGCCTCGCTCTGGCGGGAGAACATGCGCCCGGAGCTCACGCGGCTGTATGTGAACACCGATCCCCACTCGCCGTCGCGTTTCCGCGTGAACGGTCCGCTTTCGAACCTGGACGAGTTTGCGGCGGCGTTCGAGGTTCCGGAGGGGGCCCCAATGCGCCGGCCGGCTGCGGATCGCGTGTCGATCTGGTGATGTTGACCGAGGGAAGAGCACCCTTAAAGGGCAGGCGGGTCCAGCTGATGGCCACCTGCCTCTGCGACGCGTTCCACGACGACGTGGCCGCCGCCACGGTCGAGGTGCTCGAGCGCCTTGGCTGCGAGGTGTTGTTTCCGGAGGGACAGACCTGCTGCGGCCAGCCCGCCTTCAACGGGGGCGACTGGTCGGCGTCGCGCAAGGTCGTGCGCCATGCCGTGTCCACCTTCGCCTCCCCGGAACCGGTCGTGGTGCCCTCCGGTTCCTGCGCGGCGATGCTCTTTCACGGCGCCAGGCTGGCGTTTGAGGGGCAACCGGACCTGGGGGCGGTCACAGCCCTCGGAAACCGGACATGGGAGCTCGGGGACTTCATCGTCAACGGCCTCGGGATACGCTCGTGGCCCGGGCGTTTCGACGCCAGGCTCGCCCTTCACCGCTCCTGCCACACGCGCGGCACCGGGAGCAGCGACGCCGTCGCGCTCCTTCTCGGCTCCATAGAGGGCGTCAGGATGGTCGAGTTCGGCGAGGGCGAGCAGTGCTGCGGGTTTGGGGGAACTTTCTCGGTCTCCTTCCCCCACGTCTCCGGTTCAATGGGAGCTCTGAAGCTGGACCACGTCCGACAGGCGTCACCCGATGTGCTTGTCTCGGGCGACATGGGGTGCCTCATGCACCTGGGGGGCATTGCAACGAAGGAGGGGAAGCCCCTCCGCACGATGCACGTTGCACAGGTGCTGCGGGACGCCGTCCTGGCGAAGCCATGAGGACCCAGCCCATAGACCGCGCTGCGGCGGCACTTCCGGCCGAGACCCGGGCCTCCGTGTACGACGGCTCGAAGTCGGGCTATGACAAGCGCACGAAGGTCCTCTTCGACCACTACGCCGACCCGGACCGGCTCCGAGAACTGGCGGGCGAGGTCAAGCAGCACGTGGTCGAGAACTTGGACACCTACCTGCCGGCGCTCGAGGCGAGGCTCCTAGCAAACGGCGCCAAGGTGCATTGGGCGTCCACGGCCGAGGCCGCCTGCGAGGCGGTCCACGGGATCATGAAGGCGCGCGGCGCCCGCAAGCTCGTCAAGGCCAAGACCATGGTGAGCGAGGAGATAGGGCTAGAGGACTACCTGACCAAGCGGGGCATCGAGTCACTCGAGACGGACCTCGGCGAGTTCATCGTGCAGCTCGATCACGATCACCCCTCGCACATCATCAAGCCGATCATGCACAAGAACCGGCGTCAGATCGCCGAGACGTTCGAGAAGAACGGTCTTGGCGCCTACGATGACCGGCCGGAGGAGATCACGCGGCGCGCGCGAGGCTTCCTCAGGCACAAGTACCTCGAGGCGGACGTGGGGCTCACGGGGGCTAACTTCGTGGTGGCGGAGAGCGGGCGAGTCGTCGTGGTCACCAACGAGGGGAACTCCCGTTTCTGCCTGGCGGCGACGCGCTGCCACATCGTGCTGGTCGGGATCGAGAAGATCCTGCCGAGGGACAGGGACCTCGGTCTCTTCCTGAACCTCCTGGCGCGCTCGGGCACGGGCCAGCACTTGACGGTCTACAACGAGTTCATCAGCGGTCCGAGGGGGGCAGGGCAGCCCGACGGTCCGGAGGAGATGCACGTGATCCTCGTCGACAACGGCAGGACCGAGGTCCTGGCGACCGAGTGCCGCGACATCCTGCGCTGCATCCGCTGCGGGGCCTGCCTGAACGTGTGCCCCGTCTACCGCCAGTCTGGCGGGCACGCCTACCGTAGCGTGTACCCCGGGCCCGTGGGGGCCGTGCTGTCGCCGCTCCTGCTCGGAAAGCGTTTCCCTGAGAAGGCCGACCTCCCGAAGGCCTCAAGCCTGTGCGGGGCGTGCAACGAGGTCTGCCCGGTGAACATCCCTATCCCGGACCTGCTGCTCAGGCTCCGGGACCGCGCTCACCGGGAGGGGGTCCCGTCACCGGGAACACCGCCCATGGGGGCCTGGGCTATCCTCGCCACGCAGCCCGTGGCGTGGAGATCCGCGCTATTGGCGGGCAGGGCGATCAACTACCTGCCGACGGCGCTTGTCCCCGTTCCCGCCCTCAGGGCCTGGGAGTCGAAGCGGACGCTTCCCCCGTGGCGTGGCGGCGAGTTCCGCAGGTGGCTAAAGGCGCGCCGAAAGTAGGCCACCCCCAATGGAAGAGACCAAAGAGCCCAGGCCCGCGCACGAGCCCTTCATCCTGCCTGAGACTCGGATGCGCGAGTTCACGGCCAGGGCGATCATCACCGGGATTGTTCTCGGGACGCTCTTCGGCGCCTCGTCGCTCTACCTGGTCCTGAAGGTTGGCCTGACGGTGAGCGCCTCGATCCCCGTAGCGGTCATCTCGCTCGCCCTCTTCAGGATGCTATCAAAGCTCGGCATCCGCGACGCCACGATCCTCGAGAACAACGTGACCCAAACCGCGGGATCGGCGGGGGAGTCACTGGCTTTTGGCGTGGGCGTGACAATGCCCGCAATCATGATCCTCGGCTTCGACCTCGAGCTTACCCGGGTGCTCCTGGTCTCGGTTCTCGGCGGCCTGCTCGGAATCCTGATGATGATCCCCTTGAGGCGGGCCCTAATTGTGAAGGAGCACGGGATCCTCAAATACCCCGAGGGGACGGCGTGCGCGGCGGTCCTGAAGGCCGGGGCCTCTGCTGAGGACCGGCTCCACGCCTCCCCCGGGGCCGCCACCGAGATGCGGGAAGCCGAGGCCGCGGGCCTCGGCCAGGCTCCCGGTGCGAGGGCCATCTTCACCGGGCTCGGGATCGGCATCGTCTACAACGTGCTCAACCGTGCGGCCCGCCTCTGGAAGGACACACCCGAGAAGGTCTTTGGCGCCCCGTTCAACGGGGCGTCGGTGAGCGCGGAGATTTCGCCCGAGCTTCTCGGGATCGGCTACATCATCGGGCCGCGGATCGCGGCGCTCATGTGCGGCGGAGGCGTGCTCTCCTACCTCGTGCTGATCCCGATGATCAAGTTCTTCGGCGAGCACATCGGCGCCCCGGTGGCCCCCGGGAAGATACCGATCGCCGACATGGCCCCGGACGACGTCCGCGGCGCCTATATCCTCTACATCGGCTCCGGAGCCGTTGCGGCCGGGGGCATCATCAGCCTCCTGCGATCGCTCCCGACCATCTGGCACGGGCTGAGGGAAGGCCTCAGGGACGTCGGTTTCCTCAACCCGGGGCGGGGGGAGTCCGCCGTCGGCGAGGTCCCGCGCACGGAGCGGGACCTTTCGATGAAGTTCGTCGGCATCGGGATTGTTGTCCTCATGGCGGCGATCGTCTCGGCCCCGATGCTCCTGGACGCGGGGATAGGGACGAAGCTCGCCGGAGCCGCGCTCATCGTTCTCTTCGGTTTCCTTTTCGTCACCGTCTCCTCACGGCTCACCGGCGAGATCGGCTCGTCCTCAAACCCGATATCGGGGATGACGATTGCGACCCTTCTCCTCACCTGCCTGATCTTCCTTCTGGTGGGCTGGACTGGGAGCGCCTACTACGTGACGGCCCTCTCGATCGGCGCCATCGTCTGCATCGCCTCGTCCAACGGGGGCAGCACCTCCCAGGACCTGAAGACCGGCTACATCCTCGGGGCCACGCCAAAATACCTCCAGGTGGCGATCCTCTTCGGGTCGTTTGCCTCAGCGGTCGTCCTTGGGCCCATGCTTCTTGCCTTAAACGACTCGGCCTCGACCTACATTCCGGTACCGTCAGTATCCTCGGAGGGCCTCCATGTGGATCCGTCGACTCTCACCGAGCACGACCGGATAAGGGGCCCGCAGGCTCGCGACGATGGGGCGACCTACCTGGTCTGGCACCGGAGCGACCCGGCGGGCGGCGCCGCCGAGAAGTACCTCGTGGACCCCTCGGGCCGCGCGGTCTGGCTCGTGGACCCCGGGATCAACGGCACGCACTTCAAGCGCCCCGACGGCTCCACAGTGAAGAAGTTCTTTGCTCCGAAGGCGACCCTGATTTCCTACATCATCAAGGGCATCCTGGGGCACAAGCTGCCGTGGTCGCTCGTCCTCTTGGGCGTCATGATCTCGCTCACCCTCGAGATGTCCGGGATCCCGTCGCTCGCTTTCGCGGTGGGAATCTATCTTCCGCTGTCGTCGTCGAGCCCCATTTGGGCGGGCGGCATCGTGCGTTGGCTGGTCGACGCCTACAACCGGCGCAAGCACAGCGCCAAGAATCTCACTCCGGAGCAGCTGGCTGCCGAGGGCGACAAGAGTCCGGGGGTGCTCCTGGCCTCGGGCTACATCGCCGGAGGGGCGATCGCCGGCATCGTGATCGCGCTCCTGCAGGGGGTGCCGAGTCTGGAGGCGGTCGACAACCGCTTCAACGACTGGGCGACGTCGAGCAACCCGCTCTTCAACGGACCCAACGCCGACGCGCTCTCGATGATTTTCTTCCTGGGGCTCTGCGCCTTCCTGTACCTTGTCGGCCGCGAGGCCGTTCTCGCGCCACGAAGGCGGACGCAGAAGGGGGGAGTCCCGTGACTAACGATCGCGAGGCCATACTCGCAAGGGTCCGCGATGCGCTCAGGCCGCTCGGGGAGCGGGCCCCGCTCCCGGACTTCGAGGAGGGCGTGGACTTGGCTCGCAACCGCTCTCCGCTCGCGGACCCGCTGGCGGAGTTCACCGAGCGCATCAGGGCGGTGAATGGAGAGGTGCTCGCTGGACCGGCCGCGCTAGTCGAGAGCCTAAGGGCCCGCGGCTGGACCCACGGCTACTGCGACCCGGCGCTCTGGCCGGTGTTCGCGCCGTTCTTCGGGGCTCCCTTCACGGTGGAGACCTCTTTTGACCGGACCCGGGTCGACGACTACTCCTTCGGCATCACGCGCGGCGTGGGTGCCATTGCCGAGACGGGAACCATCATCCTGGACGACGCAACCTCCTCGTCGCGCCTGGCGGCCCTTGCGCCCTGGGCCCACGTCGCCGTGATCCCGCGTTCGCGCCTCTACGCCGACCTTCCGTCTGCGGTGGCCGCCCTGGGGGCGGACCCGAACATTGTCTGGTGCACAGGACCGTCGAAGACGGCCGACGTCGAGGGGATCCTGATCGAGGGCGTCCACGGCCCCGGCTTCCAGGCCGCGATCTTCACCGACTAATCCCGCTCCCGCACGACAGGGTTGGTGATCGAGCCGATTCGCTCGATCTCGACGGTGACGGTGTCGCCGGGCTTGAGGAAGACCGGAGGCTTGCGCGCGTAACCCACGCCATGGGGGGTGCCCGTAAGGATCACTGTGCCGGGCAGCAGCGTCTTGCTGCCGCTTAGGAACTCGATGAGCGCCGGGACGTCGAAGACCATGTCGTCGGTGCTCCAGTCCTGCATCGTCTGTCCGTTCAGGACCGTTTTCAGGCGGAGCGCGTTCGGGTTCGGGATGTCCTCCCGGGTGACCAGCGCGGGCCCGAGCGGGCAGAACGTGTCGAAGCTCTTGCCCTGGCAGAACTGGCCGCCGCCGAGCTTGAACTGCCAATCACGGGACGAGACATCGTTGGCAACCGTGTAGCCGAGCACAAAGTCCAGCGCGTTGGCCCTCGTGGCGTTCTTGCACGCGCTCCCGATCACGACCGCCAGCTCGCCCTCGTAGTCGACCTCGTGGCTTGCCAGGTGGGAGGGGATCTCGATCGGGTCCCCCGGGTTCTGGAGGGCATTGGTGCCCTTCATGAAGAGCATCGGCTTCTGGGGAAGCCCCTTGCCCCCCTCCTCGGCGTGCCTGCGGTAGTTGAGCCCAATGCCCATGATGTTAACGGGAACCAGGGGCGCCAGGATCTTGCCCGGGTGGACAAGCGTCGAGGTCACGGCGTAGCTACCCAGGATGTCGCCCTTGATCTCCAGCGCCGAACCGTCGGGCTGGAGCGCGGCGTGGGCGGGTCCTGCGGGGGTGAGGTGGCGGATTATCTTCATGGCTCAGGCTCAGGACTCGGCGGCGGCAAAGGCGTCCATCCCGATGCAGGAGCATATCAGGTGCCGGTCGCCATAGACGTTGTCGACCCGGCCGACCGCGGGCCAGAACTTCGAGGCCCGGGTCCAGGGTGCTGGGAAGGCGGCCAATTCCCTGGAGTAGGGGTGGTCCCATTCGTCCCCGCACACGACCAGGGCCGTGTGGGGGGCGTTCTTCAGGGGGTTATTCACCTTGTCGGACTCGCCGTTGGCGACCGCCTGCATCTCCCCGTGTATCGCGATCATGGCCTCGCAGAACCGGTCGAGCTCGGCCTTGGTCTCGCTCTCCGTCGGTTCGATCATGAAGGTCCCCGGGACGGGAAACGAGAGCGTGGGGGCGTGGTAGCCGTAGTCCATCAGCCGCTTCGCGGCGTCCTCCGCCTCGACCCCGTGCTTCTTCCATCCCCTCAGGTCGACGATGCACTCGTGGGCGACGAGGCCCGACTGGCCCCTGTAGAGGACGGGGAAGAACTTCCCGAGGCGCTTGGCCACATAGTTCGCATTCAGGATCGCGGTCTTTGTCGCCAGGGCGAGCCCGTCGGGGCCCATCATCCGGATGTACATCCAGGAGATGACAAGGATGCTGGCGCTTCCCCAAGGGGCGGCGCTCACGGCGCCAAGGTGCCCATGTCCCCTGGCATAGGGCTGGACGACCGCGTGACCCGGAAGAAACGGGGCAAGGTGCGCCGCCACCCCGATCGGGCCAACGCCGGGGCCGCCGCCGCCGTGAGGGATGCAGAAGGTCTTGTGCAGGTTAAGATGGCAGACATCCGCCCCGATCTCTCCCGGCGAGGTGAGGCCAACCTGGGCGTTCATGTTCGCGCCGTCCATGTACACCTGCCCGCCGTGAGCGTGGACGATGGCGCAGATGTCCTTGATGCCGCTCTCAAAGACGCCGTGCGTGGAGGGGTAGGTGACCATGAGCGCGGCGAGGTCCGCCGAGTGAGCCTCGGCCTTCGCCTTCAGGTCCGCGATGTCGATGTTTCCCTGGGCGTCGCAGAGGACGGGCACCACGTGGTAGCCGCACATTGTCGCGCTCGCCGGATTCGTGCCGTGGGCGCTCGTCGGAATCAGGCACACGTTGCGCCGGCCCTCGCCGCGAGATTCGTGGAACGCGCGGACGACGAGAAGCCCCGCGTATTCGCCCTGGGAGCCCGCGTTGGGCTGTAGCGACACTGCGGCGAAGCCCGTGATCTCGGAGAGCCAAGCCTCTAGGTCCTTGAAGAGCCGGCGGTAGCCGCGCGTCTGCTCGGCTGGAGCGAAGGGGTGGAGGCGGGAGAATTCCGGCCAGGAGACCGGATACATCTCGCTCGAGGCGTTCAGCTTCATCGTGCAGGAGCCGAGCGAGATCATCGACTGGCACAGGGTGAGGTCCTTGGCCTCGAGCCGCTTGATGTAGCGAAGCATCTCGTGCTCGGTGTGGTACGCGTTGAAAACCTTGGCCTCCAGGAACGCGCTCGCTCGCGCGAAGTCCCCCGGGAAACCGGGGCTCACGGAGGACGGGGACGGAAGCGGCACCGAGCCGAAGACCCCGAGGATCTGGGCCACGTCCTCGAGGGTTGTGGCCTCGTCCAATGAAATCCCGATCCGGCCCGCGTCGATCCGTCGCAGGTTCATGCCCTTGGCCTCGGCTGCCGCCAGGACCCGGTCGGGCGCGACGTTGCCGACCGTCAGGGTGTCGAAGAAGGGCTCCGCGGGCAGCTTGGCGCCCGCGGCACGGAGGCCCGCGGCCAGGAGCTCAGTGAGGAGCTTAGTCCGGCGGGCGATGCGCCTGAGGCCCTCGGGCCCGTGGTAGACGGCGTACATGGATGCCATCACCGCAAGGAGGACCTGCGCCGTGCAGATGTTCGAGGTGGCTTTGTCCCGGCGGATGTGCTGCTCCCGAGTGCCAAGGGCCAGGCGCATGGCGGGGTTGCCCTGCGCGTCCCTCGACACCCCGACCAGGCGCCCGGGCATCTGGCGCTTGAACGCGTCCTTCGTGGAAAGGAATCCGGCGTGCGGTCCGCCAAATCCCATGGGCACGCCGAAGCGCTGGGAGGAGCCCACGGCCACATCGGCCCCGAACTCGCCGGGGGGCCTGAGCAGGGTGAGGGCAAGGAGGTCGGTGGCGACGATGCAGTAAGCTCCGGCGGCGTGGGCCTTATCAAAGAAGGCTGAGAAGTCGTGGGCCGAGCCGTAGGTGTCGGGGTACTGGACGAGGACGCCGAAGGCGCCCGCCTTGAACTCGTGGCTCAGGGGGTCCCCGGTCACGACCTCTATCCCGAGGGGCTTCGCGCGGGTGCGCACGATGTCGATCGTCTGGGGATGGCACGCGTCGGAGACAAAGAAGGTGGGTGTCGCGTCCCCGCCCGACTCCTTAAGCCGGTGGCACATCATCATGGCCTCGGCGGCCGCCGTGCCCTCGTCGAGCATCGAGGCGTTGGCGATCTCGAGACCGGTCAGGTCGCAGACCATCGTCTGGAAATTGAGGAGGGCCTCGAGTCGGCCCTGCGATATTTCGGCCTGGTACGGGGTGTAGGCGGTGTACCACGCGGGGTTCTCGAGTATCGTCCTCTGAATGACCCCGGGGACAAGGGTGTCGTAGTAGCCTTGGCCGATAAAGTTGCGGAACACGCGGTTGTCGGCCGCGATCGAGCGCAGCTGCGCCAGCGCGGCGCTCTCGCCTGCGGCCTCGGGAAGGTTCATGGGTCCGCGCCGGATGTGGGAGGGGACGGCCGATTCGATGAGGGCGTCCAGGTTCGGGAAACCCAGCTCCTCAAGCATCGACGCCGTGTCGGCGGCATTGTCACCCAGATGGCGGCGGGCGAATGTGTCGTTGGGATTCGCGGGATCGGCGTGCGAGGGCATGCGGGTGAAAGGGTAGTCGGGGGCGCGGCCCGCGCAACCGTGATTTGGGCAAACCGTCCCGGGTGTTTGTAGTTTTCGCGGAATTCGCCTATCAGGTGTACCCCATGCGACCGAAGACGTTCTCTACAAGGGAGGCCCGGGGGGCCTTTGTAGCGGAGAAGCTCGCCGGGCTCTACCCCGAGACGCCGATCCCCCTGGATCACAAAGACCCATACACGCTCCTCGTGGCCGTCGTCCTTTCGGCGCAGTGCACCGACAAGAGGGTGAACCTAGTGACCCCGGAGCTGTTTCGCCTTGCGGACACCCCGGAGAAGATGACGGGGGTGCCCGTCTCGGAAATCCAGGCAATCATCCGACCGTGCGGCCTGTCGCCGCAGAAGGCGCGTGCCATCTCAGGGCTATCCAGGTTGATCGTGGAGCGGCACGGTGGGAGTGTGCCCAAGTCCTTCGAGGAGCTGGAGGCCCTGCCCGGCGTCGGCCACAAGACCGCGAGCGTCGTCATGTGCCAGGCCTTCGGCGTACCCGCCTTCCCGGTCGACACCCATATCCACCGTCTCGCCAAGCGCTGGCGCCTCTCAAAGGCGCGAAATGTGGTGGAGACCGAGCGGGACCTTAAGGCCCTCTTCCCTGAGGCAGCGTGGAACAAGCTGCACCTCAGGATGATCTATTTTGGCAGGGAACACTGCACCGCCCGGGGATGCAATGGACATACGTGCATGATTTGCTCTTGCTTCAATCCGAGGGGTGGGTCTTGCTGACCTTTCTCTTGTTCGGGCCGTAGCGTAGCCTGGTAGCGCGCTTGCATGGGGTGCAAGAGGTCGAGAGTTCGAATCTCTCCGGCCCGACCATTTTCTCTACCAGTCGCTGGTGCGACTTAGGATCACGCCGTTCAGAAGAACGTGCGGTGGAGGAAGATAGACCTAATGGCGTGGGAGCGGATCCCTGTCGCTTATCTTTGGGATTGCAGTTCTAGCAGGCCTTCGGGGGGGATCTGGGTACTCGTGATGAAACGTTGGTGGCACGTGACCCCCCGCGTTGAGCCCAAGTCATCGGAGGAGCAGGGTGTTGGGATGCACAAACACGCCCATTTCAATGGCATCCGCTCATCCGAGGCTGCGGTGGCTCAAAACTCCAGAGGAACCCTCACCACCACGCCGCCTAGAGTATCGCCAGCCTTGTGGAGGCGCGTCGCGGTACCGATGTTCCGGTTGTGACAGTCGACGCAACTCACCTTGGCCGGAAGATCGGGGTAAACGCCGGTGAAGTAGCGCCGGCCGCCGAGCAATTCCCTGCCATAGTAGTTCTGGCCTGGATGGCTGGCGATGAACGCCAGCCCCGTTTGTTCCAACTCCGTTTGAGGGCTGTTCCGGGGTTCCATCGGCGTGAGGGATCGCAGGGCATAGCTGAATTCGGCGCCCTGGCTCTGGATCGATTCACAGGCTCTTCGGAGCGCGACCGACGGGCACGCCCATTCATTTCCGGGCGCGGCCTTCCTTGATTCCGCCGGCACATGGGAGAGAAACAGCCCGCATAACGCCTCCCGGTCTGCTGCGATGACGAAGTGCAGCGCGTCGGCTTGGTCCTGCGGGCTTATGGCTCCGTTGGACGGCGGCGGTAGCGCGGAGGCGTCGGCTGGGCTACTACCCGGGTTTGAATCAGCTGCCTCGGTAGGCAGCGCGACCACGGCCAGCACCGTGACCGCAATGAGCGCCGTTGTCAGCGCTAGCAGGCGTTGTGACTTCATGATTTAGTGCCTCCGTGTCCAAGGGGAATGAAACAGCCCTTTTCGCAGAACATCACCTGCAGAGGGTCAGTCCTGTTGCCCTGGTTGTCAAAATGGAGGATCCCCGTTACCCCAGTTATTGGAAGCGCTAGTGGGAATGGGCTGCCGGCCGAGCCACCTTTGCCGTGGCGCAAAGCTTCAATCAGGACCACGGCCGCGTCATGCGCCGCGGCTGCGGTGAAATCCGGCGCCTCTGTGAACCGCCCTAGAAACCGCCTTTGAAAGTCCCTGGCGCGCTCGCGAGCATTCTCATCAGCGAAGAAGCCCGCAATGCATACTCCGTTCGCCGCGGCGCCGGCTGCAGAAATGAAACCCGGCGAATCGAGCGGGCTGGGGCCCGCCAAGCGGCCGCCGTAGCCGGCGGCTCTCAATGCAGCGGCAACCTTTCCTGCCTCCTGCGGCGCCAGCCAGATCAGCACCCCGTCGGGTGCTGCAGCGACGATCTGGCGAGCCTTCGCCGCAGGGTCCATCTCCCGGCCCCCGGCCTCTAGAACCTTCCCGAGATGGGTTCCCGTGTGTTGAGCAGCTCTTTCGATGTCGCGTCGGACTGGACGGGCAGGTCGCCCCGAAGGAATTATTGCCCACCAATTGAGCGGGGATCGGCCCGGTTGCTGCGCCGAGGCCAATAGAGTCTCCACTTCCTGATCGGTTCGCGGGACAACGCGCACTGCCCAGATTACACCGGCATTCGTGATCGACGAATCTGAGCAAAGGCTGGCAACCGGTACCTGTGTCCGGCCCGATACCTGTAGGATGAGGTGGTTCGTTGCCCCGTCGGAGGGGGAGATGACCGCGTCGGCGTGGAGCTGGGAAATCAGGTGCACCGCGTCGTTGCCAGCGGTGCCCCATTGGCCTCCGCTTCCCTGCACCTCGAGTGCTACCGGCCCCTTGCCGGCCTCGTTTGCATCGCCAACCGCAAGCTGCACTCCCCGGAGCAAACTCACCGCTTCCGGTTCGGAAGAGGGCACCACGAGCCCGAGTGTCACGTTGGGCGTGGCGGCACCTCCCGCAAGCGGCGCGATAAGCAGCAGTACGATTGAACCGCAAAGTCGGGCAGGCATGGTCGGTACCGGCTAGAGCCCCTGAGCAATCACGGGCAGGAATTCAGGCTCGGGCTCGAATACGCGGTGTCCATGCTCAAACCGGACGAGGCGTGCAGGGGCGATGTTGCTGACGGTGCCGTCGAACTGCATCCAACCTGTCACGCCCTGGTAGAAGTCGAGGTTACACACCTCATCCCTGATGCGCCAACGATTCGGGCCGGCCTTCCGGATGGCGTGGAGGAGGACCTGGGCCCCGTCGTAGGCATAGGCGGCATAGGCGTCGGGGTCGTGACCCCAGCGCTGCCGAAATTGGGCCACGAAGCTTACCCAGAGCGGGTCCTTCCGCGAGGGATCAAAGAGGCACGTGATGATCGTTCCCTCGGCGGAATCCCCAGCCTCCTGCAGGAAGCGGTCCTCCATCAGAAGGTCCGTGCCGAAAAATCGTGCCTGGATCCCTGCCTGGCGGAATTGCTTCGCAAAGCGGCCGATGTCGTCCGGCTCACCTATGAAGAAGATGGCGTCAGGTTCGGCCTCCTTGATCGCGGCAATCTGGTGGGGAATGTCGTTCCCTCCCGGTTTGAAGAGCAGTTCCTGCACCGTTGGACAACCTAGCCGGCGGGCGAAATTCATGAACGTGTGTACCCCAAGGCGCCCAAATCGGTCGCCCGCTCTAAGGATGGCGATTCGCTTGCAGCCGTACTTGTTCACGATCAGCTCGGCCAGCTTCGCCTCCTCTATCCTATGGTCGGGCAAGACACGTAGAAGCCAGGGTATGCTAGTCTCTGTTAGAGTCGGGTCAGGGTCGGAAGTGTTTACCATCACAATCTCCGTCTTTAGGGTGACGCGCAGCGCAACATGGGCCTCGGCGCCGTCGATCGTGCCCAGGTATCCGAGCACGCCCTGGTCGGCAAATTCCGCAGCAAGATTCGCTGCGCCACCCCATTGGGCAATGCCCTCTCGTTCGATCAGCTCGAAGGGAAGTTGTCCCTCACGGCGGGCGCGGTTCGCCTCTTCTACGGCGAGGATAATTCCCTCCCGCTGGCGCACGCTACGGTCCCAGTTCGGGCCATAATTCGGGGAGTCGAGCAGCCCGACCTTGAGCGTCTTCAGGTTTGCCGGCGGTGGATAGTCCCTCCCAGGTCCCCGGAACGGCATTCGAGTGATGAAGAATTTCGTGTAGGGTTCGACGCTTCGGAACGGCCAGAGTTCGCGGGGCACCCCGGCGTAGTAGGGGTACGTTTCGTTTGGGTTCCCGTAAATGAAACGATGACCTGATGCCGAGTCCGCCTCAGTCGGAGGGACAAAGGTGGGCGTTGTCGCGGGGGCGGACGTTTTGGGTTCCCCAGCGGAAAGGGTGGGGCCGACACCGACAGTGGCGGAGGCAAGGGCTATGAGGCACAGACAAGAGGTTTTCATTGGCGCATGCTCGTATTGAAGTGGGCCTAGGGGTTTGAAGCGGAGGCTTTTGGGGAAGGCGGCCCATCGAAGAGGGCGTGGCTCAAACCGTTGGAGGTTGCGAACCAGGCCTCGTGGTCGTCGGCCCAGATCGCCAGCACGAAGCCGTTTGCCAAAGCCGTGGACATCGTGCGGGTCTGCGGGTCTTGGGCGGATCGAAAGGTGCGGACCATGCCTTGGCCGTTCTCGCCGACGATATAGTTGTCCCAGTTGATTCCGTCGGTGACCGATACGCCTCGGTCTGTCGCAATCCAGGCGACGCGACCGTGGGCAAAGACCGTATTGATGAAATTGGACACTAGGGGTGTCTTGTCCTGCACCCACGTCCGCCATGTCGCATCCTTTGTGTCGTAGCGGGAAAGGCCGAAGTAGGTTGCCTGCCAAAGGATGCCGTCCTGGTAAGCGACCCACGAGGTTATGTCGGCGATCGGCCCGCTGTTAGGCGTGAGCTGGAACTGGAAATCGCCATCGGGATCGCGGTAGGCCTTGAAGCTGCCGGTCTTCGGGTCGTATTCCACGATCCCCCCAGCCCACACTCCGATGTACACCACTCCGCTGCCAGGAGCGATCGCGTAGCACCAAGGCTCCTCCATGTCGGCGTTGTTCTGGTCGAAGATTTTCCAGGTCTTTGATCTGATGTGGTAGGCGCCCGCGCCCGCCGGGGTCGCCGCCCATACCGTCCCGTCGATGACGGCCACGCCGTAAACCACGTTGTTGGGCAGTCCGCTGTTAGTTTGGGTGAAGGTGGTGAACTTGCCCCCGCTGAAACGGCTGAGCCCCTGCATCGTAGCGAGCCACAAGTCACCGGATTCGGTGTCTTCCGCCATGCTTAGCACGACCGCGTGGCTCAACCCGTCCTCGGGCCCATAGCGGCGGAAGGCCCCGTTCGGTTCACGCACGCACAGCCCGTTGGTCGTCCCAAGCCACAGCCTGCCGTCGCTGGCTTTCAGAACGCTGTGCACCTTGTGTGATGGCAGTCCGTCCTTCTCTCCAAAGTTCTCGAATCGGCTGATGCGTGGGAGCGGCGGGACGGCAGCCACCGTTGGCGTCGTCGCGGCCCCAGTGGAACCGCGAGACCAAAGGATTAGCGTGCAGAGCAAGGCGTTGTTCGCGAATGCGCGGCACGAGAAAATGTGTCGAATGTTCATGTGTGGCCTAAATGGTTTTAAGGTACTCAACCAGGTCGTTTAGCTGCTCCTTAGACCAGTAGCTGCTAACGCCGTGAAGATCGTCCTTCTGGTAGACGGTCCAGATCTCTTCCAGGGTCCTTGCCCGCCCGTCGTGGAGGTACGGCGCCATGGCGCCGACTCCGATCAGGTGCGGCGTGTCAAAGACGCCCGACGAATCCTGCGCCCCTTGGGTGCCGACCGAGGTCATGAGCCGGTTGGTGAAGAGCGGTGGCCGGTGGCAGGTTTGGCACTGGCGGGCGAACGGGATTGGCGTGCCGTCGGGGCGCCGAGTGGCAAAGAAAAGCTTTCGGCCGCGCTCTTCCGAGGGCGTGAGCGGCTGGCCTACCCGGCTCCAGGGTACGGTGCGCGTCGGAGGGAGGTGCTTGATGTATGTCGCCAGCTGGTCCAGCTGAGGCTGGGGGATCTCGTCGGTCCTCATCAGGACTCGCGCGAAGCGCGGTCCATCCTGGTACTGCAACGTTGGGTTTTTTCCGTTCCACTTGAAGGGCTCGGTGCCCGCCACGCCGCACAGGCTTCGGTTCGCAAGCAGGTTGTCGCCGACGCCGGCGCCGTCGAAGTCATAGGAGAGCCCGTCCACGTGGCCGTCCGGGTGGCAGGAGCGGCAGGAGAACTGGCCCTGGAACGAGTAGCGGGCCCGCGTGAAAACCCTCTCGCCGAGGCGAATGGGGTCGTCGAGGCCGCGGTCGCCAAGAATGATCCTCCCTGCAGGCTTGAGGCTTGTCGTGTCCACGACAAGAATCCCGTCATCGAGGCGTTCGGCGATAAAAAGCCGGCTTCCGTCGGGGGACAGCGCAAGATGCTGGGGGTTGCAGCCGGTCGGAATCCGGGCGGCCACATAACGATACGACAGCGCCATGTTTTCGGGGGCGTCACCTCTCTCCGCCTCTCCGGCGTGGTCCAGCCACGCTCCTAGACGGTCGAGGTCTAGTACGGTCACGACATCGGCTCCGCCCGAGGCCACGTACGCTCGCCTGCCGTCGGGGCTTGCCGCAATGCCCGACGGGTCGGGGAAGTATGCGTTCGCCTCGTCCAGCGGAACCTGCGTCACGGAGCCATCATGGCGGGTTATCGCGATCCCTGAGGACATGACCCATCCATCCTTCACTTGTGTGATTGGGATCAGGTTGCGTACCCGGACCATCGAGTTGATGACCCACCCCCGCACTGGCACGTCGGTTACGCCCTCCGCCAGGTGGGCGGATTGGAGGTCTACCCGGTTTAGGACGTGTCCGTCGGACGGGTCGAGCACCGTGACCTCCGAGGCGGGTTGGCTGAGAAGCCGCTCGTGCACAGACATACGGTTCGCGATGTAGACGCGGCGCCCGCCGTCTGAGACCGCAACTGAATACGGCTCGCGACCGGCGGCTGTGCGCGTGAGCTCGAGGAGCGGCGCTACCGATAGTACGGAGATGTCATCGCTTCCCGAGTTGGGGACAATCAGCCGCTCCCCGTTTGGCGTCCGGCAGTATGCGACCGCGGTCGGGCGTATACCCACCGAAACGGAGTCCAGCTCTTTGAGGTCGCGCGTGCCAATCACCGCAATCCTGTCCTGATTGCGGCACGCCACAAAGAGGCGATTGCCCGCCGTGTCGAGGGCGAGTCCGAAGGGTCCACCCGGCACCTTCAAGCGTCGGGTGACGGCGAGCGAGGCAACGTCGGCCTCGGCGACCTCGTCCCTGTCGCTCAGGGCAATGAACAGCGTCCTGCCGTCAGGTGATACGGCGATACCGTCGGGGGAGTCGTGGTGCGGGCGCGGCTTTGCCCAGGGTAACGAGTCCAGGCCCCGCTCGTGACATTTCATGCAGGAGACCAATCCGAGGTTGGGCAGGCCTGATCGGATGCGCTCGTGCTCGCGCATGCCCGAGAGTCCTCCCACGGTGGCCCCGGCGACCGCCAGGGCGAGCGACGACGTGACCACGATGATTCTTTTGAGATTCATGGTGTGGCCGCGTGGGCCGCGGATGTCTGGCTGGTGAGCTCCAAGTGAGCAGGTCCGTGCATCGTGGCCAAAGGACGGATGTTTCGGGGTGCGTGGTTGCGCGGCTCATGGCAGCCGATGCACGCCCGGTTCTCCCCGGGCCGGAGCCAAAGGGATGGCGGCTGGTGTCGGAGCACGTGCCCCTGGGCGTCGAGGGTTTCCAGGCCCAGAGGCACGTCGGCGGGCAGGCGTAGGATGACGGAGCCGTCGGCGTCCACCGGTATCGTTCCCAGTGTGCGCGCCAGCCCCGGGCCGTCGGGAACGAAGACGCGGAGCTCGGCTGCGGGGGCCAGATTCCCCTCTGCGGCTGGTTCGCTGCTGTCGTTTACGTTGAGGCAAACGACGGTGCCGTAGTGCGACGCCGGCATGATGGCAGTCGTGTGCCCGCTGGGTTCGGGCCGTTCCGCGACTCCCATGGCCTCGATACTGTTCCACAGTGGATCGTCAACGAGTGGGGTGCTGAGCGAAGCGTCACCAGCCGCTACCCTGAAGATCTTCGCGTTTCCGGTCATCGAACGGCCCAACCCGGAGCGGGTCTCAGCGCTGGCCAGGACTTCACCCCCCGCCGTCGGCTCCACCGAGCGGATGCCGACGACGCCAAACTTAAACAGGCTTCCTCGCGTGGCGAAGGGGGCCGCTGACTTGACGGACTCTGCCCAGGCCATGCTTCCCCCTTCGCCCGAATGCGCGGTGAGGAAGGCAATCCTCCCGTCATCCAACTCTCGGGGGCGTTGCACAAAGTCGGCCCCGTCCCCCTGGCAAGCGTAGGCGGTCACTTCGGTCCCGTCATTGTTGATTGTGAACAGGCCCAAGCTCTTCGGGGTCCGGTAGTTGTCGCGGGCCCTTGCGCTGACGTAGAGTATCCGCCCGTCGCGCAGTACCGTGGCATCAACGGCATTGTCCGGCCCGAATGTGAGCCGGTAGGGTTCGTGGCCCGGCATCTGGCCGTAGAGGGCGGCTGGCTCTTGAGCGGCCGACAAATGACCCGCCTTTGGGACCGGAGAGCTGAAAACGAGCTGCCCGTGGGCTGCGATTGCCGGGCCCATGGCCCCCCCCGGCATCCGGGTAACGAGCTCGGGCAGGCCTCCCCCCGAATTTACCCTGTAAATCTGCCAGATGGCTTCGTCCGAGCTCTTGCCGGCGAAATAGACCCAGCGGCCGTCCCATGAAACGCAGGGGTCGCCCGCGGCGACAAGTCCGCGGGAGAGCTCAAGGACCGAGTCGCGCCCGAATGGCGGCGCCAACAGCAGCACCCGGCTTCCATGCGGATACCTGACATCCATCAAGGTGGTGTTTTGCAGGGGCTCCGCCTGGACGGGTGTTTGCGTCAGGACGAGGGAGCCGCCTGGTGCCTTCGGCTGACATCCGGCGGCCACGAGGGCCACCGCCCCGAGGATGATGCAGGTGCGCGTGCTCACTGGGGCAGGGGTTCGGTCACCTTCAGGATCTGGTCGACCGGCACATCGACCATGGTCTGGATCGCGCCGCTCGGCCACTTGATCTGGATCCGCTGGATCAGGGTCGCCTTGCCGAGCCCGAAATGGATCCGAGGATCCCCCTGGCTCAGAAAGCCTGACGGGCAGCTGCATTCCTGAACGTAGCTCTTTCCCTCCGCCGTCAGCTCCACCCACGAACCCCAACCGGCCGGGTTGCTCTTGGTCCCGCGAAGCGAAAGCGTGATCCAATGGTTGCCGGACGTATCGCGGTTGTGGAGAAGGACGGTCCGGTCACCCATAAGACCAACCAGCAGGTCCATTCGTCCGTCGTTGTCGTAATCGAGGACGACGCTCGGGCGGGCTCGGACGGGCGTCCGGAAATAGGCGCCGCCCTTGTCCACGGCGTTGTGGAAATTGCCCTGGCCGTCATTTTCCAGCAGCAGGCTCTGCCAGCCCACCATTCGGAAGGGGTCTCCGTTTGCGATAAAGGCGTCGAGCTTCCCGGCATTGTCGAAATCGATGAAATTGGTTCCCCAGCCAACGTACTGCGCGGTTAAGGGCCCGATTCCAGAGGCCATCATCCGATCGGAACAATCCCCCTGGGCCGAGCCAACGTAGAGCGAGCCGTATCCCAGGCGAGAGACCAGGATATCCTGGATCCCGTCCCCGGTGCAGTCGCCAATCGCGGCGGTCATCGATCCCGCAGCCTCGCCCAGGGCGTTGAACGCGACTCCGCGCTTTCCCGCCTCGTCATGGAAATGACCATGGCCGTCATTGATGAGCAGCATGTTCGGTGTAGCGTCGTTGCAGATGTAGAGGTCCTCGTGGCCATCCCGGTTGTAGTCCAATGCATGCACCGACATGGTCCGATGGGGGGGCAGGGCCCAGATACCCGCCGCCTCGCTCGCGTTGGTGAAGGTTCCGTCGCCGTTGTTGATATAGAGAACGTCCTGCTGGGGC